>NZ_WBOF01000001.1:3970000-4262500 GCF_009569385.1 Streptomyces kaniharaensis
GGTCAGGCAGAACGAGCTCACCACGGACTGCAGGACGCCCTTGAGCGGGGTGGGCCAGCTCGCCTCGGGGCCGGCCACGAGGAGGGCGTAGGGCTGGCTGTCCGGGACGACCAGGATGTGGTCGACCGCCCGGCGGACGCCGCCGCCCGGCAGGTTGTAGGCGTACTCCAACTCGACGCTGCCGGAGGCCTGTTCCAGGCGGATCCGGCGGTAGCCGGGGTGGTTCGCCTGGTCCGCGGCCAGGTTGGCGTCGGTGGCGACGGCGTGGTCGTACGGGGTGGTGCCGGCAGTCATCGGGAACACCTGGAGCAGGCCGTTGCCGTCGGGGGACTTGTAGAAGACGGACGTGTTCTTGGCCTCCCGCTGCCAGCCGTCGGGCACGAGGAGGCTGAACCCCGCGGGATCCTGAACGAGCGTGACGTGCGGCCCGGTGGCGGACGGCGTGGGCGTCGGTGTGAGGGAGGGCGTCGCCGACGGCGAGGGGGACGGGGAGGTCGAGGACGATATCGAGGCTGACGGCGTGCCCGAGACGGACGCGGCGACCACCGGCTTCTTCTTGCCGTCCTGGTGCGACAGCAGGTACCAGCCACCGACCCCCGCGATCCCGCCGATGACCACCCCGGCCACCGCCGCCAGCGCGACCGCCCGCGGCCCCAGCTTCCCGGGCGCCTGTGCCTGTGCCTGTGCCGGGGCCTGCGCCTGTGCCTGTGCCTGTGCCTGCGGCTGCCGCTGCGGCTTCGGCGTCTTCGGTGGCTTCGGAGCCCTGGGCCCGAACAGCGGCGGCGCGATCGGGGGTGGCGTCATCGGCGGCGTCATCGGGGGCTGCGGCGCCCCGGCCCCCGGCTGCGCCCATGCCTGCGCCCCCGGCTGTGCCCATGGCTGCGACCCCGGCCCGGGTGCCCGGGTCACCCACCGCTGGTGCTCGGCGTCCCACTCCGTGTTCACGACTGTCCCCGCTCTCGGTCCGTCCTCCGTCACACCCGCCCGTTCAGCCCGCGCGAGCGCAGAGGCAAGCCCGGAGACTACTCGCTTCGGGAGTGGCGCACCGCGTACACGGCGATCACCGTCGCAGCCACGGCCAGGAGGATCGTCAGCATCGGCCACCCGCCGAGCAAGATCAAATCCGCGACCGCTCTGATCACCGCAAGCCCCAAAGCCTTTCGCACCCGCGTACCGTACAGCCCGCCCGTCCGAGGGAACGCGGGAGCCCCCGGACGACGTCCCGTCCGGGGGCTCCCTCACAGGCGAGAAGCCGAAATCAAAGGCGAGAAGCCGAAGCGGCGATCAGCACTCGATGACGTTCACGGCGAGGCCGCCGCGCGAGGTCTCCTTGTACTTGATCTTCATGTCGGCCCCGGTCTCCTTCATGGTCTTGATCGCCTTGTCGAGGGAGACGTGGTGCCGGCCGTCGCCGCGCAGCGCCATGCGGGCGGCGGTGACGGCCTTCACGGAGGCCATGCCGTTGCGCTCGATGCACGGGATCTGGACCAGGCCGCCGACCGGGTCGCAGGTGAGGCCGAGGTTGTGCTCGATGCCTATCTCGGCGGCGTTCTCGACCTGCTCGGGGGTGCCGCCGAGGACCTCGGCGAGACCGCCGGCGGCCATGGAGCAGGCCGAGCCGACCTCGCCCTGGCAGCCGACCTCGGCGCCGGAGATGGAGGCGTTCTCCTTGAAGAGCATGCCGATGGCCCCGGCCGCGAGCAGGAAGCGGACGATGCCGTCCTCGTCGGCGCCCGGGATGAAGTTCAGGTAGTAGTGCAGAACGGCGGGAATGATCCCGGCCGCGCCGTTCGTCGGTGCGGTGACCACCCGGCGCCCGGAGGCGTTCTCCTCGTTGACCGCCATCGCGTAGAGGGTCACCCACTCCATCGCGTTCGCCGGGCCGATGCCCTCGGCGCGCAGCGCGCGGGCCGCGGCGGCGGCACGGCGGCGGACCTTGAGGCCGCCGGGCAGGATGCCCTCGCGGGACATGCCGGCCCGCACGCACTCCTGCATGACCTGCCAGATCTCCAGCAGCCCGGTCCGGATCTCCTCCTCGCTGCGCCAGGCCTTCTCGTTCTCCAGCATCAGGCCGGAGATCGACAGCCCGGTCTCCCGGGTGAGCCGGAGCAGCTCCTCGCCGGTGCGGAAGGGGTAGCGCAGCGCGGTGTCGTCGGGCTTGACCCGCTCCGCGCCTATCGCGTCCTCGTCGACGACGAAGCCGCCGCCGACGGAGTAGTACGTCTTCTCCAGCAGCGTGGAGCCGTCCGCCGCGTGCGCCCAGAGGGTCATGCCGTTGGCGTGGTAGGGCAGCGAGCGGCGGCGGTGCAGGACCAGCTGGCTGTCGGGGTCGAAGTCGATCGGGTGCTCGCCGAGCAGTCTGATCCGCTTCTCGGCGGTGATCCGCTCGACGTCCTTGTCGGCCTGGTCGACGTCGACGGTGCGCGGGGAGTTGTTCTCCAGGCCCAGCAGGACGGCCTTCGGGGTGCCGTGGCCGTGGCCGGTGGCGCCGAGCGAGCCGTACAGCTCGGCACGGACGCTCGCCACCTCGGCCAGCAGGCCTTCGGACCGCAGCCGGCGGGCGAACATCCGGGCGGCGCGCATCGGGCCGACGGTGTGGGAGCTCGACGGGCCGATGCCGATGGAGAAGAGGTCGAAGACGCTGATGGCCACGGGGGGACGTCCTTGTCTGGTGCTCGTGGAGGACAGGCGCTGCTTTTCGGACGGTGCAGCACGGGACGGGGCACCGCGCGCACGTACCAGTGTGCGCGGTGCCCCGGAATCGACGGGCGGCCGGCCGGCGTGAGGCCGGTCACCCACCCCCTCAGGTCAGAGGTTCGGGTAGAGCGGGTACTTCTCGGCCAGCGCGGTGGCGCGGGCCTTCAGCGCGGTGGCGATGCCCTCGTCGAAGGCGGGCTTGAGCGCCTCGGCGATGATGTCGGCGACCTCGCGGAAGTCCTCGGCCTGGAAGCCGCGGGTGGCGAGGGCCGGGGTGCCGATGCGCAGGCCGGAGGTGATCATCGGCGGGCGCGGGTCGTTCGGGATGGCGTTGCGGTTGACCGTGATGCCGACCTCGTGGAGGCGGTCCTCGGCCTGCTGGCCGTCGAGCTGGCTGTTGCGCAGGTCGACCAGGACCAGGTGCACGTCGGTGCCGCCGGACAGCACCGAGACGCCGGCCTCGGCGACGTCGGCCTGGAGGAGGCGCTCGGCGAGGATCCTGGCGCCGTCCAGGGTGCGCTGCTGGCGCTCCTTGAACTCCTCGGACGCGGCGACCTTGAAGGCGACCGCCTTGCCGGCGATCACGTGCTCCAGCGGCCCGCCCTGCTGGCCGGGGAACACCGCGGAGTTGATCTTCTTGGCGTGCTCGGCCTTGCACAGGATGACGCCGCCGCGCGGGCCGCCCAGGGTCTTGTGGGTGGTGGTGGTGACCACGTCCGCGAACGGCACCGGGTTGGGGTGCAGGCCTGCGGCGACCAGACCGGCGAAGTGCGCCATGTCCACCATCAGCAGTGCGCCGACCTCGTCGGCGACCCGGCGGAACTCGGCGAAGTCCAGCTGGCGCGGGTAGGCGGACCAGCCGGCGATGATCAGCTTCGGCTGGTGCTCCTTGGCGAGGCGCTCGACCTCGGCCATGTCGACCTGGCCGCTCTTCTCGTCCACGTGGTACGCGACCACGTTGTAGAGCTTGCCGGAGAAGTTGATCTTCATGCCGTGGGTCAGGTGGCCGCCGTGGGCCAGGTTCAGGCCCAGGATCGTGTCGCCCGGCTGGATCAGCGCGAACATCGCGGCGGCGTTGGCCTGCGCGCCGGAGTGCGGCTGGACGTTGGCGTGCTCGGCGCCGAACAGGGCCTTGATGCGGTCGATCGCGATCTGCTCGACGACGTCGACGTGCTCGCAGCCGCCGTAGTAGCGGCGGCCGGGGTAGCCCTCGGCGTACTTGTTGGTGAGCACCGAGCCCTGGGCCTCCATGACCGCCACCGGGGCGAAGTTCTCGGAGGCGATCATCTCCAGGGTGGTCTGCTGGCGGTGCAGCTCGGCGTCGACCGCGGCGGCGATCTCCGGGTCGAGGGAGTGCAGGGACTGGTTCAGAACCGTCATGGTGTGGTCTTCCCGGGAGGAGGAAAGGGGTCGCCGCGCAGCTCGGTCCTCGGAAGGACGGTGACGGACGGCGGGTGGGGGCGGGGCGGGACGGGCAGCCGCACTGCGGCCCGCCCCGTCACCAGCGGGTCAGCCCTGGGGGTTGGTGAGGGCGTCGTACTCGTCGGCGCTGAGCAGCTCGTCCGTGGACTCGACCTGGACCTTGAACAGCCAGCCGGCCTCGAACGGGGCGCTGTTGACCAGGCTGTTGTCGTCCAGGACGTCCTGGTTGACCTCGACGACCTTGCCGGTCACCGGGGAGTACAGGTCGCTGACCGACTTGGTGGACTCCAGCTCGCCGCAGGTCTCGCCGGCGGTCACGTCGTCGCCGACCTCGGGCAGCTGCACGTAGACGATGTCACCGAGGGCGTCGGCGGCGTGCTTGGTGATGCCGACCGTCGAGACACCGTCCTCGGCGGCGGTCAGCCACTCGTGCTCCTTGGTGTACTGCAGGTGCTGGGGGTTGCTCATGGCGTCATTCTCCAGGATGGGAAGCGGGTACGACGAAGCGGGCCGCCGCGCGGACGGCTTCGACGTGGGTCTACGGGGAAACGGGCCCGGGAAGAGCCTCAGCGAGCGCGCTTGTAGAACGGCAGCGCGACGACCTGGACCGGCTCGTGCTTGCCGCGCACGTCCACCGCGACGGTCGTGCCGGGGGCGGCGTGCGCCGCGTCCACGTAGGCCATCGCGATCGGCTGGCCCAGGGTCGGGGAGGGCGCGCCCGAGGTGATCCGGCCGATCGGGGCGCCGTCGGCGGAGACCACGGTGTACTCGGCGCGCGGGACGCGCTTGCCCTCGGAGACCAGGCCGACCAGCACGCGCGGCGGGTTGGCCTCGGCCTCGGCGGCGGCCTTCTCCAGCGCCTTGCGGCCGACGAACGCGCCCTCGTTGGTGGTCTTGTCGAAGCGGACGACCCGGCCGAGGCCGGCGTCGAACGGGGTCAGGTCGGTGGAGAGCTCGTGCCCGTACAGCGGCATGCCCGCCTCCAGGCGCAGCGTGTCGCGGCAGGACAGGCCGCACGGCACCAGGCCGTGGCCCTCGCCGGCCGCGGTCAGCGCCTGCCAGACGGCCTCGGCGTCGCCCGGGTTGCAGAAGATCTCGAAGCCGTCCTCGCCGGTGTAGCCGGTGCGGGCGAGCAGCACGTCGCGGCCGGCCACCTGGGCCGGGAGGATCGCGTAGTACTTCAGGCCGGGCAGGTCGGCCTCGGTGGTCTTGGCGAGGATCGCCGTGGACTCCGGGCCCTGGACGGCGACGAGCGCGTAGGTGTCGCGGTCGTCGGTGACGACGGCGTCGAAGCCCTTGGCACGGGCGATCAGCTCGTCCAGCACCCGCTGGGCGTTGGAGGCGTTGGCGACGACCAGGAAGGCGTCCTCGCGCAGGCGGTAGACGATCAGGTCGTCCAGGATGCCGCCGTCCTCGGCGCAGATCATGGTGTAGCGGGCGCGCAGCACGCCGAGCGCGGAGACGAAGCCGACCAGCGCGTGGTCCAGCATCTCGCCGGCCTGCGGGCCGGTGACGGTGATCTCGCCCATGTGGGAGAGGTCGAACAGGCCGGCCTGGGTGCGGACGGCGAGGTGCTCCTCGCGCTCGCTGCCGTAGCGCAGCGGCATGTCCCAGCCGGCGAAGTCGGTCATGGTGGCGCCGAGGGCGCGGTGAAGCGCGTCGAGCGCGGTGAGGCGGAGGGACGACATGGCCTGGAACTCCTCGGTCTGGGCACTCAGGGGTGCACGCGCCGGAACCGGTCCCGCTCGGGGGCCGACCCTGCGCGCGGGCATGCGGCGGCGTGGGTCTCCCCATCTGTCGTCGAACCTGAGAGCTTCACCGCGCCGCGGCCCGTGGCTGTTTCCAGCTTTCAGGACAGCATGGCGGCTTGCACCGTGGGTGGGCGCGCGACAGGGCCGTGCGCCGCTTTCCAGATGTGCCTAACCCGTGCGGTAGGGGTGCCTGAGAGATTCCGGGGAGGACTTGCTCCTTCGGCGCCGGCTGTGCCGCCAGACGGGGCACTCCGGGCTCTCCCGCGCGGGTTCGAGCGGCCGGTATGGAGTTGTGGGGCCGACTGGGCACGACGCCGTCGGACGCGCACATCATGGCACGTCCGAGCCGACGACGGGAGGGGGACCCTTGTCACCCGCCGCCCCTACCGAACGGTCACCCGACACACAGGCGAACACGAGCCCTAGACTGCTCCGCGTCGGCGCAGCAGAGGGCGGCCGACCGGCAGAGGGCGGTTCAGGGGCGCATGGGGTACCCGGTGGAGCAGCAGCAGGGGTCGGGCGGCCCGGAGTCGGCGCCGCCGGGCGGCGCGTGGCCGGCCAACGAGCTGGAGCAGGTGCTCACCGCCGCGTTCGGCGACCCGGGCGCGACCCCGCGGGTCATCGAGGTGCTGGCCCGCAGCCGGGTGTGGGTCCCGCTGCCGGCCGGAGGCGACCCGCAGGGGCAGTCGCTGGACCTGCCGACCATCGAGCTGGCCGGTGACCCGTACGTGCCGGTGTTCTCCTCGCAGGAGGTGTTCCTCCAGCAGGCGCCGGGGATGGCGTTCGCGATCGCGCCGGTCTGGGAGTTCGCCCGGGGGCTGCCGCTCGGCGTCGGCATCGCCGTCAACCCCGAGGCGGCGGTGGGCATCCCGGTGCCGCCGCGGGGCGTGGCCGAGCTGCGCCGCGGGCCGCGCGACGATCGCTGGGACCAGACCGAGGACTCGGCCGGCCCGACCGGCGGCCGGGTGGCGCTGCGCGAGCCGGTGCCGGGCGAGGACCCGGAGCACTTCCTGGCCGCCTGCAGGGCCGAACTGTCGGCCCTGCCCGGGGTGCTGACCGCGCGCCGGGCGCTCGCCAGCATCGAGGGCGAACCGACCGTGATGTTCGTGGGCGTCCAGCTCGATCCGGCCGCCCCGGCCGACCCGGCCGCGGTGAACGAGGCGCTCGGCCGCGCGCTGGGAACCGCGCCGCTGCCCGGTGGCGTCCACCTCGTGCTGCTCGACCTCGCCGACGATCCGGTGGTCGAGTGGCTGCTCACCCGGGTACTGCCTTTCTACGCGCGGGTGTGAGCCGGATTCGTTCGTAGGCACGTCGCCGTGGCGGTGGCCGGTGCCGCGCCATAGGGTGCGTGCAGACGGCCGAGGGTCGGCGGCAGGGTGAGGAAAGAGGCGCAGCGAGGTGGGCGCATGAGTGCGGGAGCGGTAGCCGGCGGTGCATCGGGGCCATGGGGCCAGGCACCGGCCGGGCGCCCCGGCGCGGATCCGGGAGCGCTGGAGCGCGCGCTGCGCGAGGTCGCGCCGGAGCGCTACGAGGCGTACGAGCGACTGCTGCACGCGCTGGCCGACGGCCAGGTCTGGATGCTGCTGTGGCACGGCACGCCGGGCAGCCCGGACGCCCAGTACGGGAACATGGAGATCAGCGGCCACGGCTACGCGCCGGCCGTCACCTCGCCCGAGCAACTGGCCGCCTCCGGCTGGGCGCGGGCCCACGAGGTGATCTCCGGGCGGGAGATCGCCGCCTCGCTGTACCGGACCCGCTGGGGCCTGTGGCTGAACCCGCACGCCCCCGGCGGCGGTGTCGGCGTGCCCTGGGCGGACCTGCGGCGGATCGCGGCGGGTCTGGACCGGCTGCCGGCCGGTCCGCTGAAGCTGAGCGAACCGCAGGTGCAGGCCCCGCAGTTCTTCGCGCTGCTGGAGCGCCAGGCCAGCGAGGTGCGCGCGGTCCGGGCGCTGCGCCGGGCCTGGGTGCAGCCGTCCGTGGGCGAACCGTACCTGGCGATCGGCCTGGACCTGTACGAGAGTTCGCCGCCAGCCGTGGAGGCGGTCCGGGCGCTGATGCAGCGGGCGATCGCGGTGGCCCCGGAGGGGCTCGCGGTGTCCACGGTGGCGATGGCGGACGAGTACGACCCGGTGGCGCTGTGGATGCGGGCCAGGACGCGGCCGTTCTACGACCGGGAGGCGGCCGGTCTCGGCCGGCCGACGGGCGCCTACCCGCCGGTGCCCCCGCCGGGCCACTATGCCCCGCAGTCGGGGTACTACGGCACCCAGCCGCCCGCACAGGGCTGGCACGGGCAGTCCCAGGCGTCCCAGCAGCCGTGGCCCGGATACCCCGGGCGCTGAGCCCCGAAACCCTTTTCCGAAGCCGACTTGATCACGCATCAGGTCGGCTTCGGTGCTTCCCGGACATCCTCGGCCGGTCCGAAAGGGATCTTGACATGGTCCTCGCGGCCATGTGAAGAGGGCCGTGCGGAAGATCGGGAAGTGCATTGCGCACAGATCACAGTTGGGCATCTGTCGGTTGTCAGGGCTGGCGCAAGCCAGTTCAGATGGCAGAGAGTTCTGCGCAACGCACCGCGCGTACTGGAACCCCACGAAGGTGAACGCGCACGCCGACCCGCTTTGTCCACGCGACGCTCCCGCGTGGTGGCAGTACCTGTGCACGACGTACTGCCGCGATCACCCGCTCCTAAGCACCTCCGCACGTCCGCAGCCGTTACCGCCGAACCGGCGACCGGCGCCCGTGGGCCGGCCACCGTCGGCGAGGGGACCCAACTGACCATGACCGCACCCATAGCAACCGCCGGGAACGAGCCGGAGGCCCCCGCCTCCGTGACCCCGGCCAAGAAGATCGAGGGCCGCTCCCTCGGCCAGATCGCCTGGACCCGCTTCAAGCGGGACAAGGCCGCCGTCGCCGGCGGCGTCGTGGTGATCCTGCTGATCCTGCTCGCCGTGCTGGCCAAGCCGATCGAGGGCCTCTTCGGGCTCGACCCCAACGCCCTCCACCAGGATCCGGACATCCTGGACGCCGACCTCGGCGGCCTGCCGATCGGGGACTGGGGCGGCATGAGCGCGGACCACCCGCTCGGCGTCGACCCCCTGCAGGGCCGCGACCTGCTCTCCCGCGTCATCGAGGGCTCCTGGGTCTCCCTGCTGGTCGCCTTCGGCGCGACCGTGCTGTCCAACACCATCGGCACCGTGCTCGGCGTGATGGCCGGCTACTACGGCGGCTGGGTGGACACGGTGATCAGCCGGATCATGGACGTCTTCCTGGCGTTCCCGCTGCTGCTCTTCGCCATCGCGATCTCGACCTCGCTCCAGGGCGGCGCGTTCGGCCTGCACGGCCTCCCGCTGCACATCATGGTGCTGATCTTCGTGATCGGCTTCTTCAACTGGCCCTACATGGGCCGGATCGTGCGCGGACAGACGCTCTCGCTGCGCGAGCGGGAGTTCGTCCACGCGGCCCGCAGCCTCGGCGCCCGCGGCCCGTTCATCCTGTTCAAGGAACTGCTGCCGAACCTGGTCGGTCCGATCCTGGTCTACTCGACCCTGCTGATCCCGACCAACATCCTCTTCGAGGCCGGCCTCAGCTTCCTCGGCGTCGGCATCCAGCCCCCGCAGGCCTCCTGGGGCGGCATGCTCCAGGACGCGATCAAGTACTACCAGGTGGACCCCCAGTACATGGTGGTCCCCGGTGTGGCGATCTTCCTCACCGTGCTCGCCTTCAACCTGCTCGGCGACGGGCTCCGTGACGCCCTCGATCCCAAGAGCAACTGACCCTGCGTCAGGATCCTCCACCCTCTCCACTTCCTCAAGGGGTTGATCTCACCCATGCGTAGGTCCCGTACCGTCGCCCTGACCGCGGCGGCAGCCGCCGCGGTCCTGGTCGTCACCGGCTGCTCCAGTTCGTCGAAGAGCGGCGACTCCTCGTCCTCCGGCGCCGGCGCCAACGCCGCCACCAAGAACATCGTCAACGCCTCGGACAAGAAGGGCGGGACGGTCACCTACGAGATGAAGGGCACGCCGGACTCGCTCGACCCGGGCAACACGTACTACGCGTACATCTACAACTTCTCGCGCCTGTACGCCCGTCCGCTGACCACCTTCAACCCGGCCGCGGGCGAGGACGGCAACAAGCTCGTCCCGGACCTCGCCGAGTCCATGGGCCAGCCCAGTGCGGACGGCCTGACCTGGACGTACAAGCTCCGCGCGGGCCTGAAGTACGACGACGGCAGCCCGATCACCTCCAAGGACGTCAAGTACGCCGTCGAGCGCTCCAACTTCGCGCCGGACGTGAACTCCAACGGCCCGACGTACTTCCACGACCTGCTGGTCGACAACCCGACGCCGTACGAGGGCCCGTACAAGGACAAGGCCGGCGACCTCAAGTCGATCGAGACGCCGGACGACACCACCGTCGTCTTCCACCTGAAGCACCCCTTCGCCGACTTCGACTACCTGGTCAGCGCCCCGCAGACCGCGCCGGTCCCGCAGGCCAAGGACACCGGTGCCGACTACGTCAAGCACGTCGTGTCCTCGGGCACCTACAAGTTCGAGTCCTACGAGGACGGCAAGCAGGCCGTCCTGGTGCCGAACACCAACTGGGACAAGAGCACCGACCCGATCCGGAAGCAGCTGCCGGAGAAGATCGTGCTCAAGATGAACATCGACCAGGCCACCATCGACAAGGACCTGATGGCCGGCAACGCCCAGGTCGACCTGGTGGGCGGCGGCGTCGACCCGCAGACCCAGGCGCAGATCCTGCGCGACGAGAAGCTCAAGGCCAAGACCGACAACGCCTACGGCGGCCGCCTGGTCTACATGGCGATCAACACCAAGGTCGCGCCGTTCGACAACGTCGAGTGCCGCAAGGCCGTCCAGTTCGCGATCGACAAGGTCTCGGTGCAGACCGCCGAGGGCGGCCCGATCCGCGGCCAGATCGCCAACACCGTCCTTCCCCCGGACATCCCGGGCCACCAGGACTTCAACCAGTACGAGACCAAGGACAACAAGGGCGACGAGGGCAAGGCCAAGGACGCCCTGAAGGCCTGCGGCAAGCCGGACGGCTTCAGCACCGTGATCTCGGCCCGCACCGAGCGCTCCACCGAGGTCGCCGCGGCCACCTCGATCCAGGCCGCGCTGAAGAAGGTCGGCATCAACGTCGAGATCCAGCAGTACCCGCAGGGCAAGTACCTGACCGACAGCGCCGGCGCGCCGCAGTTCACCCAGGACCACAACATCGGTCTGATGATGATGCAGTGGGGCGCCGACTGGCCGACCGGCTACGGCTTCCTGCAGCAGATCGTCGACGGCCGCGCGATCAAGGCCTCCGGCAACAGCAACCTCGCCCAGCTGAACGACCCCGCGGTCAACAAGCTGCTCGACGACGCCGCAGTCAACCCCGACAAGGCGGCCCGCGAGAAGATCTACGGCGACATCGACAAGAAGGTCATGGAGCAGGCGGCCTACGTCCCGCTGACCTACTTCAAGGTCTTCCTGTACCGCCCGGACAGCGCCACCAACCTCGGTTCCACGCCGGCCTTCTCGGGTGAGTACGACTACCTGAACATCGGCACCACCAAGTAAGAGCCTGGCTCCGCATCCCTGAAGGCAGGTGAAGGCAGCGGCGCCCGCCGCCGTCCGGAAGATCCCGGACGGCGGCGGGCCGCCGGAGCCGCCCAACTGTGTTTGCCTACATCATCCGCAGGATCTTCGCGGCCGTGGTACTGCTGCTGGTCGTCAGCGCGGTCACCTTCGCGATCTTCTTCCTGCTCCCGCGCATCGCCGGCGAGACCACCGACCAGCTGGCCGCGCAGTACATCGGGAAGAACCCCTCGCCCGAGGCGATCGCGGCGGTCAAGCAGAACCTCGGTCTCGACCAGCCGCTGTACACGCAGTACTGGAACTTCCTGAAGGCGCTGGTCGGCGGCGCCGAGTACAAGTTCGGGCCGGAACCGGCCACCTGCCACGTGCCCTGCTTCGGCTACTCCTTCAAGAACCACCTTGAGGTCTGGCCCGAGCTGACCAGCCGGATCCCGGTGACCGTCTCGCTCGCCGCCGGCGCGGCCGTGCTCTGGCTGCTCTCCGGCGTCGCCACCGGCGTTGTCTCGGCCCTCAAGCCGCGGTCGATCTTCGACCGCCTCTCCATGGGCGTCGCCCTCGCCGGCGTCTCGCTGCCGGTCTTCTTCACCGGCGCGCTGCTGCTCACGCTGTTCAGCTACGAGTGGCCGATCCTGGACAACCTGCACTACGTCAACTTCACCGACGACCCGCTGATGTGGGCCCGCAACCTGATCCTCCCCTGGATCTCGCTGGCCTTCCTCTACTCCGCGCTCTACGCCCGGCTCACCCGCGCCGGGATGCTGGAGACCATGAGCGAGGACTACATCCGCACCGCCCGGGCCAAGGGCCTGATCGAGCGCAAGGTCGTCGTCAAGCACGGGCTGCGCTCCGCGCTCACCCCCGTCGTCACCATCTTCGGCATGGACCTCGGTCTGCTGCTCGGCGGTGCGCTGATCACCGAGCAGGTGTTCTCGCTGCAGGGCGTCGGCTTCTTCGCGGTCTCCGCGATCAGCGACAACGACCTGCCCAAGATCCTCGGCGTCACCCTGCTCGCCGCCTTCTTCGTCGTCGTCTGCAACCTCGTGGTCGACCTCCTGTACGCCCTCGTCGACCCCCGGGTGAGGCTCTCGTGACCGAGCTCCAGAACACCACGGCGCCCGCCGCAACGACCCCGGCCGGCGACCCGTTCCTCTCCGTCCGCGACCTGCGGATCCACTTCGACACCGACGACGGCCTGGTCCGCTCGGTGGACGGGGTCAGCTTCGACCTGCACAAGGGCCGGACCCTCGGCATCGTCGGCGAGTCCGGCTCCGGGAAGTCCGTCACCTCGCTCGGCATCATGGGCCTGCACCGCTCCAAGCGGGCCCGGATCAGCGGCGAGATCCGGCTGAACGGCGAGGACCTGATCGCGGCCGGGCCCGACCGGGTGCGCCAGCTGCGCGGCCGCGAGATGGCGATGATCTTCCAGGACCCGCTGACCGCGATGCACCCGTACTACACGGTCGGCGCGCAGATCGTCGAGGCGTACCGGGTGCACCACCCGGAGGCGTCCAAGAAGCAGGCCCGCGCCCGCGCCGTCGAGATGCTCGACCGGGTCGGCATCCCGCAGCCCGACCGCCGGGTCGACGACTACCCGCACCAGTTCTCCGGCGGTATGCGCCAGCGCGCGATGATCGCCATGGCCCTGGTCAACGACCCCTCCCTGCTGATCGCCGACGAGCCCACCACCGCCCTGGACGTCACCGTCCAGGCGCAGATCCTGGACCTCATCCGCGACCTCCAGGAGGAGTTCGGCTCGGCCGTCATCATCATCACCCACGACCTCGGGGTGGTCGCCGAGCTCGCCGACGACATCCTGGTCATGTACGGCGGCAAGTGCGTCGAGCGCGGCCCGGCCGACACCCTCTTCGACGCGCCGGAACACCCCTACACCTGGGGCCTGTTGGGCTCCATGCCGCGCCTCGACCGGGAGCTCCAGGACCGGCTCGTCCCGGTCAAGGGCACCCCGCCCAGCCTGATCAACGTGCCGACCGGCTGCGCCTTCCACCCGCGCTGCCCGTACGCCGAGCTGACCGGCGGGCGCTCCACCGGTGAGGTCCCGGTGCTGGCCGAGGCCTCGCCCGGGCACCACGCGGCCTGCCACCTCGCGGCGGCCGACCGGCACCGCATCTTCACCGAAGAGATCGCGCCCCGGCTGTGAGCCCGGCCTCGTACCACCATTCTGGAGAGAACCGATGACGGACACTCAGGCGACCGAGGCGGCGGCGATCCCCTCTCCCTCGCCCGCTTCCGACCGCGAGCCGCTGCTCAAGGTGGCCGGTCTGACCCGGCACTTCCCGATCCGCAGCGGGCTGCTGCGGCGCCAGACCGGCGCGGTCCGGGCCGTCGACGGCATCGACTTCACCGTCAACGCCGGGGAGACGCTGGGCGTCGTCGGCGAGTCCGGCTGCGGCAAGTCGACCATGGGCCGGTTGGTCACGCGGCTCGACGAACCGACCGGCGGGACCATCGAGTTCGAGGGCACCGACATCACGCACCTGGGCGTCGGCGCGATGCGGCCGATGCGCCGCGACATCCAGATGATCTTCCAGGACCCGTACTCCTCGCTCAACCCGCGGCACACCGTCGGCACCATCGTCGGCGCGCCGTTCAAGCTCCAGGGCGCGGTGCCGGAGGGCGGGATCAAGAAGGCCGTCCAGGATCTGCTGGAACTGTGCGGGCTCAGCCCCGAGCACTACAACCGCTACCCGCACGAGTTCTCCGGCGGCCAGCGCCAGCGCATCGGCATCGCGCGGGCGCTCGCCCTGCGGCCCAAGATGATCGTCGCGGACGAGCCGGTCTCCGCCCTCGACGTCTCCATCCAGGCGCAGGTGGTCAACCTGCTGGACGACCTCCAGCGGGAACTCGGCCTGACCTACCTGATCATCGCGCACGACCTCTCGGTGGTCCGGCACGTCTCGGACCGGGTCGCGGTGATGTACCTCGGCAAGATCGTCGAGATCGCCGACCGGGACTCGCTCTACAACAGCCCGATGCACCCGTACACCAACGCGCTGATGTCCGCGGTGCCGGTGCCGGACCCGCGACGCCGCCAACGGGACGGCCGCGAGCGGATCCTGCTCAAGGGCGACGTCCCCTCGCCGATCAACCCGCCCAGCGGCTGCCGCTTCCGCACCCGCTGCTGGAAGGCGCAGGAGATCTGCGCCGCCCAGGAGCCGCCGCTGGCCGCTCTCAAGACCGGCCACCAGGTCGCGTGCCACTTCCCGGAGAACGCTCCGGAGAACGCCTCTGGTGCCGCGTCGGTCGACGCTCCGGTGGACGCGAAGCCGTAGGGCTCCCACGACGAAGGCCGCCCGCCCCGACTCTCCGGGGCGGGCGGCCTTTCCCTTTTCTGGGGGCGTCAGTCCTGGCCGGACAGCACCGGCGCCGACCGGGCAGCGGCTTCGGCGGGCGGCTCGGCCCGGCCGTCGACCCTCGGCCGCGGCGCGGCGGGCGCCGGGAAGCGGCGGTTCACGGCCTTCATCACCGTGCGGCCCAGGTTCTGGAACGGGATCTCGACCAGGCGGTAGCTGAGGTAGGCGAGCACCACCAGGGCGGCCAGGTAGGCGACGAGAAGCAGACCCCGCTCCTTCCAGCCGACGAGCGGGGCGTGGCCCGACAGCTGCCAGCCCGTGAAGAAGTCGAGCGGGCCGTGCAGCAGGTAGACCGAGAAACTGATCGCGCCGAGCCCGCTGAGCCAGCGCGGGAAGCGGCGCCGGCGCAGCAGCATGCCGACCGCGAACACCGCCCACGCGGCCAGGTACGCGAACGAGAACGCCATCCACGAGTCCGTCCACGTCTTCCACGTCGTCGTACCGCGGTCGTAGAAGTAGCCCGACGCGACCCCGCAGACGGTGACGAACACGCAGCACAGGATGGCCGGGAGGCGGTCGATCTGGCCGTGCTCCAGCCGGTAGAGCACGGTGCCGGCGAACATGGTGGCGAAGATCATCATGGTCTCGAAGGCGCTGGACCGGCTGTTCAGCAGGATCAGGGTCAGGCCGAGGCCGCCGAGCAGCAGTGCGCCCCAGCGGACGAGGTCCGGTCGAGCGGTGCCGATGCACACCATCGCCATCAGGACGACGATCCCGCAGGCCGTCACCAGGTGCCGGATCGACGTCAGGTCGGTGGAGAGGGTGCCCACCGCCAGCCAGGAGCCGAGGACGAGGGCGAACGCCGCGAAGCCGATCGCGATCGGTGCGCTGCGCCGGTGCCACCCCAGGACGAACAGGGCCGTCACGAAGTAGTAGAAGATCATCTCGTAGGTGAGCGACCACAGGACGCCGATGGCGCTGGGCAGGCCCATCATGTCCTGGAGCATCAGCCCGTTGGCCGCGAGCGACAGCAGCGGGTGGTCGAAGGCGAACCCCTGCACGACCGCGAAGTCACGGGGCAGGATCAGCAGGCTCACGACGACCGTCACGGCCACCGCCGGGTAGATCCGGAAGAAGCGCCCGGCCCAGAACGCCCGGACGTCGCCGCGCCGCTCCAGCGAGGCGGGGATGATGTACCCGCTCACCAGGAAGAACAGCATCACGCCGAAGAGGCCGAGGTCCAGGTAGTGCGGCTCCCTCGCGGCGTGCGGGATCAGGTTGACCAGACCGAAGTGGTGCATGGCGACGGCCAGCGCAGCGAGGCCGCGCAGCGCATCGAGCCAGCCGAGTCTGGACGGGGCGGGGGCGGCGGTGCTGGGTTTCACACGGGGAGGCTAACCGAGTCGGACAGACAAGCCGAGCCCGGACAGCGGGGGCGGTACGAGGACGGTCCGGCACATCGGGTACAAAAGGGACGGTGACCTCGCAGATCTTCCCCTCCGACGTGCAGCAGTCGCTGGACCTCGTCGGTATCTTCGTCTTCGCCCTCTCCGGGGGCCTGCTCGCCGTCCGCAAGAACATGGACATCTTCGGGATCTGCGTGCTGGCCGAGGTCACCGCACTCGGCGGCGGGGTGATGCGCGACCTGGTGATCGGGGCGACACCGGTCGCCGCCTTCACCAATCTGGGGTACTTCGTGACCCCGCTGGCAGCCGGGCTCGTGGTGTTCTTCCTGCACCCGGAGGTCGAGCGGATCAACCGGGCGGTGCAGACGCTGGACGCGCTCGGGCTCGGGCTGTTCTGCGTCACCGGCACCGCCAAGGCGCACGACTACGGGCTCGGCGCGGTGGCGGCCGTCGCGCTCGGCATGGTGACCGCGGCCGGTGGCGGCGTGATCCGGGACGTGCTGGCCGGGGAGATCCCGTCGTTGCTGCGCTGGGACCGGGAGATCTACGCCGTGCCCGCGCTGGTCGGCGCCGGGCTGGTAGCGGCGCTGATCGGCGCCGACCGGCTGACCGGGGCCACCGGCACCGCCGCCGCGCTCACCGCGTTCGTCCTGCGGATGCTCGCGCTGAGGTTCGGCTGGCGTGCCCCGCGGGCCTGGCACCGCAACGGTTCTCGCACCAGCGAGGAGTAGGCGAGCCGCCGTACGCCAGCGAGATCGCCTCGGCGGTGCACAGCAGCTCGGGCACCATCCGGGTCAGCTCGGCCGGCCGCACCTGGCTCACCGGGGCGCTCACCGCGCAGGCCGCGACCGTCCGCCCGCCGCTGCCGGCCACCGGCGCGGCCACGCAGGTCACCGGCTCCCGGTGCTCGGCCGACTCGGCCGCCCAGCCCCGGCGGCGCACCGCGGCCAGCTCGGCGGGCAGCGCGCCCTCGCGGGTGCCGTCCTCGGGCAGCCCGGCGAGCAGCACCCGGCCGATGGCCGTCCCGGTGGCCGGGGCGCGGCGCCCGATCCGGGACGGCCGGGCCGCCCAGTGCCCGGCGACCTCGTCCACGTAGAGCACCTCGCCGTCGTGGAGGACGGCCAGCTGGACGGTGTAGCCGCAGCGCGCGTTGAGGTCTGCCAGGTACGGCGCGGCCACCTGCCGGACGTCGATCTCCTCCAGCGCCCGGTGGGCCAGCGACAGCAGCCGGCCGCCGAGCCGGTAGCGCAGGTCCGGCTGGCGCTGGGCGAAGCCTTGCGCCTCCAGGGTGCGCAACAGCCGCAGTGCGGTGGACTTGTGGACGCCGATGCTGGTTGCGGCCTGGTCCAGGGTCACCGGCCCGTCGCCGAGCGAGCCGAGCAGGGTGAGAGCACGGTCGACCGACTGCGCCATGGCGCCCCCCGAGATCCGATGACAACTGATCGTCAGGCTAACCGGTGGACCACGAAGTGGTACAAACCAGTGCCGGACGCCGCCGGCCGGCCGCGTTGCACGAGGGGAGCGCGTACACGAGGTGGCCGGAACGGTGCGCAGGCCGGAACGCCGCGGGCAAGGGCCCTCTACAATCGGATGGTTATGCCATACCTGGACCATGCGGCGACCACGCCGATGCTGCCCGAGGCGATCGCCGCGATGACGGCGCACCTGGGGGTCGTCGGCAACGCCTCCTCCCTGCACGCCGCCGGCCGCCGGGCCCGCCGGGTGGTCGAGGAGGCCCGCGAGTCGCTGGCCGACTCGCTCGGCGCCCGGCCCAGCGAGATCGTGCTCACCGGCGGCGGCACCGAGTCCGACAACCTCGCCGTCAAGGGCCTGTACTGGGCCCGGCGGGACGCCGACCCGGCGCGTACCCGGGTGCTGTGCAGCCCCGTCGAGCACCACGCGGTCCTCGACGCGGTGCACTGGCTCTCGGAGCACGAGGGCGCCGCCGTCGAGTACCTGCCGGTCGACCACCTCGGCCGGGTGCACCCGCAGGCGCTGCGCGAGGCGATCGAGCGGGATCCGGCCACCGTCGCGCTGGTCACCGTGATGTGGGCGAACAACGAGGTCGGCACCGTGCAGCCGGTCACCGAACTCGCCGCGGTGGCGGCCGAGTACGGCATCCCGATGCACGCCGACGCGGTGCAGGCGCTCGGTCAGATCCCGGTCTCCTTCGCCGAGTCGGGGCTCACCGCGGTCACCGTCACCGGGCACAAGATCGGCGGCCCGTTCGGCATCGGCGCGCTGCTGCTCTCGCGCGGTGCCACGCCCGTCCCGCTGCTGCACGGCGGCGGCCAGGAGCGCGACGTCCGCTCCGGCACCCTCGACGCGCCCGCCGCCGCCGGGTTCGCCGCCGCCGCGGCCATCGCGGCCGAGCGGCAGGCCGAGCACGCGGTGACGCTCGGCGCGCTGCGGGACGAGCTGATCGCCTCGGTGCTGGACGCCGTACCGGACGCGGTGCTCAACGGCGACCCTTCGCCCGGGGGCAGGCTGCCCGCCAACGCGCACTTCTCGTTCCCCGGCTGCGAGGGCGACGCGCTGCTGATGCTGCTCGACGCCCAGGGCATCGAGTGCTCCACCGGCTCGGCCTGCTCGGCTGGCGTCCCGCAGCCCAGCCACGTGCTGCTCGCGATGGGCGCCGATCCGCTGCTGGCGCGCGCCTCGCTGCGCTTCTCGCTCGGCCACACCTCGGTGCGCGAGGACGTCACCGCCCTCGCGAAGGCCATCGCCCCAGCCGTCCAGCGGGCGCGCAACGCGGGGCTGGCGTCCGTGCGGCGCTGACACCGGCTCGGGGCCCCATCGGCTCGGGGCGGTGATATCGGCTCGGGGAACAGGTGGGGCAGCCCGTACGCTTGGTGGCATCATGACTGACTTCCCGGGTGCCCCGACCGCTCCGTCCACCGGCCGTCTGCGTGTGCTCGCGGCGATGTCCGGCGGTGTCGACTCCGCCGTCGCCGCCGCCCGCGCCGCCGAAGCGGGGCACGAGGTGACCGGCGTCCACCTGGCGCTGTCCGCGAACCCGCAGTCCTTCCGCACCGGTGCCCGCGGCTGCTGCACCATCGAGGACTCCCGGGACGCCCGCCGCGCCGCCGACGTGATCGGCATCCCCTTCTACGTGTGGGACCTCGCCGAGCGCTTCCGCGAGGACGTGATCGACGACTTCGTCGCCGAGTACGCGGCCGGCCGCACCCCCAACCCCTGCCTGCGTTGCAACGAGAAGATCAAGTTCGCCGCGCTGCTGGACAAGGCGATCGCGCTCGGCTTCGACGCCGTCTGCACCGGCCACTACGCGCGGATCGTCGACCTGCCGGACGGCCGCCGCGAGCTGCACCGGGCGGTGGACGCCGCCAAGGACCAGTCCTACGTGCTCGGCGTGCTCGACGCCGACCAGCTCGCCCACTCCCTCTTCCCGCTCGGCGACACCACCAAGGACGTCATCCGCGAGGAGGCCGAGCGCCGGGGCCTGGCCGTCGCCAAGAAGCCGGACAGCCACGACATCTGCTTCATCGCCGACGGCGACACCCAGGGCTTCCTGGCCAAGCACCTCGGCACCGCCACCGGCGACATCCTCGACGTCGACGGCACCAAGCTCGGCGAGCACGACGGTGCGTACGGCTTCACCATCGGCCAGCGCAAGGGCCTGCGGATCGGGCGCCCGGCACCGGACGGCAAGCCCCGCTACGTGCTCGACATCTCCCCGGTGAACAACACCGTCACGGTCGGCCCGGTCGAGGGCCTGGATGTGACCGGGCTGACCGCGATCCGCCCGCGCTGGTGCGGCACCGAGCCGCTCGCCGACGGCCGGTACACCGCCCAACTGCGCGCCCACGGCGAGGAGGTGCCCGTCTCCGCGTCCGTGGTCGACGGCGAGCTGCACGTCCGGCTGGACAGCCCGGCGCGCGGGATCGCCCCCGGCCAGGCCGTGGTGCTGTACGACGGCACCAGGGTGGTCGGCTCGGCCACCATCGCGACGACGGAGCGCCCGGCGGTTCAGGGCAGCGTCTGAACCGGGTGGGTGGGGCCGTCCGGCCACGCCCACTGCTCCTGCGCGGTGCCCGTCGTAGCCGTGGCCGGGGCGTAATTCCGGGGAGTGGGAGCAGCCGGGCGTGATAGACCAGTTCGCACTATGAACATATGTGTCTTCTGCTCCGCGTACTCGCTCGATGCCCGCTACACCGCTCCCGCCGCCGAGTTCGCCCGGCTCCTCGGCGAGGGCGGGCACACCCTGGTGTGGGGTGGGTCCGATGCCGGGCTGATGGGGCTGCTCGCCGACGAGGTGAAGGCGGCCGGCGGGAAGCTGGTCGGGATCATGGTCGAGCTGCTGAAGCACAAGGGGTACCGGGGCGCCGACGAGCTCGTCATGACCCGCGACCTCGCGGAGCGCAAGGCGGAGCTGGCGGCCCGGGCGGACGCGATCGTCGTCCTGGTCGGCGGGCTGGGCACCCTGGACGAGGTCACCGAGGTGCTGGAGCTCAAGAAGCACGGCCTGCACGACAAGCCGGTCGTCGTCCTGGACACCGAGGGCTTCTACACCGGCCTGCGCACCCAGCTGGAGCGGATGGACGCCGAGGGGTTCCTGCCCCGCGCGCTCGGTGAGCTGATCACCTTCGCCGAGACTCCGGAACAGGTCTTCGAACAGCTCAAGGCCTGAGAGGATCGGGACCATGGCTGCACATCTCATAACCGGCGCGGGCTCCGGCATCGGCGCCGTCGTCGCCGAGCACCTCGCCGAGCGGGGGGACGACCTCTGGCTGCTGGCCCGTGACGCCCGCCGCGCCGCCGAACTGCGCGAGCGGTTCCCCGGCGCCCGCACCCTGGTCGGGGACCTGTCGGACCCGGCCAAGCTCTCCTGGGCCTTCGGGCACCAGCGGCTGCCCGTCGAGCTGGACTCGCTGCTGCACGTCGCGGGCGTCGTCGAGCTCGGCACCGTCGGCGACCTGCCGGTCAAGGCCTGGCTGGAGCAGCTCACCGTCAACCTGGCGGCGCCCGCCGAGCTGACCCGCCTGCTGCTGCCCTCGCTGCGCCTCGCCAAGGGGCACGTGCTCTTCGTCAACTCCGGCGCCGGCCTCACAGCCCACGCCAACTGGTCGGCGTACGCGGCCAGCAAGCACGGCCTCAAGGCGCTCGCCGACTCGCTGCGCCAGGAGGAGCACGCGAACGGCGTGCGGGTCACCTCCGTCTACCCCGGCCGCACCGCCACCCCGATGCAGGTCAAGGTGCACCAGCAGGAGGGCAAGGAGTACGACGCCGCCCGCTGGATCGAGCCCGAGTCGGTCGCGAAGGCGATCCTCACCGCCCTCGACGCCTCCCGCGACGCGGAGATCACCGACATCACCGTCCGCCCGGGGCAATGACCGGACACTGACGGCGCACTCACGGGGCACCGACGGGGCACCGACGGGGCGCTGAAACGCGGGCGGCGCCGCGCACTAGGCTCGGACGGGTGAGCACCGGACACCCCTTCCCCGACCTGCACGGCGCCGCCACCGGCGTCGGCTCGCTGCCCGGCACCGACGCGCGGGAGGCCGCCAGGACCTCCACCGGGGCACTGGAGCACCTGCCGTTCCTGCCAGAACTGCCCGCCCGCGGCCCGGGCGCCGACATGATCGGCCGCAGCGCCGGCCTCCTCGTCGAGCTGTTCGCGCAGACCGAGCCGAGCGGCTGGCGCTTCGCCGACCGGCCCGGCCGCGACACCCGGCGGGCCCACTCCTGGCTCGGCGAGGACCTGGACGCGCTGGAGGAGTTCACCCAGGGCTACCAGGGCGCGCTCAAGATCCAGGCCGTCGGGCCGTGGACGCTGGCCGCCTCCATCGAGCTCAGGCACGGCGAGAAGGCCCTCGCCGACCGCGGCGCCTGCCGGGACATCGCCGGCTCGCTCACCGAGGGCCTGCGCCGCCACCTCGCCGAGGTCCGCAAGCGGGTGCCCGGCGCGGAGATCGTGCTCCAGCTCGACGAGCCCTCGCTGCCCGCGGTGTTGGCCGGCTCGGTGAAGACGGCCAGCGGCTTCCAGCGGCTTCGCGCCGTCGACCGGCAGGCCGCCGAGGAGGTGCTGCGCGAGGTGGTCCGGGCCCTGGACGCCCCGGTGATCGTGCACTGCTGCGCGCCGGACGTCCCGGTCCCGCTGCTGCGCCGGGCCGGGGTGGCGGGCGTCTCGCTGGACTTCTCGTTGCTGACCGAGCGCGCGGACGACGACCTCGGCGAGGCGGTCGAGGCGGGCACGATGATCCTCGCCGGTGTCGTGCCCTCCGCTGACCAGGCGGTGTCCGACCCGGCCGGTAGTGTCCAGGGTGTCAGGACCTTGTGGCGCAGGCTCGGGTTCGCCCCGGAGCTGCTGGGCCGCCGCGTGCTGGTGACGCCGACCTGCGGGCTGGCCGGGGCCTCCCCGGCGTACGCGCGCAAGGCGCTGTCGCTTGCGGCGCGGGCGGCGCAGAGCCTGGTGGACAACCCGGAATGAGAACGTAGGAGGCTTGCGGTGGTGGCTGTCGAGGGCTGGGAGGACGTCCCGGCGCAGGTGCGCAGGCGGCACGCCGAGCTGGCGCAGGAGATCACCGACCACCGCGCCCGCTACTACGAGCAGGACGCGCCGGTCATCAGCGACGCCGAGTTCGACGCCCTGATGCGCGAGCTGGAGGCGCTGGAGGCCGAGCACCCGGCCCTGGCGACCCCGGACTCGCCGACCCAGCGGGTCGGCGGCGCCCCCACCGCACAGTTCGCCGAAGTCGAGCACCGCGAGCGGCTGCTCAGCCTCGACAACGCCATGGACGACGACGAGCTCGCCGCCTGGGCCGATCGCGTCGCCACCGAGCTGCACGGCATCGAGTACCACTACCTGTGCGAGCTCAAGGTGGACGGCCTGGCCGTCAACCTCACCTACGAGAACGGCCAGTTGGTGCAGGCGGCGACCCGCGGTGACGGCCGGGTCGGCGAGGACATCACGGCCAACGTCCGCACCATCAAGGAGATCCCGCACCAGCTCAAGGGCGACAACATCCCCCGGCTGGTGGAGATCCGCGGCGAGGTCTACTTCCCGACCGAGGCCTTCGACGCGCTCAACGCCTCGTTCGCGGAGGAGAACGAGCGCCGCCGGCAGGAGAACGAGGAGCGCGCCAAGGAGGGCAAGCGGCCCCGGGCGATGATCCGGCTCTTCATGAACCCCCGCAACGCCGCCGCCGGTTCGCTGCGCCAGAAGGACCCGCACGTCACCGCCTCCCGCCCGCTGCACATGGTGGTGCACGGCATCGGTGCCCGGTCGGGCTTCGACATCGACAAGCAGTCGCACGCCTACCGGTTGCTGCACGACTGGGGCCTGCCCACCGCAAGGCACAACAAGGTGGTCGGGACGCTGGACGAGGTGCGGGCGTTCATCAAGCACTACGGCGAGCAGCGGCACTCGGTCGAGCACGAGATCGACGGCGTCGTCGTCAAGGTGGACGAGATCGCGCTGCAGGGCCGACTGGGCGCCACCTCCAAGTCCCCGCGCTGGGCGATCGCGTGGAAGTACCCGCCGGAGGAGGTCACCGGCAAGCTCGCCGAGATCAAGGTCGGCATCGGCCGCACCGGCCGGGCCACCCCGTACGCGGTGCTTGCGGAGCCGGTGAAGGTGGCAGGCTCGATGGTCCAGTACGCGACGCTGCACAACCAGCAGATCGTCAAGGCCAAGGACGTCCTACTCGGCGACACCGTGGTGCTGCGCAAGGCCGGCGACGTCATCCCGGAGATCCTCGGCCCGGTCTACGACCTGCGGGACGGCACCGAGCGGGAGTTCGTGATGCCCTCGCACTGCGCGGAGTGCGGCAGCGAGCTGCGCCCGATGGCCGAGGGCGACATCGATCTGCGCTGCCCGAACGCGCAGTTCTGCCCGGCCCAGATCCGCGAGCGGATCGCCTTCCTCGGCGGGCGGTCCTGCCTGGACGTCGAGGGGCTCGGCTACGTCGCGGCCACCGCGCTGACCCAGCCGCTGGAGCCGGCCGAGGCACCGGTGCGGAACGAGGGTGACGTCTTCGGCCTGACTGAGGAGCAGCTGCTGCCGATCAAGGTACTGGTCCGCGACCCGAAGACGGGCATGCCCAAGCTGGACGACCGGACGGGCAAGGAGAAGGAGGTCTTCTTCTTCGCCACCACGAAGGGCGAGCCGAAGAAGTCGCTCGGAGCGCTGCTCGACAACCTCGGCCAGGCGAAGGAGCGGCCGCTGTGGCGCTTCGTCAACGGCCTGTCCATCCGGCACGTCGGGCCGGTCGCGGCCCAGGAGTTGGCGCGCGAGTTCCGCGACCTGGACCGGATCTTCACGGCGAGCGAGGAGGAGCTGGCGGCGGTCGAGGGCGTCGGTCCGACCATCGCCCGCTCGATCAAGGAGTGGTACGAGGAGGAGTGGCACCGGGAGATCCTGGAGAAGTGGCGCGAGGCCGGCGTCCGCTTCACCGAGGAGCCCGCGGACGAGGAGGAGGCGGAGCGCCCGCTGGAGGGCCTGACCGTGGTGGTCACCGGCACGCTGGCCGGGCACACCCGGGACGGCGCCAAGGAGGCGCTGACCTCGCGCGGAGCGAAGGTGACCGGTTCGGTGTCGAAGAAGACCCACTTCGTGGTCGTCGGCGACAATCCCGGGTCCAAGTACGACAAGGCCGTGCAGCTCGGCGTGCCGATCCTGGACGACGCGGGTTTCGCCGTGCTGCTCGCCGACGGGCCGGCCGCGGCCCGCGCCCACCTGGGCCTGGACGAGGCCGAGGAGGCTCCCGCCGAGGGCTGACCCGAGCGGCGGCCGGCCGGATCCGCCTTGTTATCGTCCTGATGCGACGTCACCGGGTGTCGTGCCGTGGAAGCGGGCATGGGGGTCACCGTGCGACACCCGGGCGCGGTGGCGTATTTCCGGTTGTCCGAAAGTCTGCCCACCGGGTGGAGCCCGGCATACCCTGGAGCGCAACAGAGTGTCAGCAGGGGTGGGGGCACCGGCTGAGCCGGTGCGCCACGGGGTCGCTCCATGCCCGGCAGCTGTCGGTACCGGCACGGTGCCTCACCGTAAGGCGGCCTGACGGGGCGGGCCCGACGGAGGACAGGGCTTATGGATCGTACGACCGGCGGCGCGCCCACACGCCCGCCGCAGGGGATGGCGGGTGCGGTCCTGCTGCTCGGCGTGCTGCTGGCCGGAGCCGCGCCCCTCATCCCGCTCGCCGTCCTGGTCTACCGCTACGAACCCGAGCTGCTGCCGCTGTTCGCTGTGCCGCTGGCCGTCCTGGTCGCGGCGTGGCGGATCGCCCGCGACCGCGCCCGCGACCAGCTGACCGACCCGCTGACAGACCTGCCCAACCGTCAGGCCCTGCTGCTGGCCGCCCAGGAGGCGATCGCCGAGCACGAGCACGGCTACAGCGTCGGTCTCATCCTGCTCGATCTCGATCGCTTCCGGTCGCTCAACGACACCCTCGGTCACACCGCCGGCGACCGGCTGCTGGTGCACATCGCCCGCCGGCTGCACCGCGCCCTGCGCTCCGGCGGCCCGGCCGGCAGCCCCACCCGGGAGTCCATCGACGACGTCTTCGCCGGCCTGCCCCGGCACTACCGCCGGGGCCGCCCGATGGTGGCCCGGATGGGCGGCGACGAGTTCGCCGTCCTGCTGCCCGGCATCAACTGCCCGGACAGCCTGGAGCGCGTCGCCAAGGCGCTGATCGCCGAACTCGCCGCCCCGATCCGGCTGGACGGGCTGCTGCTCGTGCTGGAGGCCAGCGCGGGCGTGTGCGTCTTCCCGCAGCACGCCCAGGACGCCGAGTCCCTGCTGCGCCGCGCCGACGTCGCGATGGGCCACGCCCAGCGCGGGCGCAGCGGTGTCGAGCAGTACGACGAGGCGCAGGACGCCGACACGCCGTACCGGATAGGGCTGCTCGGCGACCTGCGGCGGGCCCTGGAGACCGGCGAGGTGCAGCTGCACTACCAGCCGAAGGTGGCCTTCGACGGCCGGGTGGTCGGCCTGGAGGCGCTGCTGCGCTGGGAGCGGCCCGGCCAGGGAAAGGTGTCGCCCGACGAGTTCGTCGGCCTCGCCGAGTCCAGCGGCCTGATGCCGCGGCTGACCGACTACGTGCTGGAGGCGGCGGTCGGCCAGCTCGCGTACTGGCGCGACCAGGGCCTCCAGGTACAGGTCGCGGTGAACGTCTCGCCGCGCGACGTGCTCAACCCCGGGTTCGCGCAGCGGGTCGCCGGGCACCTCGTGCGCCACCAGGTGCCGGCCCACGCGCTCCAGCTGGAGATCACCGAGCGGCTGCTGCTGGACGACTCCCGGCGGGCCGCCGACACCCTCGCCGAGCTGCGCGGCTACGGCGTCGGGATGTCCCTGGACGACTTCGGCACCGGCCACTCCTCGCTGGTGCGGCTGCGCAGCCTGCCGGTCGGCGAGCTGAAGATCGACCGCTCCTTCGTCTCCCGGATGGTCGCCGACGACCACGACGCGGCGGTGGTCCGCTGCTCGGTGGAGCTCGCGCACTCGCTGGGCCTGACGGTGGTGGCGGAGGGTGTCGAGGACGACGAGACCTGGGAGCGGCTGCACTGCATGGGCGTGGACGCCGTCCAGGGCTGGCTGGTGTCGGCCGCGCTGCCGCCCGAGCAGGCCACCGCCTGGCTGCGGGTGCACCGCACCGGCGCCCCGCCGGTGGAGCGGCTGGCCGCGCTGGCGCCCCAGCTACCGCCCGTCATCAAGCCGGTCATGCCGCCCGCGATCCCGCCGGTGCTGCCGTCGACGCTCCCACCCGTGCTGCCTCCGGCCATCCGGGCGGTGCAGCGGGCCCAGGCGGTGCAGGCCGCGCAGATGGAGATCAAGGCGCCGGGGACGCAGAGTTGGGCCCGGAGCAGGCCACAGTGACGGCCGACGCCGGTTAACCGTTGGTCGGTGGCCGGGCCGCGCCCCATAGGATGGGGTCCAAAGACCACGAGGACGGGAGCGCCGAGCCGGCTGCTCCTGCCCCGGGCCCGGCGCCGCCCGCAGGCAGCGCCGGGCCTCACCAGAACTCACCCTGAGGATCGCTGCATGCCTGGCATCACGCGCGAGGAGGTCGCCCACCTCGCTCGGCTGTCGCGTCTTGAGTTGCAGGCCGAAGAGCTGGACCACTTCGCCGAGCAGCTCGACGTGATCATCGGCGCGGTCGCCCGCGTTTCCGAGGTCGCCGGACAGGACGTCCCGCCGACCTCCCACCCGCTGCCGCTGACCAACGTCATGCGCGCGGACGAGGTGCGGCCGTCGCTCACCCCGGACCAGGCGCTCTCCGGCGCGCCGGCCGCCGAGGAGCAGCGTTTCCGTGTGCCGCAGATCCTCGGGGAGGACTGACCGAGATGACCGACCTGACCCGCACTCCGATCATCAAGTGGGACGCCGCGCAGACCGCGAGCGCCATCGCCAAGGGCGAGGTGTCCGCCGTCGAGGTCGCGCAGGCGCACCTGGACCGCATCGAGGCCGTCGACAAGAAGGTCAACGCCTTCCTGCACGTCGACACGGAGGGCGCGCTGAACGCCGCCCGGGCCGTCGACGAGAAGCGCGCCAAGGGCGAGGAACTGGGCCCGCTGGCCGGCGTCCCGCTCGCACTGAAGGACGTCTTCACCACCAAGGGCGTGCCGACCACCTGCGGCTCCAAGATCCTCGAAGGCTGGATCCCGCCGTACGACGCCACCCTGACCGCGCGTCTCAAGGACGCCGGCGTGGTCATCCTCGGCAAGACCAACATGGACGAGTTCGCGATGGGCTCCTCCACCGAGAACTCCGCCTACGGCCCGACCGGCAACCCGTGGGACCTCACCCGCATCCCCGGCGGCTCCGGCGGCGGCTCGGCCGCCGCGCTGGCCGCCTTCGAGGCCCCGCTGGCGATCGGCACCGACACCGGCGGCTCGATCCGCCAGCCCGGCGCCGTCACCGGCACCGTCGGCGTCAAGCCGACCTACGGCGCGGTCTCCCGCTTCGGCCTGGTCGCCTTCTCGTCCTCGCTGGACCAGGGCGGCCCGTGCGCCCGCACCGTGCTGGACGCGGCGCTGCTGCACGAGGCCATCGCCGGGCACGACCCGCTGGACTCCACCTCGATCGACGCGCCCGTCCCGGCCGTGGTCGAGGCCGCGAAGATGCGCGACATCCGCGGCATGCGGATCGGTGTCGTCAAGGAGTTCGCCGGCGAGGGCTACCAGGCCGGTGTGATGCAGCGCTTCAACGAGTCGGTGGAGCTGCTGCGCGAGCTGGGCGCCGAGGTCGTCGAGGTGTCCTGCCCGTCCTTCACCCTGGCGCTGCCGGCGTACTACCTGATCGCGCCCAGCGAGTGCTCCTCCAACCTGGCCCGCTTCGACGCCATGCGCTACGGCCTGCGGGTCGGCGACGACGGCATCGCGTCCGCCGAGCAGGTCACCGCCCTCACCCGCGAGGCCGGCTTCGGCCCCGAGGTGAAGCGCCGCATCATGCTCGGCACGTACGCGCTGTCCTCGGGCTACTACGACGCCTACTACGGCTCGGCGCAGAAGGTCCGCACGCTCATCTCGCGCGACTTCGACGCCGCCTTCGCCGGTGTGGACGTCCTGGTCTCGCCGACCACGCCGACCACCGCCTTCCCGATCGGCGAGCGCGCCGACGACCCGATGGCGATGTACCTGGCCGACCTGTGCACGATTCCGTCGAACCTCGCGGGCAACGCGGCCATGTCGCTGCCGGTCGGCCTGGCCCCGGAGGACAATCTCCCGGTCGGCCTGCAGATCATCGCACCCGCGATGGCGGACGACCGCCTGTACCGCGTGGGCGGCGCCGTCGAGGCCGCACTCAACGACAAGTGGGGGCACACCCTGCTGGAGGAGGCACCGGCACTGTGAGCAAGATCGAGAAGGCCAAGGGGTGGAAGCACTCCAAGCCAGGCCTCTGGCTGTCCATCGGGACCAGCGCCTTCGGCGCGATCTCCATCGTCAAGGACGTCCGGAAGGCCCGCGAGGAGAGCGACACCCTCAAGCTGGTCAACGCCCTGGTCGGCGCCGCCGCGCTGGTCACCGGCACCGCCCTGCTGGTGCGCGAGCTGCGTCAGCTCGGCTCCGACGACGTGCTGCTGGGCTGAGCTGAGCGCCCCGGCCCGGCCCCGCGCGAGCGGCGGCCGGGCCCGTACCTCCCAAGTCTTTTAGTGAAGGGGACGCTGTGAGCGTCATGAACCTGGTCTCCTACGAGGACGCTCTCGCGTCGTACGACCCGGTGATGGGCCTTGAGGTCCACGTCGAACTGGGTACCAAGACCAAGATGTTCTGCGGTTGCTCGACCGAGCTGGGTGCCGAGCCGAACAGCCAGACCTGCCCGACCTGCCTGGGCCTGCCCGGCTCGCTGCCGGTGGTCAACGCGACCGGAGTGGAGTCGGCCGTCAAGATCGGCCTGGCGCTGAACTGCGAGATCGCCGAGTGGTGCCGGTTCGCGCGGAAGAACTACTTCTACCCGGACATGCCCAAGAACTTCCAGACCTCGCAGTACGACGAGCCGATCGCCTTCAACGGCTACCTCGACGTGCAGCTGGAGGACGGCTCGACCTTCCGCGTGGAGATCGAGCGCGCCCACATGGAGGAGGACACCGGCAAGTCCACCCACGTCGGCGGCGCGACCGGCCGTATCCACGGCGCCGAGTACTCGCTGCTCGACTACAACCGCGCGGGCATCCCGCTGATCGAGATCGTCACCAAGCCGATCGTCGGCGCCGGGGCGCGCGCCCCCGAGGTCGCCAAGGCGTACGTCACCGAGCTGCGCGAGCTGATCCGGGCGCTGGGCGTCTCCGAGGCCCGGATGGACAAGGGCCAGATGCGCTGCGACGTCAACGTGTCGCTGCGCCCCAACGGCACCGAGAAGTTCGGCACCCGTTCGGAGACCAAGAACGTCAACTCGCTGCGCAGCGTGGAGCGGGCCACCCGGTTCGAGATCCAGCGCCACGCCACCGTGCTGACCGACGGCGGCACCATCGTCCAGGAGACCCGCCACTTCCACGAGGAGAACGGCAGCACCACCTCGGGCCGGATCAAGGAGGAGGCGGAGGACTACCGCTACTTCCCCGAGCCGGACCTGGTGCCGATCGCCCCCTCCCGCGAGTGGGTCGAGGAGCTGCGCGCCGGGCTGCCCGAGCTGCCGCGCGTGCGCCGTGCCCGCCTGCAGGCGGAGTGGGGCCTGTCCGACAAGGACATGCAGGCCGTGCTCAACGCCGGTGCGGTCGAGCCGATCCAGGAGACCATCGCCGCCGGTGCCCCGGCCGACCAGGCCCGCAAGTGGTGGATGGGCGAGCTGGCCCGCCGCGCCAACGAGACCGGCACCGAGCTCAGCGAGCAGCCGATCACCCCGGCGCAGGTCGCCCGGGTCGCCGCGCTGGTCGCCGAGGGCAAGCTGAACGACAAGCTGGCCCGCCAGGTCATCGAGGCCGTGCTGGCCGGCGAGGGCGAGCCGGACGAGGTCGTCGAGAAGCGCGGCCTGGCCGTCGTCTCGGACGACTCCGCGCTCGGCGCCGCCGTCGACCAGGCCATCGCCGACAACGAGGCGATCGCCGCCAAGATCCGCGACGGCAAGGTCGCGGCCGTGGGCGCGCTGGTCGGCGCGGTCATGAAGGCCACCCGCGGCCAGGCCGACGCGGCCCGCGTGAAGGATTTGATCCTGGAGAAGCTGGGCGTCTCCGCCTGAGGCGGTTCACCCGGGATTCCTAAGGCGTCTTAGGCATCTAAGGCTCTCTAAGTAAGGTCTAAGGCCCGGTTCCACCCTCATATTCGGGTGGAGCCGGGCCTTTGCCGTCTCCGGAGCCGCCGTCTAAGGCATCCGGCGCCCCGAAGATCGGTCAGGCTTCCGATGTGGCACCCCCGTCTGGGAGAGGAGTCTTTACCCAGCGAACGAGAGAGACCCGGAACGAGGGGAAACACCGTGATCGAGTACGAGCTCATCCAGCAGCAGGTCCACGAACTCCAGGCCCGCGCCGAGCACCAGCGCCTGGTGCGCGAGGCCAGGGACGCCCGGCGTGCCGAGCGGCGTCCGGTCGCCGCCCGCTTCCAGCGGCGCGCGGCGCGGAAGACCGAATGCTGACGGACCGGCACCACGCGGGTGCCGCAAGGACTCCGGAGGGGGAGGCGCCACAGGGGAGCGCCTCCCCCTCCGGGCGTTCGCCGGGGGAGATATCCCCTCGGCCCGGCCGGTCCGGCTATGGCATGCTCGCCTCCATGCAGCAGATATCGGTGAGTCCCGTCTTCGTCGGCCGCGGCACCGAGATCACCGCACTCGCGGACGCGCTGCGCCGGGCCGGCTCCGGCAGCCCGCAGACCGTCCTGGTCGGCGGCGAGGCCGGCGTCGGCAAGACCCGGCTGCTGGAGGAGTTCCTGGAGCGGGCCGCCCGCGGCGGGGGCGTGGTCACCACCCTCGGCAGCTGTCTGGAGGTCGGCGCCGAAGGGCTGCCCTACGCGCCGCTGGCGGGCGCGCTGCGCCGGCTGCACCGCGCGCTCGGCGCCGAGCTGGAGGCCGCCGCGGCCGGCAGCGAGGGCCATCTCGCCCGGCTGCTGCCCGAGTTCGGCGAGGCTGACGGCGAACCCAACGACGAGTACGGCCGGGCCCGGCTGTTCGAGCACACCGCGAGACTGTTCGAACGGCTCGGCGCGGACCGTACCCTCGTCCTCGCCGTCGAGGACCTGCACTGGTCCGACCGCTCCACCCGCGAACTCTTCGCCTACCTGGTCCGCACCCTGCACCGGGCCCGGGTGCTGCTGGTCGCCACCTACCGCACCGACGACCTGCACCGCCGGCATCCGCTGCGCCCCTTCCTCGCCGAGCTCGACCGGCTGCGCACCGTCCAGCGGCTGGAGCTGGAGCGGTTCGGCCGCCGCGAGGTCGCCGCCCAGCTGGCCGGCATCCTCGGCACCGCCGCCCCCGACCGGCAGCTGGTCGACCGCATCCACCGCCGCTCCGAGGGCAACCCGTTCTTCGTCGAGGAGCTGGCCACCGCACTCCAGGACGGCTGCGGGGCCGGACTCACCGACTCGCTGCGCGACATCCTGCTCGTCCGGGTGGAGAGCCTGGACGAGGACGCCCAGCGCGTGGTGCGGATCGCCGCCGAGGGCGGCTCGCACGTCGAACACGCCCTGCTCGCCGCCGTCCTGGAGGACCTCATGGCGGACGAGGAGGAGCTGATCGAGGCGCTGCGGACGGCCGTCGGCGCCAACATCCTGCGCCCGGACAACGACGGCGAGGGGTACCGCTTCCGGCACGCGCTCGTCCGCGAGGCCGTCTCCGACGACCTGCTGCCCGGCGAACGGCACCGGATCAACCGCAAGTTCGCGCTCGCCGTCGAGGCGCAGCCGCACCTCGTCCCGTGTGACGCCCTGCCCGCGCGGCTCGCCAACTACTGGTACCACGCGCACGATCCGGCCCGCGCCCTGCCGACCGCGCTGGACGCCGCCAGGGCCGCCCGCCGCCGCAACGCCTTCGCCGAGCAGCTGCGCATGCTCGAACGGGCCCTGGAACTCTGGGACATGGTCTCCGAGGACGTCCTCGCGCACACCCTGCGCCCGTACGACTGGGCCGAGACCTACCCGCCCGGCTCGTGCGACGTCGTCTCCCAGGGCGAGGACTGCGGCCGGATCCAGCTGATCGACGTGCTGGCCGAGGCGGTGGTCGCGGCCCGGCGCTGCGGCGACCGCGAGCGCGGGCTGAGCCTCGCCAAGCGCGGGCTGAAGCTGGTCGACGAGACGACCGACCCGGTGCGCGCCGCCTGGTTCAGGATCAACCGGGCCCGGATGCTCGGCCACCTGCGCCGCTCCGGCGACGACGAGGAGATCGCCCACGCGCACCGGCTGGTCGAGCACCTGCCGCCGTCCGCCGTGCAGGCCGAGGTGTTCGCGCTCGGCGCCGGCGTGGCGATGCTCAAGCAGCCCGGCGCCGAGCACATCGAGCTCGCCGAGCGGGCGATCCGGATCGCCCACGAGGTCGGCGCGCACTCCGTCGAGCAGCACGCCCGGATGACGCTCGGCGGCCTGCGCTACGACCTCCAGGGCGACGCCGAGGCCGGGGTGGCCGAACTGGCCGCCGCCGTCGAGGCCTCCCGCCGGATCGGCACGCCGGACGTGCTGCTGCGCGGCCTCAACAACCTCGCCAGCATGCAGCGCGGGCTGGGCCGGGCCGAGGAGGCGACGGCGCTGGCCCGCGAGGGCCTGGAGTACGCGGACGGCAACGGCCTGCTGCGCAACATCGGCACCATCCTGACCGGCAACCTCGTCGAGGCGCTGACCGACCTCGGGCGGGTCGGGGAGGCCGCCGAGGTGCTCGCCACCTGCGAGGTCAGCAGCACGGCCGGTACCCACGCGGAGTTCCTGGACCGGATGCGCGGCGAACTCGCCCTGCTGCAAGGGGACCTGGCCACCGCGGCGGCGCTGCTGGCGCAGGCCCGCTCGGCCAACCGGGTCGGCCAGCTCCAGCACTCCGTGCCGATCAGCCGGCTGGCCGTGCGGATCGCGGTCCTGAGCGGGCGGCCGCTGGAGGCCCGGGCCGAACTGCTCGCCGCCCTGGCGGACGAGCAGCGCATCGGCGACGAGGCCGACCTGTACCCGCTGTTGACCGAGGCGGCCGGGGCCGAGGCGGACATCCGCGGCCTGCCGGAGGCCGCGGCCGGACGGGCCGAGGTGCTGGCCAGGATCGCCGCGACGGCCGCCCAGCTGACTCCCAAGGCGCCGCTGCACCACGGCTGGGCCGGGCTGCTGGAGGGCGAACTCGCCCGCGCCGAGGGCGCCGACACGCCCGAGCAGTGGGCCGCCGCCGTCGCCCTGTTGCGGCCGGTCGGCCTGCCGTACCCGCTGGCGCTCGCCCTGCTGCGGGCCGGCGAGGCCGAGGTGCGGGCCGGGCGGCGCGAGGCGGCGGCCGAACTGCTGCGCGAGGCACGGGAGCTGGCCGAGGCGCGGGGGGACCGCCCGCTGCTGGCGGACATCGCGGGCCTGGCCGATCGGGCCGGGCTGGCGCTGACCACTGCTTCGCCGCGCCCGGCCGACGCCCCGACGGCGGCGGCCCCGACGGCCGGGGAGTCCCTCGGCCTCACCCCCCGTGAGCGGGACGTGCTCCGGTTGCTCGCGCGGGGCTGGACGAACCGGCAGATCGCCGAGGAGCTGTACATCTCTCCGAAAACCGCAAGCGTGCACGTGTCCAACATCCTCGGCAAGCTCGCGGTCACCGGGCGCGGCGAGGCGGGGGCGCTGGCCCACCGGCTGCGGCTGTTCCCGGACGATCTGGCCCCGGCCCTCGGCTGACCCCGCCCGCCGAGGGCCGCCGTCACGCCCGCCGCCCAGGCTGCCGTGACGGCCGCCCGAACGGGGCCCGGCGGCCGGGCGCCGTCGCGTGCTCCCGTGCGCGCCGCGTGTGCCCCTGCCCGTGCGCCGCCGCCAACCGGGCCGATCCGCCGGGATCGGGTGCATTTTTCTCCCCTCGCACCATTACTCTAAGTTCAGTGTGTGTGTCATTGAGTGACGGATTTGGTGTAGGGTCCCGATTGGGAACATCGGTACGGTGCGGCGACCGGAAGGCCGCCCACCCCCTGGGCCGCCGTCCTGACGGGATGCCAGGCCACCGCGTACGGCCAAGGGGCGCGCGGCCGGTGGCCCTTGGCCGGGGCGCCAGGCCCCGGGTCGGAGGGGGAGAGGCCGAGTGAGCTCCACCGATACGGTGCTGCCCGGAACCGGACAGCCGGACGCGTCGGCCGCCGACACGCCCGCCGCCGTGCGGAGCGGTCCGCTGCGCCGGCTCCGGGAGAGCCGCGCGCTGCCCGCCCTCGCCCTCGGCGCCCTCTGCCTCGCCTACGCCCTGGGCGCCGCCACGGGCTGGGGATCGCGCCAAGTCTCCATCTTCATGGGCGACTTCGGGCTCGCGGCGGCGGCCCTCGGGGCGGCGCTGTCCTGCCTGGTGTACGGCTGCACGGTCGGCGGGCACGCCCGCCCGGCCTGGCTGCTGTTCGGTCTCTCCTCGCTCATGGTCGCCTTCGGCAACGCCACCTGGGGCTGGTATGAACTGGTCCTGCGCTCCCCGCTGCCGCAGGACTCGCTCGCCGAACCCGCCTTCCTGCTGTTCGCCCCGCTCTCCATCACCGGCGTCCTGGTGCTCGCCAAACGCCCGCGCTCCGCCGCCGGCTGGCTCTGCCTGCTGCTGGACGGCTGGCTGATCGCCGGCTCGTTGTTCACGCTCAGCTGGAGCCTCGCGCTCGGCCGGATCGCCGCCGGAGAGGGCGGCTCACCGCTGCGCCTGGCCCTCAACCTGGCCTACCCGGTGCTGGATATCCTGCTGGTCAGCCTGGTGGTCGGGCTGCGCTTCGGCGGCCGGGAGTGCAACCGGGCCGCCGTGCACACCGCGATGATGGGGCTCGCCGTCACGGTGATCTGCGACGCCCTGTTCACCTCCCCGGAGCTGCGCAGCAGCTACCACTCCGGCGAACTCCTCGACGCCGGCTGGTTCTGCGGCAGCCTGTTGCTCGCGTGGGCGCCGTGGTCGCCGCGCCGGCGCCGCCCGCTGCGCGAGCACCCCTCGGCCGGCGGCCTGCCGCGCCGCCGGGTGGCCACCACCTTCAGCGCGCTCACCCCGTACGCGGCCGCCGCGGTCTGCACCGCCGGCATCCTCTACAACGCGCTCGGCGGGCGCCCGCTCGACCGGGTGGTGGCCGCCGCGGCCTGCACCGTCGGCCTCGCGCTGATCCTGCGGCAGGGCGTGATGCTGCTCGACAACCTCTCCCTCGCCCAGGAACTCGCCCACAAGGAGGCGCACTTCCGCTCCCTGGTGCAGGGCTCCAGCGACGTCATCATGATCGCCGGCGCCAGCGGGGTGCTCTCGTACGTCTCCCCGGCGGCGCTCGGCGTCTACGGTCGGGACCCGGAGGAGCTGGTCGGCGGCAACCTCCTGGACCTCGTCCACCCCGAGGACGTCGACCGGGTGCTCGCCGAGGTGCGCCGCTACCTCGCCCGGGTCCGGCTCACCGCGCACCGCTCGCCGGGCACCGCCGAGCCGTCCGCCCGGGTCGAGTGCCGGATCAGCTCCGGCGGCGGGGAGTGGCTGCACGTCGAGTCCACCGTCAGCCGGCACCGCGACGGCCTGATCCTCAACAGCCGGGACGTCACCGAACGCGTCATGCTGCAGGCCCAGTTGCAGCACAACGCCTTCCACGACCCGCTCACCGACCTGCCCAACCGGGCGCTGTTCGCCCAGCGGCTGCGCACCGCCCTCGGCGCGCGCGGCCAGCAGGGCGACCGGGGGAGCCAGGGCGTCGGGATCGCCGTGCTCTTCCTCGACCTGGACGGCTTCAAGGCGGTCAACGACACCGCCGGCCACCAGGTCGGCGACGAGCTGCTGGTGCAGGCCGCCCGCCGGCTCCAGGGCGCCGTCCGCTGCGGGGACACCGTCGCGCGGTTCGGCGGCGACGAGTTCGCCGCGCTGGTCTGCGGACCGCTCGGCCGCCTCCAGGTCCAGGAACTCGCCGAACGGCTGCGGATCGCCGTCTCCGAGCCGTACTGGATCGGCGGCGCCGAACTCGGCGTCGCCGCCAGCATCGGCATCGCCTTCGGCACCTCCGAGCGCGGCCCGGCCGCCGACCCGCGCGCGGCCGCCGACGAACTGATGCGCAACGCCGATCTCGCGATGTACCGGGCCAAGTCCGAGGGCAAGGGCCGGGTGGTGCTCTACAGCCCCGCCATGCGGGCCGACCTGGAACGCCGCACCGAACTGGAGGAGCGGCTGCGGGTCGCCGTCCGCGAGGGCGGCTTCACCCTGCTCCACCAGCCCGTGGTGGACCTCGTCAGCGGCGCGGTGACCAGCGTCGAGGCGCAGGCCCGCTGGCGCTCGGCGAAGGGCCTGCTGCTCACCCCCGCCGAGTTCCTGCGCTCGGCCGAGTACGGCGACGCGGCCACCCGGTTCTCCCGCTGGCTGATCCACGAGGCGGTGACGGCCGCCGCCGCCCGGCGCGGCCTGCCGGCCGCGGCCTGCTCGGCGCCCGTCCCGGTGCCCGTCGCGGTCCGGCTCTCCGCCGAACGGCTGTGCGCTCCCGGCCTCTACGAGACGGTGGCGGCGGCCCTGCGCGACAGCCGGCTGCCGGCCGGCGAGCTGGTGATCGAAGTGGCCCGGATGGGCCCGGAATCGCTGGCCGACGAACTCGGCCGCCGCCTGGCCGCGTTGCGCCGGCTCGGGGTCTCCACCGTGCTGGCCGGCTACGGCGCCGGCAGCGGCTCGCTGGGCGCCCTCGCCCGCCTCCCGTTCGACGGGCTCAAGCTGGACCGCGCGCTCGTCCAGGACCTCGGCGAGTCGGTGCTCAGCCGCACCCTCGCCGGGCACGCCCTGCGGCTCGGCCGCGACCTCGGCCTGATCACCGGAGCCGAGGGGGTGGACCTGCCCCGCCAGATCGTCGCGCTCCAGGAGCTGGGCTGCCGCCAGGGCCAGGGCTCGGCCTTCGCCCCGCCGCTCGACGAGACCCGGCTGCGCCGCGCGCTGGTGCGCCGCGGCTACCCGCTGCCGAGACTCCTCGGCCCGCTCTCGGCCCGCCGCGCGCACCTGGCCGGGGACACTCGCCCGGGTGGTCGCGGGGACGCCGCCGGAGGACGTGTCGTACGTCACCACGGTGCCTCCGACCTGCCCGAACACCGTTCCGTGCCAGGTCCAGGGGTCGGTCCGCATGGCGAGACGGTGATCCCACCTGCTTGACACGTGCCCCCGCGCGGGAGGAAGGTCGATGCCATGCGCACCCGAATTCTCGTACTTGGCGGGCGCGTCGGCTGAGCGGGCCTGCAGGCCCCGCTTGTGACAGACCGACGCGCCACCCCTCGCATGCCCTGGGCACGAGGGGTTTTTTGTTGCACTGACGCTGTTCCACCACCGCAAGACCCCTGGCCCCGGCCGACCCGCATACCCCACCGAATCGGGAAAAGCGGGACGATTGAGGCAGAGCCGGCGATCGGCCCGGACCGGGACCCCACCCTCGCAGCACGGGGCCCGCACCACTGGGCCGGCAAAACCCGAGAAGAGACAGGCAGATGACTGAGCACGCCGCATCCCCCCGCCGCGGGGACACCCCGGCCGCCCACGCTCCCGCTACCCAGCACGTCGTCGAGACCATGACCGGCGCCCAGTCGCTCATCCGCTCGCTGGAGGCCGTAGGCGCGGACACCGTCTTCGGCATCCCGGGCGGGGCCATCCTTCCCGCGTACGACCCGCTGATGGACTCGGTCAAGGTGCGCCACATCCTGGTCCGCCACGAGCAGGGCGCCGGCCACGCCGCCACCGGGTACGCCCAGGCCACCGGCAAGGTCGGGGTCTGCATGGCCACCTCTGGCCCCGGCGCCACCAACCTGGTGACCCCGATCGCCGACGCCTACATGGACTCCGTGCCGATCGTCGCCATCACCGGCCAGGTCACCTCCAAGGCGATCGGCACCGACGCCTTCCAGGAGGCGGACATCTGCGGCATCACGATGCCGATCACCAAGCACAACTACCTGGTCACCGACCCCGCGGAGATCCCCCGGGTGATCGCCGAGGCGTTCCACATCGCCGCCACCGGCCGCCCCGGCCCGGTCCTGGTCGACATCGCCAAGGACGCCCTGCAGGCGACCACCACCTTCCGCTGGCCGGTCGAGACCTCGCTGCCCGGCTACCGCCCGGTCACCAAGCCGCACGCCAAGCAGATCCGCGAGGCCGCGAAGATGCTGGTCGGCGCGAAGCGCCCGGTGCTGTACGTCGGCGGCGGCGTGATCAAGGCGCACGCCACCGCCGAACTGCGGATCCTGGCCGAGCTGACCGGCGCCCCGGTCGTCACCACCCTGATGGCGCTCGGCGCCTTCCCCGACAGCCACCCGCAGCACCTCGGCATGCCCGGCATGCACGGCTCCGTCCCGGCGGTCACCGCGCTGCAGAAGGCGGACCTGCTGTTCACCCTCGGCGCCCGCTTCGACGACCGGGTCACCGGCAAGCTGGACGGCTTCGCCCCGTACGCCAAGGTCGTCCACGCCGACATCGACCCGGCCGAGATCGGCAAGAACCGCCCGGCCGACGTGCCGATCGTCGGCGACGCCCGCGAGGTGCTGGCCGACCTGATCGTCGCCGTCCAGGCCGAGTTCGACGCCGGCCACAAGGGCGACTACGCCGAGTGGTGGGAGAAGCTCGACGAGTGGAAGCGGACCTATCCGCTGGGCTACGAGTCGGCTCCGGCCGGAGAGCTGTCGCCGCAGCAGGTCATCGAGCGGATCGGCCGGCTGGTCGGCTCGGACGCGATCTACGCCGCGGGCGTCGGCCAGCACCAGATGTGGAGCTCGCAGTTCATCCGGTTCGAGAAGCCGGGCACCTGGCTCAACTCCGGCGGCGCCGGCACGATGGGCTACGCCGTCCCGGCCGCGATGGGCGCCAAGGCCGGCCGCCCGGAGGCCTCGGTCTGGGCGATCGACGGCGACGGCTGCTTCCAGATGACCAACCAGGAGCTGGTCACCTGCGCCCTGAACGGCATCCCGATCAAGGTCGCGGTCATCAACAACGGCTCGCTGGGCATGGTCCGCCAGTGGCAGACGCTGTTCTACAACCAGCGCTACTCCAACACCGTGCTGCACTCCGGCCCCGACCACGACGGCATCGAGCCGCCGGCCCAGGGCACCCGGATCCCCGACTTCGTCCTGCTGTCCGAGGCGATGGGCTGCGTCGGCCTGCGCTGCGAGCGGCCCGAGGACCTGGACGCGGTGATCAAGCAGGCGATGGAGATCAACGACCGCCCGGTCGTCATCGACTTCATCGTCCACCAGGACGCCATGGTCTGGCCGATGGTCGCGGCCGGCACCAGCAACGACGAGATCCAGTTCGCCCGGGGCGTCCGCCCCGACTTCGGCGACGATCTCGACTAGGCCCCCATCCAGAGCGACTGAGGAACTTCATGTCCAAGCACACCCTCTCCGTCCTGGTCGAGAACAAGCCCGGCGTGCTCGCCCGCATCGCCGCGCTGTTCTCCCGTCGGGGCTTCAACATCGACTCCCTCGCCGTCGGCCCGACCGAGCACCCGGACGTGTCCCGGATGACGATCGTGGTCAACGTCGAGGACCTCCCGCTGGAACAGGTCACCAAGCAGCTCAACAAGCTCGTGAACGTGATAAAGATCGTCGAACTCGACCAGGCCGCTGCGATCCAGCGGGAACTGGTCCTGGTGAAGGTCCGCGCCGACAACGAGACCCGGTCGCAGATCGTCGAGATCGTCCAGCTGTTCCGTGCCAAGACCGTCGACGTGTCGCCCGAGGCGGTGACCATCGAGGCGACCGGCAGCTCGGACAAGCTGGAGGCCATGCTCCGGATGCTGGAGCCGTACGGCATCAAGGAGCTCGTCCAGTCCGGCCTGGTCGCGATCGGGCGCGGCGCCCGGTCGATCACGGACCGTTCGCTGCGCGCCCTCGACCGCAGCGCCTGACCCCGGGACCCACTCCGTCGCGCGTCCACCGTTGCGGAGACGCGCGACACGCCCGGATCTCACCAACTGAAGCACTGCCCACACCCCCGCCGGGTGCGCCTACGGTAGGTACCGCGAACCCGGCAACCATCACGCAAGGAGATGTGCCCCCGTGGCCGAGCTGTTCTACGAAGACGACGCCGACCTGTCCATCATCCAGGGCCGCAAGGTCGCGGTCATCGGCTACGGCAGCCAGGGCCACGCCCACGCGCTGTCCCTGCGCGACTCCGGCGCCGACGTCCGGGTCGGCCTGAAGCCGGAGTCCAAGTCCCGCGCCAAGGCGGAGGAGGCCGGCCTGCGCGTCGTCACCCCGGCCGAGGCCGCGGCCGAGGCCGACGTCATCATGATCCTGGTGCCGGACCCGATCCAGGCCGACGTCTACGAGGCCGACATCGCCCCGCACCTGAAGGCCGGCGACGCCCTGTTCTTCGGCCACGGCCTGAACATCCGCTACGGCTTCATCAAGCCCCCGGCGGACGTCGACGTCTGCATGGTCGCCCCGAAGGGCCCGGGCCACCTGGTCCGCCGCCAGTACGAGGAGGGCCGCGGCGTCCCCGCGATCGTCGCGGTCGAGCAGGACGCCTCGGGCAACGCCTTCGCCCTCGCGCTGTCCTACGCCAAGGGCCTCGGCGCCACCAAGGCCGGCGTCATCAAGACCACCTTCACCGAGGAGACCGAGACCGACCTGTTCGGCGAGCAGGCCGTCCTCTGCGGTGGCACCGCCGCCCTGGTGAAGGCCGGGTTCGAGACCCTGGTCGAGGCCGGCTACCAGCCGGAGATCGCCTACTTCGAGTGCCTGCACGAGCTGAAGCTCATCGTCGACCTGATGTACGAGGGCGGCCTGGAGAAGATGCGCTGGTCGGTCTCCGAGACCGCCGAGTGGGGCGACTACGTCACCGGCCCGCGCATCATCACCGACGCCACCAAGGCCGAGATGAAGAAGGTCCTCGCCGAGATCCAGGACGGCACCTTCGCCAACACCTGGATCGCCGAGTACAAGGCCGGTCTGCCCAAGTACAACGAGTACAAGAAGGCCGACGAGGACCACCTGCTGGAGACCACCGGCAAGAAGCTGCGGTCGCTGATGAGCTGGGTCGACGAGAAGGCCTGAGCCGTCCCGGGGCTTCGCCCCCGCCCTTATTTCACAGGGCCGTTGTACAAGTAGGCTGCTCCCGTCCGGGTGATTTCGCCGGACGGGAGCACCTTCGTACCCTGCCCGTCGATACACTTCCGAGTGCGCGTCAGGCCCACAGCGTCGTGCGTCTACCTACGCGGCATGCCACCTTTCCCCGTGCCTTCCACGCCACCCACGTGCCGGGGGAACCGGACAGTTAAGGACACACTGTCGTGAGCACTGCTACCACTGTGAAAGCCGGCGTCGTACTGATCGCCGAAGAGCTGTCGCCGGCCACCGTCGACGCCCTCGGCCCCGACTTCGAAATCCGCCACTGCAACGGCGCGGACCGCACCGAGCTGCTGACCGCGATCGCCGACGTCGACGCGATCCTGATCCGTTCGGCCACCAAGGTCGACGCCGAGGCGCTGGCCGCCGCCCGCAAGCTCAGGGTCGTCGCCCGGGCCGGCGTCGGCCTCGACAACGTGGACGTCGCGGCCGCCACCAAGGCCGGCGTCATGGTCGTCAACGCGCCGACCTCCAACATCGTCACCGCCGCCGAACTCGCCTGCGGCCTGCTGATCTCCGTCGCCCGCAACATCGCGCCGGCCAACGCCGCGCTCAAGGACGGCGAGTGGAAGCGCAACAAGTACACCGGCGTCGAGCTGAGCGAGAAGGTCCTCGGCGTCGTCGGCCTCGGCCGGATCGGCGTCCTGGTCGCCCAGCGGATGTCCGCCTTCGGCATGAAGATCGTCGCGTACGACCCCTACATCCAGGCCGCCCGTGCCGCGCAGATGGGCGTCAAGCTGGTCTCGCTGGAAGAGCTGCTGGCGGTCTCGGACTTCATCACCGTCCACCTCCCCAAGACCCCGGAGACCATCGGCCTGATCGGCGACGAGGCGCTGCACAAGGTCAAGCCGACCGTGCGCATCGTCAACGCCGCCCGCGGCGGCATCGTGGACGAGGCCGCGCTCGCCAGCGCCCTGCGCGACGGCCGGGTGGCCGGCGCCGGCCTCGACGTGTACGCCAAGGAGCCGTGCACCGACTCCCCGCTGTTCGCCTTCGACAACGTGGTCGCCACCCCGCACCTGGGCGCCTCCACCGACGAGGCTCAGGAGAAGGCCGGCATCGCGGTCGCCAGGTCCGTGCGCCTCGCGCTGGCCGGCGAGCTGGTGCCGGACGCCGTCAACGTCCAGGGCGGCGTGATCGCCGAGGACGTCCGCCCGGGCCTGCCGCTCGCCGAGAAGCTCGGCCGGATCTTCACCGCGCTGGCCGGTGAGGTGGCCGTCCGGCTCGACGTCGAGGTCCGCGGCGAGATCACCCAGCACGACGTCAAGGTGCTCGAACTGTCCGCGCTGAAGGGCGTGTTCGAGGACGTGGTGGCGGAGACGGTGTCCTACGTCAACGCCCCGCTGTTCGCCCAGGAGCGCGGCGTCGAGGTGCGCCTGACCACCTCCAGCGAGAGCCCCGAGCACCGCAACGTGATCACCGTCCGCGGCACGCTCTCGAACGGCGAGGAGATCGCCATCTCCGGCACGCTCTCCGGCCCGAAGCAGACCCAGAAGATCGTCGGCGTGGACGCCTTCGACGTGGACGTCGCGCTCACCGACCACATGGCCTTCTTCAAGTACGAGGACCGCCCGGGCGTGGTCGGCGTCCTCGGCAAGCACCTCGGCGACGCCGGCATCAACATCGCCGGCATGCAGGTCGCCCGGGACGGCGGCGGCGCGCTCGCCTCCATCACCGTGGACAGCCAGATCCCGCAGGACGTGCTGTCGGCGATCGCCGCCGAGATCGGCGCCCGCTTCGCGCGCTCGGTCGACCTGGGCGCCTGAGCCCGGTCCTTCCCTCACAGGGCCCGGACCACCGTTCGAACGGTGGTCCGGGCCCTGCTGCGTGCCTCCCGTCTCAGATAGTAGGAAATCCAAGTATTCGTGCAGACACGGCCGGGCCGGGGCCGTACCGTGGAAGAGCCATACGGTGTGCCGCCCCTGTAGCCAGGGCGCGCGGCCCGTGTGTGCGTGCGCTCTCACGGGCAGGCGATCCCTGCTCTCCGCGCGCCGTCCAAGTCGCCCACCGCCACGCTTCCCGCGGTGTGCTGCGCGACACCCCTGGATTTCCCCTCACCACGTCGTGCTTCTGCGCGCCGCTTCCAAGGAGCCCGGTATGCCCACCACCGCCGACCGTCACGCCACCCCCGCCCCCGCCGCCACCCCCGTCCGCGCCCTGCGCCGCCGCCGGGCCGCCGAGCGGAACTCCTTCGCCGCCGCCGCGCTGCAGCGCTCGCTGGACCGCCGCGACAACGGTGGCGTGACCGGTCACCACTGACGGGCGCCGGCCGGGGGCGTTCCTCTGCCGGATCGGCCGTCAGGGCTGATGCGGGGTCACCCCGGAGAGTGCAAGTAGCGTTTGCCTGATGGGAGTTACTTCCCCAAGAAGGGGCGGTCCGCCGGCGCGGTGGGCCGCCCCTCGGTCGCGTTCTGCGGGGCGCTGACGGGTTGTCGGTTCCTCTGCTCGGGCGTCGCCTGGATGTGGTCCGTCAGCCGGCGGCCACTGCTCGGGCGGCCTCGCGGCGGGTGCGGCGTGGGCCGTGCGGTGGCCGGCGGCGGGCGAGCCGGGCGAGGAGGGCTACCAGACCGAGGGCAGCGGCGGTGGTGGAGGCGACGGTCAGGCCCTCGGTGAGGCCTGGTGGGCGGAAGGAACAGGCGATGCGGTCCGTGCCCGTGCCCAGCGGGATGCCGATCATCCCGAGGACCGGGGTCGGGGCCGTGGAGCGTCCGCCGGCCGCACACGTCCAGCCCTCGGTGGCGGGGACGGACAGCAACGCCGTGCCCGTCGAGCCCTGGGGAAGGGCGGCGGCCAGGGTGTGGCCGCCGGCCGTGACCCGGGTGGCGCCGGTCGCGGTGAGGCGGGCCACGGCGGCCTCCAGGGCTCCCGGCCGCAGGCAGCCGATCGGGCGGGCCGGGATCTGGCTCGCGGCGTCGGACCGCAGCGTCACCCGGACCAGCCCGTCGGCCGGGACCGTTCCCAGCCGGTGGATCGGCACGGCGGTGGTCGGCTGCTCGCCGTCGCTGACGTAGGTGGCGCCGAGGCCGCTCACCGTGCCCCGGTACCAGACCCCGTGGAAGAACGCCGTCCCGCCGGGTGTGCACGCCGCGGTGAAGGCCGTCGCCTCGCCGCCGCCCGGGAGCGACCAGCCACTGCTGCCGTGCAGGGTCGGCGCCGGGCCGCCCGCCGGGACGGGCTCCGGAACGTCGTACACCGTGCTGCCGAGCAGCGCCTCCTGCCGCGACCACACCGAGGAGGTGTCCGGCGTGCTGCCCGCCGGCAGCACGGTGACCAGGGGCGGGGCGGCGGCCCGGCCGGGGGTGAAGCCGTCCGGCGGCGGCCCGTCGGCGAGGTGGGCGCGGACGGCGAACAAGGCCTGCCCGACCGGGTCGGTGACGCTGTACGTCTGCCGCCCGCCGGCCGTCCAGCCCGCGCCGAGGTCGTGCAGGAGCAGGGCGGCGACGGTCGGCAGGTAGCCGCTGAAGTAGCCGCCGCCCTGGCCGTCGAGCAGCAGCGGGTCGTTCGTGGTGAACGCGTGCGGGCCGGGGTCGCTGCGGCCGGCGGGCCAGTCCGTCGCCGCCCGGACGGCCGCGTGCGCGGCCCTCGTGGCGGCTCTGGAGCCCGTCCCGTCCGGGGCGGGGGTCAGCGCCGCGTACCCGGACCAGACGGCGTTGCCGAGCACAGCGCCGCCCAGCACCCAGGTGGCGATCGCGCCGGCGCGCCCCTCGGCGTGCCACCGGTCCAGGGCCCAGAGCGCGGCCAGCAGCACTGCCCCGCCGACCGTCAGCAGCACCCAGGCGGACGCCCGGACGGAGTGCCGGCCCGCCGCGAGCCCGGCGATCACCGCGACCACGGCGGCCCCGCCGAGCAGGGTGACGAGGTCCGGCCGGTGCGCCAGCGACACCCAGCCGGCCAGTACCAGCAGCCCGCTCAGGGCGAACGCCGCCCGGTACGGCCCGCCGGCCGGGATCGCCAGGCCGTGCCAGACCAGCACCGTCGGCGTCCAGACGAAGCTCAGCACCACCAGCGCCAGCACGCCGCACCACACCGCCCGCTCGCGCACCCGCACCCGCCCGTTGAACGGCAGCCCGCACACCAGCAGCAGCCCCAGCAGGCCGATCGCGACGTCCGGCAGCGGATGGCCGCCGTGCGTGCCGGGCAGCAGCTGGGCCAGGTGCCCGTCGAGCCCGGGCGGGCCGAGCGGCTGCACCGGCGACTCCGGCTGGGCGGTCTGCGCGGCCCGCACCGCGACGAACAGGACGGGGGAGACGAGCAGCAGCCCGGCGGTGGTCATGGTGACGGCCCGCCCGGTCACCCGGACCCGCAGGCGGAACGGCCGCGGGGTGGCGAACAGGCGGACGGCGAGGAGCAGGCCGGCCGTGATGGTGGCCATCGCGGCGGTGTACAGGTTGCCGGCCCAGGCCAGGGTGACGCAGAGCGTGCCGGCCACCCAGCGGCGTTCGTGCAGGCACCAGTCGGCGGCCAGGCCGAGCAGCGGCAGCGAGACCAGGCCCCAGAGCCACATCGGCGCCGACCCGCCCACGCTCAGCACCCAGGCGCAGAGCCCGTACCCGACGGCGGCGAGGGCCCGCAGCCACGGCGGACCGGGGTGCAGCCGGCCGAGCAGGTGCGCCATGAGGGCGGTGCCGAGGCCGATGCTGGCGAGGGCGACGAGGAAGACCGCGAGGTGGCCCTGGTCGCGGGGGAGGAGCACGGTCGGCCAGGAGAACGGGTTCATCAGGTAGGCGAAGAAGTCGGCCAGGAACGGGACGCCGTACCCGCTGTTCCAGTTGAACAGCAGGTCCCCGGCGGCGCGCCCGTGCAGCAGGTCCCACAGGTGGGCGTGGAACGGCAGCGCCACCTCGTCCGCCCCGGCCGGCCACGCCCCCCGCAGCCCCGCCGCCAGCGCGTACCCGCCCATCGCCAGCCCGGCCGCACCCCCGCAGGCCGCCGCCTCCCGCCGCCACCCAGCCCTCACGCCGCGCCCCGTTCCACGAGGAATCCCGAACCTCGCCACAGTAAGCGCGCCCCCGGCGCATCCCCGGCCACTCGCGCTCCCTCGAATGAGTGGCGTCCGAGGAGGCGTTGCCGAGTAGCCTGAGAGGGCCGCCAGGATGCCCGTATGGGAGGAACCATGAGCATCGCGCCGTACCCCGACTGGATTCGGCCCCCTGCTGGTGGCTACACCGCAGAGGACCTGGACCGGCTGCCTGATCTCCCGCCGCACACCGAGCTGCTCGACGGGAGCCTGATCTTCGTGAGTCCGCAGACGAAGTTCCATGTGAGGGCGAAGCGCCTGCTGGAGCGAGGGTTGGAGACGGCGCTTCCGGTCGGCTGGGAGGTGTGGCCGGAGATGACGATCACGCTGGATCGCCGGAATCGCCCGGAGCCGGACATTCTCGTGGTCCACGAGGAATCGGATACCGGCTATCTCCAGACGACGTTCTCTGCTGAGCACGTGCTGCTCGCCGTTGAAGTCGTCTCGGAGGAATCGCGCGAACGTGACCGCGAGATCAAGCCGCGCAAGTACGCTGCCGCCGGCATTCGTCACTTCTGGCGTGTCGAATGCGACGAGGGCCGCCCTGTCGTCTACACGTTCGAGCTGGATCCTGCGTCCAGCAGGTACTTTCCAACCGGGATCTACCACAAGCAGTTGAAGGTCGACCAGCCGTTCCCGGTCGAGATCGACCTGACCTGACGCGTCCGGATGGTGGACGTGAGGTGTCAGCCTCTGGGACACCGGAGTAGGGTCCGAGTATGTCTCGCACGATTCGTCTCGCAGTTGTTCCCGGTGACGGCATCGGCCAGGAAGTGGTGGCCGAAGGGCTCAAGGTTCTGGGGGCCGTGCTTCCCGCCGACGTGAAGCTGGAGAGCACCGAGTACGACCTCGGGGCCCGGCGCTACCACCGGACCGGGGAGACGCTGCCGGACGGCGTGCTGGCGGAGCTCAAGGGGCACGACGCGATCCTGCTCGGCGCGATCGGGGACCCGAGCGTGCCGTCGGGCGTGCTGGAGCGGGGGCTGCTGCTCAAGCTGCGGTTCGCCTTCGACCACCACATCAACCTGCGGCCGGGCCGGCTGTTCCCCGGGGTGAAGTCCCCGCTCGCCGGTACCGAGTCCGACGGCGCGTCCACGACACGACGCGACATCGACTTCGTGGTCGTCCGCGAGGGCACCGAGGGCCCGTACGTCGGCAACGGCGGCACGCTGCGCACCGGGACCCCGCAGGAGGTGGCCACCGAGGTCAGCCTGAACACCGCGTACGGCATCGAGCGCGTGGTGCGGGACGCCTACCGCCGGGCCCAGGCGCGTCCGCGCAAGAAGCTGACCCTGGTCCACAAGAACAACGTGCTGGTGCACGCCGGTCACCTGTGGACGCGGATCTTCGCGGAGGTCGGCCGGGAGTTCCCGGAGGTCACCACCGACTACCTGCACGTCGACGCGGCGACGATCTTCTTCGTCACGCAGCCGGAGCGCTTCGACGTCATCGTCACGGACAACCTGTTCGGCGACATCCTGACGGACCTGGCCGCCGCCGTGACCGGTGGGATCGGCCTGGCCGCGAGCGGCAACATCAACCCGAGCGGCGAGTTCCCGTCGATGTTCGAGCCGGTGCACGGCTCGGCGCCGGACATCGCGGGCCAGGGCAAGGCCGACCCGACCGCCACGGTGCTGTCGGTCGCCATGCTGCTGGACCACCTGGGCTTCGCCGCCGAGGCCGCCAAGGTCGAGGCCGCCGTCGCCGCGGACCTCGCCGAGCGCTCCGGCACCCGCAGCACCTCCCAGGTCGGCGACGCGCTCGCCGCGCGAGTATCCGGCTAGCGGGCCGGATCCGAGAAGCGGGGGTCCGGCTAGCGGGCCGGATCCCCAAAAGCGGATTCCGGCCGACGGGCCGGACCGCATAACAGCAGCTTGCAGCTTCCCAAGAAGCAGGCAACTGTTCGGCACGGCCCTCTGGATGCGAGTATCGACAGTGGGCCGTGCCGTTGTGCGTTCGTTCGGGCGTTCGTTCGCCGTAACGTTCAGTCGGTGGTGGCGGCCCGGACCAACCCCACGGTGAAGGACACACAGCCATGAGCACGCCCACCCAGGCGCCCATCACGTTCGACCTCAAGCCCTCCGCTCACCCGCTCTCCGACGCGGAGCGCGAGGCCCGGCTGACCAACCCCGGCTTCGGACGCGTCTTCACCGACCACATGGTCACCATCCGCTGGACCGAGGGCCGCGGCTGGCACGACGCCCAGCTGACGCCGTACGCGCCGCTGGAGATCGACCCGGCGAACATGACCCTGCACTACGGCCAGGCGATCTTCGAGGGCCTGAAGGCCTACCGCCAGACCGACGGTTCCATCTCCACCTTCCGTCCGGAGGCCAACGCCGCCCGCTTCCAGGCCTCGGCCCGCCGGCTGGCGATGCCGGAGCTGCCGATCGAGACCTTCGTCGAGGCCGTCGAGCTGCTGGTCCAGCAGGAGCAGGCCTGGGTGCCGAACGAGCCGGAGCAGAGCCTCTACCTGCGGCCGTTCATGTTCGCCACCGAGGTCGGTCTGGGTGTCCGCCCGGCCAACTCCTACCTCTTCATGATCATCGCCTCGCCGGCCGGCGCCTACTTCCCCGGTGGCGTCAAGCCGGTCTCGGTCTGGCTCTCCGAGGACTACGTCCGGGCCGCGCCGGGCGGCACCGGCGCCGCCAAGTGCGCCGGCAACTACGCCGCCTCGCTGGTCGCCCAGGCCGAGGCCGCCGCCAAGGGCTGCGACCAGGTCGTCTGGCTCGACGCTGCCGAGCACCGGTGGATCGAGGAGATGGGCGGCATGAACCTGTACTTCGTGTTCGGCGAGGGCGAGGACGCGAAGATCGTCACCCCGGAGCTGTCCGGCGCCCTGCTGCCCGGCATCACCCGTGACTCGCTGCTGACCCTGGCTTCCGACCTCGGCTACGCCGTCGAGGAGCGGAAGATCTCCACCGAGGAGTGGAAGCAGGGCAACGCGGACGGCTCCCTGACCGAGGTCTTCGCCTGCGGCACCGCCGCCGTCATCACCCCGGTCGGCTCGGTCAAGTCCCGCGGCGGCGACTGGACGGTCGGCACCGGCGAGCCGGGCGCGATCACCATGGAGCTGCGCAAGGCGCTGCTGGCCATCCAGGGCGGCCAGGCCGCCGACACCCACGGCTGGCTGCACAAGATCGTCTGATCCCCACGCCACCTCGTCCGGGCGCCCTGCGGCAGCGGGGCGCCCGGACGTGCGTGATCCGGTGTGGCCGGCCGTCCGTTCGGACTCGTCCCGCATCGCGAGACGCGCAGGCCGGATCGTGGAGGGTGTGCCAGACTGCGAACGTGTCCTCGCTGTCGCTGATTATTAGCAGCAGGCGCGCCGGTCCGCAGTGACCGCTTCCGCAGGACCCGATGCGGAGCGACCACCAGCGTCCAGACCCGCGCGCAGACCTCTCGCACCCGCGAGGGGTCTTTTCGCTTTTTGGGCAACGCCCCATTGAGCACAGCCCTCGGACCGGCCGGGAGCCCCCACGAAGGGCCCAGGGACACCGGGGCCGCGCGCGGGATGCTGGACAGTGGAGCCGGAACGACAAAACCGGCAGAGCAGTACGAACCTCCCCGAACGGAGAACCCAGGGCCATGACCGAGGTCAGCCGTACCGACGACAGCTTCCACGTGTTCGACACCACCCTGCGCGACGGCGCGCAGCGGGAGGGCATCAACCTCACGGTGGCCGACAAGCTGGCCATCGCCCGGCACCTGGACGACTTCGGGGTGGGCTTCATCGAGGGCGGCTGGCCCGGGGCGAACCCGCGCGACACCGAGTTCTTCGCCCGCGCCGCCGCCGAACTCGACCTCCGGCACGCCCGGCTCGTCGCCTTCGGCGCCACCCGCAGGGCCGGCGGCCGGGCCGCCGAAGACCCGCAGCTGGCCGCCCTGGTCACCTCCGGCGCCCCGGTGGTCACCCTCGTCGCGAAGTCGCACGACCGGCACGTGGAGCTGGCGCTGCGCACCACGCTGGACGAGAACCTGGAGATGATCCGGGACAGCGTCGAGTTCCTGCGGGCGCAGGGGCGGCAGGTGTTCATCGACTGCGAGCACTTCTTCGACGGCTACAAGGCCAACCGGGAGTACGCGCTCGCCGTCGTCCGCGCCGCGCACGAGGCCGGGGCGGACGTGGTGGTGCTGTGCGACACCAACGGCGGGATGCTGCCGTCCGGTGTGCGCGAGATCGTCGCCGACGTCCTCGCCCGGACGGGCGCCCGGCTGGGCATCCACGCCCAGGACGACACCGGCTGCGCGGTGGCCAACACCCTGGCCGCGGTGGAGGCCGGCGCCACCCACGTGCAGTGCACCGCGAACGGCTACGGCGAGCGGGTCGGCAACGCCAACCTGTTCCCGGTGGTCGGCGCGCTGGAGATCAAGTACGACCGCCGGGTGCTGCCCGAGGGCCGGCTCGCCGAGATGACCCGCATCTCGCACGCCATCGCCGAACTGGTCAACCTCGCCCCGTCCACCCACCAGCCGTACGTCGGCTACTCCGCCTTCGCGCACAAGGCGGGCCTGCACGCCTCCGCGATCAAGGTGGACCCGGACCTCTACCAGCACATCGACCCCGAACTGGTCGGCAACACCATGCGGATGCTGGTCTCCGACATGGCCGGCCGGGCGTCCGTCGAGCTCAAGGGCAGGGAGCTCGGCTACGACCTCTCCACCGACCGCGACCTGGCCGGCCGGGTGGTCGCCAAGGTCAAGGAGCAGGAGAACCTCGGCTACACCTACGAGTCCGCCGACGCCTCCTTCGAGCTGCTGCTCCGCGACGAGGTGCGCGGCAGCCGGGACCGCTTCTACACCCTGGAGTCCTGGCGGACCATCAGCGAGCAGGGCCCGAACGGCTTCACCGGCAACGAGGCGACGGTCAAGGTGTGGGCCAAGGGCGAGCGCCGGATCGCCACCGGCGAGGGCAACGGCCCGGTGAACGCGCTGGACCAGGCGCTGCGCACCGCGCTGGAGCGGACCTACCCGCAGCTGGCCGAGCTGGAGCTGGTGGACTACAAGGTCCGCATCCTGGAGGGCCAGCACGGCACCGGCTCCAAGACCCGGGTGCTGATCGAGTCCACCGACGGCACGTCCACCTGGTCCACCGTCGGCGTGGCCGACAACGTGGTCGCCGCGTCCTGGCTGGCGCTGGAGGACGCGTACACCTACGGGCTGATCCGCGCCGGGCTGGAGCCGGCGGAGTAACCGGGCCTCAACATGCCCGTGGCCCATGGACCTCCGCGTGAAGGTCCATGGGCCACAGTCGTGTTCGTCACCGCAGTCGGGCGAGGAGGGCGTGCTCGACGAGGGTGATGAGGGCGCTCTTGGCGCTGTCGCGGCGCCGGGCGTCGAGGGTGATGACGGGGGTGTCGGGGCCGAGTTGGAGGGCTTCGCGGACCTCGTCGGCGGTGTGGGGCTGGTGTCCGTCGAAGCCGTTGAGGGCGACGACGAAGGGCAGTCCGCTGTTCTCGAAGTAGTCGAGGGCGGGGAAGCAGTCGGCGAGGCGTCGGGTGTCGACGAGGACGACGGCTCCGATGGCGCCGCGGACGAGGTCGTCCCACATGAACCAGAAGCGGTCCTGTCCGGGGGTGCCGAAGAGGTAGAGGATGAGGTCTTCGTCGAGGGTGATGCGGCCGAAGTCCATGGCGACGGTGGTGGTCGTCTTGCCGGAGACCTTGCTGATGTCGTCGATGCCGGCGGAGGCCGAGGTCATGACGGCTTCGGTGCGCAGGGGGTTGATCTCGGAGACGGCGCCGACGAGCGTGGTCTTGCCGACACCGAAGCCGCCCGCCACGACGATCTTCGCGGAGGTGGTTGCGCGGGTGGGGGCGGCCGCGTTAGAGCTTGCGAAGTCCACTGAGGACCCTTTCGAGCAGCGTGACGTCGGGCTGGTTTCCGGACTCGCCGGAAGCGGGCTGGTGGATGGCGACCAGGCCGGCCTCGGCCAGGTCGGCCACGAGGATGCGGGCGACTCCCAGCGGAAGGGAGAGGAGCGCCGACACCTCTGCGACGGATTTGACCTCCGTGCACAGCGTGCAGATCCGCTGGTGCTCGGGGAGCAGGGTCGCCAGGCGCTGCGGGTCGACGTCGGCGGAGACGAGTGCCTCCAGCGCGAGTTCGTACCGCGGGCGGGTGCGACCGCCGGTCATCGCGAACGGCCGGATCAGCGGGCCGGAGTCCTGCTCGTCCTCGAACTCCTCGACGTGCCCGGGATCCTGGGCCGGCTGGTAGCCGGGCGCGGTGCCGGGGTCGGCCTGCGGTACCGGGTAGCCGGGCGGGGGCGCGTCGAACGAGGGCTGCGGCTGGCCGTACTGGCCGTACTGCTGCGTCGGCTGGCCGTACGGGGGCTGGGCCTGGCCGTACGGCTGGCCGTACTCCTGGCCGAGCGGCTGCGGCCGGCCGTACTGCTGACCGTGGCCGACGCCGGGTTCTCCGAAGGCGTCATGGCCTGTGCCAGGGTACGGAACGCCGTACTGGCCGCTGCGGTCATCGGGCGGTGTCACGGTTCCTCTCCTCACAGGGTGCGGCGGTGCGGTGCGAGCTCCGGCGCGAGTCCGGAGCCGGTGGTGCGAAGGCCGTACAACGTCCGAACCCGAGCCCGCCGAAGCGGGCCCGGGACGGACGCGGAGGTACTTCGAATACCAGGACGGTATCCGACGAACCGTCAGTGCAGGAGACTGCCCTGGAGTTCCGCGCGAAGTGCGGGGGTGAGGACGGCGCCGGCGCGGTCGACGAGCAGGGCCATCTCGTAGCCGACGAGGCCGATGTCGGAGTCGGGGGAGGCCAGGACGGCGAGGGCGGAGCCGTCGCTGATGGCCATGAGGAACAGGAAGCCGCGTTCCATCTCGACGACGGTCTGGTTGACCTCGCCGCCCTCGAAGATCCGGCTGGCGCCGGAGGTGAGGGAGGTGAGGCCGGAGGCGACGGCGGCGAGCTGGTCGGCGCGGTCGCGCGGGAAGCCTTCGGACATGCACAGGAGAAGGCCGTCCGCGGAGACCACCACGGTGTGGGACACCCCGGGGGTGTTGTCCACGAAATTGGTGATCAGCCAGTTCAGGTTCTGTGCGGCCTGGCTCATCTGAGTCAACTCAACGCTCCTGGTGGTTCGAGCCGCCGAAGAGATCGGTGCTGCGGTTCTGCTGTCCGTTGCCGGACTGGTCTACCTGATCGGGGTCGATCCGGAAACTTCCGGTGTTCCCGGCTGTGCGGCCCTGCTCCACACCACGGCGCAGGTTGGTGAGGCGGCCACGGACCTCCTCGGGGCTGCGGGAGACCTGCGGCCCGTCCTGCGGAGTGGGCTTGGCGTTGCCGGCGACCAGGTTCTGCTTGGGCACCCGGCGCGGGAGACCGGCCGAGGTGGTGCCCCCGGACGACGGCTCGCGCAGCTGCTCGGCCCGCTGCCAGGCGCCGTCGTTCGGCGACTGCCAGGCGGTGTTGGCGGTCGGGCCGGTCGGGCCGTAGCCGCCCAGCGCGGACACGTCGTGTCCGCGCGGCTCGGTTGACGCCGAGGTGTCCTTGGCGCCGGCGAACCAGTTCGGGGTCTCACCGGTGGACGAGCCGGCCGGCGTGGAGTGCGCACCCGAGCCGCCGCCCGCCAGCTGCTGGCCGGGGCGGCGCTGCGGCAGCCCGGACGGCAGGGTGGTCTCGGCGGCGGGCAGCGCGGGCTGCTCGGGGGCGTACGGGTGGCCCGCCGGGGCGTCCTCGGCCTGGTGGCCGTACTGGTCGTCGGCGTAGCCGTCGTAGCCCTGGTAGTCCTGGCCCTGGTAGTCCTGGTGGCCGTACTGCTCGTCGGCATAGCCGGACTGGTCGTAGCCGCCCTGCTGCGGGTACTGGCCGTACGCGTCCTGGCCGTAGCCGTCCTGCGCGTAGCCGTACTGGTCGTCGGCGTAGGGCTGCTGGTAGCCCTGCGGGGCGTACTGGTCGTAGCCCTGCTGCGGGTACTCCTCCTCGACCTCGGCGTCCAGCACCGGCCCGTCGGAGGACTCCAGGGCGGCGCGGCGGACCTGGTCCAGGCGCTGCGAGCGCTGGACGGACTCCAGGGCCGGGCTGAAGCCGGTGGAGCCGGCGTTGCCGGTGAGGTGGTCGTCGAAGCCCAGTTCGGCGGCGCTGCGGTGGCCGTCGGGGGCCCACTCGGAGGTCGGCTCCTGCTCGGCGAAGATCCGGGAGACGGTGAACTGCTCCTCGGGCTCCGGCGCGGATCCGGCCTGGGTGACGAACGGCGGGAGCATGACCAGCGAGGTCGTACCGGCCGACTCGCCGGAGGGGCGGAGCTGGACGCGGATGTCGTGCCGCTGGGAGAGCCGGCCGACCACGAAGAGGCCCATGCGGCGGGAGATGGTGGCGTCGACCGTGGGCGGCTCGGCCAGCTTCTCGTTGATCTCGGCGAAGTCGTCGGCGGTGAGGCCGATGCCCTTGTCGTGGATCTCGACCAGCACGCGGCCGTCCGGCAGGCGGGTCGCGTTGACCAGCACCCGGGTCTGCGGGCTGGAGAATGAGGTGGCGTTCTCCAGGAGCTCGGCGAGCAGGTGGACGAGGTCGGTCACGGCGGCGCCGACGACCTCGACCTCCGGGATGCCGGAGAGCTCGACGCGCTCGTACTGCTCCACCTCGGACGCGGCGGCGCGGAGCACGTCGACCAGCGGGACCGGGGTGTTCCAGCGGCGGCCGGCCTCCTCGCCCGCGAGGACGAGCAGGTTCTCACCGTTGCGGCGCATACGGGTGGCCAGGTGGTCCAGCTTGAAGAGGTTCTCCAGCTGGTCCGGGTCGGCCTCGTTGTTCTCCAGGTCGGTGATCAGCGCCAGCTGGCGCTGGATGAGGCCCTGGCTGCGGCGCGACAGGTTGGTGAAGATCGCGTTGACGTTGCCTCGCAGCAGGGCCTGCTCGGCGGCGAGCGAGACGGCCTGCTGGTGGACCTGGTCGAAGGCCCGGGCGACTTCGCCGATCTCGTCCTTGCCGTGCAGCGGGATCGGGGCGACGGAGGTGTCGACCCGGTCGGGGTCGGTCTTGGAGAGCTTCTCGACCAGGTCCGGCAGACGGTGGTCGGCGATCTCCAGGGCGGCGCTGCGCAGGGTGCGCATGCCGAGGATCATCGAGCGGGCGACGTACCCGGTGAGCAGACCGGCCAGGATGAGCGCGGCGACGACGATGACCGTGTTGAGGATGGCGTCGTAGAGCGCGTTGTCCTTGAGGTTGCGCGAGTCGGTGAGGACGTCGTTCAGCAGCTGGACTTCGGTGGTGCGCAGGGCCTGGATGTGGGTGGCGGACGCCTGGGTCCAGTTCTCCGGGGTGAGACCGGCGTCCTTGGCCTCCTTGAAGGCCGCGTCGGCGGTGGCCTTGCCCTTGGTCTGCCCGTCGGCGGCGGCCTGGCTGTACGCGGCGCCGATGTTCAGCAGCTGCTGCATGCTCGGCACGGAGCCGTTGGGCATCTTGTTCGCGGTCTTCTCCTGGGCGGTGGCCAGGGCGACCTGCGCATCGGCGTACTTCTTGACGTCCTCGGGCGCTCCACCGGTGTTGAACTCGGCGAGCGAGACCTGCTCCAGCTTCTCCGAGATCAGGATCGTCTGGATCATGTCGGTGTTCTCGTGGCGGCTCGTGACACCCGCGGAGATACCGACCAGCAGGTGCAGCATGAGCGCGCGCTGGGTCGAGGCGGAGGCCTTGGCCAGCGACATCGCGTAGATCGCGCGGCCCTTGCTGGTGGCGTTGGAGGAGCCCGAGCCGACCGAGTTGTCGAAGGCCAGCAGCGGCGCGAACATCACCGAGTAGGCGCTGGCGGTCGCGCTGGCGAACAGCTCGGGGCCGTACGCGTTGGTGCGCAGGTGCGGCAGGCTGACCACGAGCTGCTGGAAGGCCTCGTGGCGGCGGGGGAGCTCACCGGACTTGTCGGAGGCCTCGTAGGCGGCGTTGTACGCCTTCAGCGCGGCGTCGGTCTCGCTGCGGCGCTTGGCGACCTTGCCGTCCGGATCCTGCTTGGTGATCAGGGGTATCAGGGTGTCGTCGCGCTCGTTCTCGAGCGCCTCGGCGAGCTCGGTGGCCGCCTTGGCGAGCTCGGCGTTCTTCTCGGCGCGCGAGGCCTTGATGTAGCCGTCGACCGAGGTGTTCACGCGGAGGCCGCCGAAGACCAGACTGATGATGACCGGGATCAGCAGAATCGCGATCAGACGGGTCGGCACGCGCCAGTTGCGCGGGCGGAGGAAGTCGTACCGGCTGGAGTCGTCGGCGACCGCGGGAGTGCTGCCACGGCGCTCCGTGGAGGCCGCCGGGGGGTTCGGGGGCGGCGCGACCTGTGGCCGTTCCTCGGCGGGCGTGAACGCGGAGAATCCGGCCGGGCCCGTTGCGGTACGGTTCGGCTCGCTCTGGCGGGGCTCGGAGCGCCGCTGCGGGGCGGGTTGCTGCTTACGCCTCACTCGACAACTACCTCTCGGCCGACAGCCGGCCATGGATCAATCCAGCGCTACCCCCGGGGGGCCTGGTCCGCTGCCGGGTGAGCCGCGGAACGAGCTTCGGGAGTAGCTGGAATTTCAGCACGTGCAGGGATGGGGGACAAACAGCCGTCGAATGCCGCCCGCGTCGGCACAATCTGGACATTCACCGACATGACGGCACAAAACCGTGGTCTTCTGGCGCTGAGTGACGTGAATCCGCCACGCAGCGTCACTGTTGATCACAAAATGCCTACCGAACTGTTATCCACCGCTGATGCGCGGGTCTTGCGCGATGCCCCTGGCGGACACCAGCCGGTAGGCGGATGTGCCACGGCCGCCCGTCGGGTTGCCGACGGGCGGCCGTGGCGAGGGGTCACTCACGAACTCGCCGCCCCGTCACCGCAGTCGGGCGAGGAGGGCGTGCTCGACGAGGGTGATGAGGGCGCTCTTGGCGCTGTCGCGGCGCCGGGCGTCGAGGGTGATGACGGGGGTGTCGGGGCCGAGTTGGAGGGCTTCGCGGACCTCGTCGGCGGTGTGGGGCTGGTGTCCGTCGAAGCCGTTGAGGGCGACGACGAAGGGCAGTCCGCTGTTCTCGAAGTAGTCGAGGGCGGGGAAGCAGTCGGCGAGGCGTCGGGTGTCGACGAGGACGACGGCTCCGATGGCGCCGCGGACGAGGTCGTCCCACATGAACCAGAAGCGGTCCTGTCCGGGGGTGCCGAAGAGGTACAGGATGAGGTCTTCGTCGAGGGTGATGCGGCCGAAGTCCATGGCGACGGTGGTGGTCGTCTTGCCGGAGACCTTGCTGATGTCGTCGATGCCGGCGGAGGCCGAGGTCATGACGGCTTCGGTGCGCAGGGGGTTGATCTCGGAGACGGCGCCGACGAGCGTGGTCTTGCCGACACCGAAGCCGCCCGCCACGACGATCTTCGCTGACGTCGTGGCGCGGGCGGGTCCGTTAGAGCTTGCGAAGTCCACTGAGGACCCTTTCGAGCAGCGTGACGTCGGGCGTTCCGCCCGACTCGCCCGCAGCGGCGGGCTGGTGGATGGCGACGAGGCCGGCCTCGGCCAGGTCGGCCACGAGGATGCGGGCGACACCGAGCGGCACGCCGGCCAGTGCGGAGATCTCCGCGATGGACTTGACCTCACGGCAGAGGCTGACGATCCGGGCGTGCTCGGGCAGCAGCCCACCGGTCCGCTCGGGCGAGCCGGTGGTCGAGATCAGGGCCTCGATGGCGAGCTGGTAGCGGGGCCGGGTGCGGCCGCCCGTCATCGCGTACGGGCGGACCAGCGGCTGCTGCTCGTAGCCGTCGGACTGCTGCCCGCCGTATCCGCTGCCGTACCCGTTGCCGTACGGGCCGGCGGGTGTCGTAGGCGGGGTCATGGGTCCTCCTTGTGCTGCAGCCTTGAGCAGCCGGTTCCAGCTGGGACGATGCCAGCTGAGGCGAGATCAGCTGCCCGAGGGTAGCTGAGGGTCGGACGCCGGGGCCGGTCGGGTCGGACCCGGCGGGGAGGTGGGACGGTGGGTGGATCCGCTCGGGCTCCGGGTCAGTGCAGGAGACTGCCCTGGAGTTCCGCGCGAAGTGCGGGGGTGAGGACGGCGCCGGCGCGGTCGACGAGCAGGGCCATCTCGTAGCCGACGAGGCCGATGTCGGAGTCGGGGGAGGCCAGGACGGCGAGGGCGGAGCCGTCGCTGACGGCCATGAGGAACAGGAAGCCGCGTTCCATCTCGACGACGGTCTGGTTGACCTCGCCGCCCTCGAAGATCCGGCTGGCGCCGGAGGTGAGGGAGGTGAGGCCGGAGGCGACGGCGGCGAGCTGGTCGGCGCGGTCGCGCGGGAAGCCTTCGGACATGCACAGGAGAAGGCCGTCCGCGGAGACCACCACGGTGTGGGACACCCCGGGGGTGTTGTCCACGAAATTGGTGATCAGCCAGTTCAGGTTCTGTGCGGCCTGGCTCATCTGGTTCAACTCAACGCTCCTGGTGATCTGCGCCGTTGCCGTCGGTCCGGCCACCGAAACTATCGAATCCGGGCTGCTGGGCACCATGCTGGAACCCGGCGTGGTTGGCCTGCTCGGCACCGGCCCGGCGGCCCTGCTGGATGCCGCGGCGCAGGTTGGTCAGCCGGCCGCGCACCTCCTCGGGGCTGCGGGAGACCTGGGGACCGGTCAGCGGGGCGGACTCGGCGGTGCCGGAGACCAGGTTGGCCTGCGGGGTCCGCCGCGGGAGGCCGGACATCGTGACGCCGTTGGTCGAGGGCTCCCGGATCTGCTCGGCGCGGCGCCAGCGCTCGTCGTTCGCGGACGGACGCCACGGGGCGTCGGCGGCGGACTCGGGCTGCTGCTGGGCCTGCTGGGCCTGGGCCTGCGGGGCCGGCTGCTGGAGCTCCGGCGCCGAGGTGCCCGGGCGCTGCGGCTGGTACCCGTGCGGCCGGGCCTGCTGCGAGGCCTCGTCGCCGTACCAGGGCTGCTGCGCGGGACCGCCGTCGGACGGGCCGATCGGCAGCGCCATCGGCTCCTGGCGGACCTGCTCGTGGCGCGGAGCCTCCTGCCGGACCTCCGGGCGGGCCGGGTTCGGCACGTCCGGCAGCACCGGCTCCACCAGGCCGAGGCCGAGCGGGTCGCGCGGGTCGATCTGGCTGGCCTCGAAGCGCGGCCGGGCCATCTCCTGGGTGCTCTCCACCGGCGCCGGCTCGGCCGGCGGCAGCTGCTGGGCCTGCTGCTGCGGCGGCAGCTGCGGCGCGTTCGGGCCCGGGCGCTGCTGGCGGCGCGGACCCTGCGGACCCTGCGGTCCCTGCGGTCCCTGCTGTCCCTGGGGTGCCTGCGGGCCCTGGCCACCGGGGCCCTGCTGCCCCTGCGGGACCGGGCGGCCCGGCTGGCGGCGCTGCGGCAGCCCGTCCTGGGGGCGGTTGCCAGGGCGCGCGCCCTGCGGGGGCACACCCGGTGCACCCGGACGGCCGTGCTGCGGCTGCTCGCCACCGGGGCGCGGCCGTTCCTGGCCGGCGCGGCCGGGCGCGGCCTGCGGCCCGGCGGGCTGGCCGGCACCGGGCTGGCGGCGGCGGGGCTGGCCGCCGACGCCGGGGACGCCCTGCGGCGGGCCCTGGCGGCCCGGGCTGCGCTGCGGCAGGCCGCCCTGCTGGGACTGCTGAGGCTGGGGCTGCTGAGGCTGCTGCTGGGTCCGCTGGGGCTGCTGACCCTGCGGGACGACGGGGTTCTCGTGGAGCGACTTGCCGACCTGACGGGTCGGCAGGCCGCCGGCCCGCCCGCCGGGCGCGGCCGGAGCGGCGGGGCCGCCCTTGCCGAGCTGCGGACGGCCCTGCGGGGCGCCGCCGGCCGGGCCCTGGCCGAGCGCGACCGGGCCGCCGTTCGGACCGGCCGGCACCTGGCGCTGCTGGCGCGGCGTCGGGGCGACCCCGCGCTGCTGCTTGGCCTGCGCGGGGCCGGGGCGGCCAGCGCCGCGGCGGTCGGCGGTGTTGGTGACGTCCACCGGCAGCATGACGAGCGCGGTGGTGCCGCCGGAGTCGCTGGGGCGCAGCTGGATGCGGATGCCGTGTCGCAGGGACAGGCGGCCGACCACGAAGAGGCCCATGCGGCGGGAGACGGACACGTCCACCGTCGGCGGGTTGGCGAGGCGCTCGTTGATGTCGGCGAGGTCGTCGGGGCTCAGGCCGATGCCGGTGTCGTGGATCTCGACCAGCACGCGGCCGTCGGGCAGCGAGTGGCCGGTGACCCGGACGCGGGTCTGCGGGCTGGAGAACGAGGTGGCGTTCTCCAGCAGCTCGGCGAGCAGGTGGACGAGGTCGTTGACGACGCGGCCGGCGACCTCGGCCGACGGCACGGTGGCGAGCTCGATGCGCTCGTACTGCTCCACCTCGGACGCGGCGGCGCGGAGCACGTCGACCAGCGGGACCGGACGGGTCCAGCGGCGGCCCGGGTCCTCACCGGCGAGGACGAGGAGGTTTTCGCCGTTGCGGCGCATACGGGTCGCGAGGTGGTCCAGCTTGAAGAGGTTGGCCAGCTGGTCCGGGTCGGCCTCGCGGCTCTCCAGCTCGGAGATGAGCGACAGCTGGCGCTGGATGAGGCCCTGGCTGCGGCGCGAGAGGTTGGTGAACATCGCGTTGATGTTGCCGCGGAGGAGGGCCTGCTCGGCGGCGAGGCGGACGGCCTCGCTGTGCACCATGTCGAAGGCGTGGGCCACGTGGCCGATCTCGTCGGTGGAGTCGACGGCGACGGGCTCGACGGTGACGTCGACGTCGTGCGGGTCGTTCTCGGAGAGCGTCTTGACGAGCTCGGGCAGTCGCCGCTCGGCGACGTCCTCGGCCGCAGCCTGCAGACGGGTCAGCGAGCGCACCATCGAGCGGGCGATCAGACCGGCGCCACCGAGGGCGACGAGCAGCACCAGGGCGACGGCGGCGGCGATGATCAGGGCGTCGGTGTCGGCCTGGGACTGGAGGTCCTGGGCCTTGCCGTCGAGGTTCTCCAGGAGCTTGGACTCGATCCGCTGCTCGGCCTTGATCTTGGCCGTGGACTTCTCGTACCAGTCCTTGTACGTGACCGGGTCGGTCTGGCGGATACCGCTCTGCTGGAGGATCGAGCGCGAGTAGCGGTCGGCCTCGGCGACGACGTTGTTGTAGCTCAGCTGTCCGCGCAGGTTGTCCAGGTCGTGCGCGGTGTAGATGTTGTTGAAGCTGGTGAGTGAGTTGTCGTAGGCGGTGCGCAGGCGGATGCCGAAGGACTCGTCGCTCAGGCTGAGGTCGGGCTTGCTCGGGTTGGCGAGCGCGGCGGAGATCAGGGCGCGCTGCTGCGAGGTGGCGTTCTTGGCCAGCGAGAACTGCTGGAGCGCGCGGGTCGAGACGACCAGGTCCTTGTTGTTCGACGCGAGCGCGATGTCCTGGGTGATGGACAGCAGGTCGCGGATGATCACGTCGTAGGCGGTGATCGTCGACTGGATGTTCTGGTTGTTCTGGTACGGCGAGTTGCGCGCGTCGGAGATCGAGTTCAGGTCCTTGCGGATCTGGAAGAGCAGCGCCTTGCCGCCGGAGAGTTCGAGGTTCTCGAACTTGTCCGAGGACGTGGTGAAGGTGCGGCTCAGCTCGTCGGTGGCGTGGCGGGCGGCGACGATGTCGTCGTCCAGCGGGTCGTTCGGGTGCGCGGTGATCGGGCCGGCGCTGATGTCCCGCTCGGTCTGCAGGGCGTCCGCGAGGTTGGTCGCCTTCTTGGCCAGGTCGGACAGGTTGGCCATCTGCGCGAGCTGCTGCGAGTTCTGCATCGAGCTCTGGATGCGCAGGCCACCGAGGACCAGGGAGACCAGGACGGGGAGGGCGAGCAGCGCGATCAGGCGCGTGCGGATGCGCCAGTTGCGCATCGCGAACCGGTTCATACCGGTGGCGCGGCGCCTGGTCAGGGTCTTCTTGAGCTTGTCCCGGGTCGACTTGCGGTCCTGGCCGTCGTCCTCGGGGCGGCCGGGTGCCTCGGGCACCACCGGCTCCGCCGGGCCGCCGGGGGCCGCCGCCTGGTGGGGGGCTGCCACAGGCTCGCGCGACTCCGGGTTACCCGCGGCGCCGCTACCCCTTTTGAAACGTCCCTGCACTGGCGTCGCAACCTCTGGACCGGGCGTCCCGCCGCGTCGCCGCGGACTGGACGGTGTCGAGTTTCCATCCGCACCCCGGCCGGTCCGGGAGAGCGGGTCACCGGGGTGGACTGCTCCCTACCCACGGTCCGTGGCATTCCAGCACAGCCGGGGAATCCCAACAAGGGCCGCCGGGACTCGCCGCTCGACACTACCGACCGCGTGCGCGGTTTCACTGACTGTGCGGTAACCGGACCGGAATACCGCCTTTTTCGGACACTCGCCGGATACATGCCAACCGGTCCCTAGATCGAAAAGATTCGCAGACCTGCTGGAATGTCCGTTATGGGTGCAATGTCAGGAAAGTCGGGTGCGATGAAATGTCGGATATCGGCGATTTGTTCGGTGATTCGTGAGCAAAATCACAGCCCAATGTGTAGCTTTGGTCACGGTCCCTGTGGAAAGAGATCTCGTAATCTGGGCTGCATCCGGAGCACGGCCCCGATCAGCCTGCCCAGAATCCCTCCGAATCACTCGGAATCACTCAGGCCGGTGCCGACGCCCCCGCGACGCGCCCGGCCGCGACCATGAGGTGCTGACTCGATGTCCCAGACGAAGAAGGCCACCACGTCCACGCTGTCCTGCCGCTCCACGGCGAACCCGCGCCGGACCACGCTGGCCTCGGTCGAGGACTTCAGCAAGATCCCCGGCGCCCGCAAGGCCGAGGACGCCGTCACCTACGCGACCGAGCTGCCGACCAACACCGCCAACCCGCGCCGCACCCAGCTGATGGTCGCCCCCGTGGTCGCCGTCGCACAGGACTGACCCCACCCGCGCTCCGCACCAGGGCGCCGTGACCGCACCGGTCACGGCGCCCTTCGTGTGCCGTCCTGACGCAACCGCACCGAACAGGGGCAAAGCGGTCGGGCGAGGGCTCACGCGATAGCCTGGGACGACGATTGACGGGGCCGCGCCCGCGGAGGGCGAGGCGCCCACAGCGCCCGGGGGCGCCCCGGGCGGCCGACGAAGCGAGGGGTAGCCCAGCCGTGCGCATTGCCAGGTTTTCCGTCCGGGAGGGGAGCCCTGCCGCCGGCAGCGTCTCCTTCGGCGTGGTGGAGGGAGACCCCGCCCAGCCCGAGTCGATGGTCGTCCACGCGCTGGCCGGTCACCCGTTCGGTCAGCCGCAACCGACCGGCGAGAGCTACCGCCTCCAGGACGTCCGGCTGCTCAGCCCGATGCTCCCGAACAAGATCGTGGCGGTCGGCCGCAACTACGCGGCGCACGCGGCCGAACTGGGCAACGACGTCCCGGACGTCCCGCTCACCTTCTTCAAGCCGTCCACCGCGGTGATCGGCCCGACCGAGAGCATCGCGTACCCGCCGTTCTCCTCGGACGTCCAGCACGAGGCCGAACTCGCCGTGGTCATCGGCCGGATGTGCCGCGAGGTCCCGCTGGACCGGGTGCCCGAGGTGATCCTCGGCTACACCTGCGCCAACGACGTGACCGCCCGCGACGTCCAGCAGCGCGAGGGCCAGTGGGCCCGGGCCAAGGGCTTCGACACCGCGTGCCCGCTCGGCCCGTGGATCGAGACCGACCTCGACCCGAGCGACCTCGCCGTCACCTGCACCGTCAACGGCGAGCTCCGCCAGACCGGGCGCACCTCCCTGATGGTCCGCTCGGTCGCCGAGCTGATCGTCCACATCTCCGAGGCCATGACGCTGCTGCCCGGCGACGTCATCCTCACCGGCACACCCGCTGGGGTGGGCCCGCTCAACGTCGGCGACGAGGTCGCCGTCTCCATCGAAGGCATCGGCACTCTCACCAACAAGGTGATCAAGCGTGGCTAACACTGACCCGGCCGTCCGGGTTCGCTTCTGTCCGTCCCCGACCGGGAACCCGCACGTGGGCCTGGTCCGCACCGCCCTGTTCAACTGGGCCTTCGCCCGCCACAACGGCGGCACGCTGGTCTTCCGGATCGAGGACACCGACGCGGCCCGCGACTCCGAGGAGTCGTACGACCAGCTGCTCGACGCCATGCGCTGGCTCGGCTTCGACTGGGACGAGGGCCCGGAGGTCGGCGGCCCGCACGCGCCGTACCGCCAGTCGCAGCGGATGGACGTCTACGCCGACGTCGCCCGCCGCCTGCACGAGGCCGGCCACGCCTACCACTGCTACTGCAGCACCGAGGAGCTGGACGCCCGCCGCGAGGCCGCCCGCGCCGCCGGCAAGCCCTCCGGCTACGACGGCCACTGCCGGGACCTGACGGACGACCAGATCGCCGTCTTCAAGCTGGAGAAGCGCGAGCCGATCCTGCGCTTCCGGATGCCCGACCGCACCATCGCCTTCGACGACCTGGTGCGCGGCACGCTCACCTTCGAGCCGGAGAACGTGCCGGACTACGGCATCGTCCGGGCCAACGGCGCCCCGCTGTACACCCTGGTGAACCCGGTGGACGACGCCCTGATGGGCATCACCCACGTGCTGCGCGGCGAGGACCTGCTCTCCTCCACCCCGCGGCAGATCGCGCTGTACGCGGCGCTCGCCGAGATCGGCGTCGGCAACGGCACCACCCCGCGCTTCGGCCACCTGCCGTACGTGATGGGCGAGGGCAACAAGAAGCTCTCCAAGCGTGACCCGCAGGCCTCGCTCAACCTGTACCGCGAGCGCGGCTTCATCCGCGAGGGCCTGCTCAACTACCTGTCGCTGCTGGGCTGGTCGCTCGCCGAGGACCGCGACATCTTCGACATGGACGAGCTGGTCGCGGCGTTCGACATCGCCAAGGTGAACTCCAACCCGGCCCGCTTCGACCTGAAGAAGTGCGAGGCGATCAACGCCGAGCACGTGCGCCGGCTGGCCCCGGAGGACTTCGTCCGCCGCCTGGTGCCGTACCTGCAGGCCCCCGGCCTGCTGCCGGCCGAGCCGACCGCCGAGCAGCTCGACCTGCTGGCCAGGATCGCGCCGCTCACCCAGGAGCGGATGGTCGTGCTCGGCGAGATCGTGAACATGGCCGGCTTCCTGTTCGTCGACCCGGCCGACTTCACGGTCGACCCGGACGACGCCGCCAAGGCGCTGACGGCGGACGCCCGCCCGGTGCTTGAGGCCAGCATCAAGGCCCTGGAGACGCTCGCGGACTTCAGCCCGGAGCCGATCCAGGCCGCGCTGCGCGAGGCGCTGGTGGACGGGCTGGGCATCAAGCCCAAGTTCGCCTTCACGCCGCTGCGGGTGGCCGTCACCGGCCGCCGGGTCTCGCCGCCGCTGTTCGAGTCGATGGAGTTGCTCGGCCGCCCCGAGACGCTGCGCCGGCTGCGCTCCGCCCTGGACGCCCTGCCGGCCGCCTGAACGGGCCGCTGAGCAGGCCGCGGGCCCGGCTTCGCGCCGGGCCCGCGGCGTACCCGGAGGCCGTCCGCCGGCCTCCTGGCCGCTGCCTGGGGTTATCGATTTTGGAGCCAGGGCAGACGTCGGGTAATGTTCTTTCTGCGCCGCCCGGGAGGGAACGGACGAGGGAGCGAAAGCCCCCCGCCGGGACCGAACGAGAGGCGCAACGCCTGAGAAGAGCTCCCAAGGGTTCAACTCTGGTGGGGTATGGTGTAATTGGCAGCACGACTGATTCTGGTTCAGTTAGTCTAGGTTCGAGTCCTGGTACCCCAGCGCAGTACGATTCAGTACCGCAGGACAAGTGAAGATCAAGCCCCCGTTGTGTAGCGGCCTAGCACGCTGCCCTCTCACGGCAGTAGCGCCGGTTCGAATCCGGTCGGGGGTACTGATCCCGCAAGGGATCGCCTGGAAAGCCCCCGTTGTGTAGCGGCCTAGCACGCTGCCCTCTCACGGCAGTAGCGCCGGTTCGAATCCGGTCGGGGGTACTGATCCCGCAAGGGATCGCCTGGAAAGCCCCCGTTGTGTAGCGGCCTAGCACGCTGCCCTCTCACGGCAGTAGCGCCGGTTCGAATCCGGTCGGGGGTACCAGAGCAGGAAGCCGATGGGCTCGCCCATCGGCCCTTGCTTTGTGTTGGGGTATGGTGTAATTGGCAGCACGAGTGATTCTGGTTCATTTAGTCTAGGTTCGAGTCCTGGTACCCCAGCCAGAAAAGAAGGCCCCGGTTTCCGGGGTCTTTTCGCATTTCCGGGACAGTTCTCACCGGTCCGGCACGGTTCTTTCCGGGCGGTGCCCAATGCGGCAGGCCGGGACCGCCCCCGGAAATGCCCGAAGGGCCCCGCTCGACGTCGAGCGGGGCCCTTTTCGGTACGTCGGGTGATCAGCTGCGGCGCAGGGCCTCGGTGAGCCGGTTCGCGGCTTCGATGATGGCCTGGGCGTGCAGGCGGCCCGGGTGGCGGGTCAGCCGCTCGATCGGGCCGGAGACCGAGACGGCGGCCACCACGCGGTTGGAGGGGCCGCGGACCGGCGCGGAGACGGACGCGACGCCCGGCTCCCGCTCGCCGATCGACTGGGCCCAGCCGCGCCGCCGGACGCCGCTCAGCGCGGTGGCGGTGAAGCGGGCGCCCTGGAGGCCGCGGTGCAGCCGCTCGGGCTCCTCCCAGGCCAGCAGGACCTGGGCGGCCGAGCCGGCCTTCATCGGCAGGGTGCTGCCGACCGGGACGGTGTCCCGCAGGCCGGAGAGCCGCTCGGCGGCGGCTACGCAGATCCGCATCTCGCCCTGCCGGCGGTAGAGCTGTGCGCTCTCGCCGGTGACGTCGCGCAGGTGGGTCAGGACCGGGCCCGCGGTGGCGAGCAGCCGGTCCTCGCCCGCCGCGGCGGAGAGTTCGGAGAGACGGGGGCCGAGGATGAAGCGCCCCTGCATGTCCCTGGTGACCAGACGGTGGTGTTCCAGTGCGACGGCGAGTCTGTGGGCCGTGGGGCGTGCCAGACCGGTGGCGGCGACCAGCCCCGCCAACGTGGCGGGGCCCGACTCCAGTGCGCTCAGCACCAGAGCGGCCTTGTCGAGAACGCCGACGCCGCTAGTGTTGTCCATGCCCTAAGACTGCAGTCTCATTCCGCGAGACGCAAGTTCAATCTTCCGCGAAAAGCGCCACTCTGGATGCAGCAGCCCGGGAGACACCCAGGATGCGGCCTCGGCAGAGCGTCCGCATCGTGGACACCGATCCGGCGTGCAGGTCGCGCGACGCGCTCCGCACAGGGCGGCGAAAGCTTTGACCTCGATGACACGAGAAGGCCGGCAACGCGGCCGGCTGGAGGGAATCCGATGGGACGGACACTCGCAGAGAAGGTCTGGGACGACCACGTCGTGCGGCGCGCGGAGGGCGAGCCGGACCTGCTCTTCATCGACCTGCACCTGCTCCACGAGGTGACCAGCCCGCAGGCCTTCGACGGCCTCCGGCTGGCCGGCCGGAAGGTCCGCCGCACCGATCTGACGATCGCCACCGAGGATCACAACACCCCGACCCTGGACATCGACAAGCCGATCGCCGACCCGGTGTCCAAGGTCCAGCTGGAGACGCTGCGCCGCAACGCCGCCGAGTTCGGCGTCCGGATCCACTCGCTGGGCGACGTCGAGCAGGGCGTCGTGCACGTGGTCGGCCCGCAGCTCGGCCTGACCCAGCCCGGCATGACCGTGGTCTGCGGCGACTCCCACACCTCCACCCACGGCGCCTTCGGCGCGCTGGCGTTCGGCATCGGCACCAGCCAGGTCGAACACGTGCTGGCCACCCAGACGCTGCCGCTGGCGCCGTTCCGGACCATGGCCGTCACGGTCGAGGGCGAGCTGCCCGAGGGCGTCACCGCCAAGGACCTGATCCTGGCCGTCATCGCGAGGATCGGTACCGGCGGCGGCCAGGGTTACGTCCTGGAGTACCGCGGTTCGGCGATCCGGAGCCTGTCGGTGGAGGCCCGGATGACCATCTGCAACATGTCCATCGAGGCGGGCGCCCGGGCCGGCATGATCGCCCCGGACGAGACCACCTTCGAGTACCTCGCCGGCCGTCCGCACGCCCCGCAGGGCGAGGACTGGGACGCCGCCGTCGCGTACTGGCGGACCCTGGTCACCGACGAGGACGCGGTCTTCGACCACGAGATCTTCATCGACGCGAACGAGCTGACCCCGTTCGTCACCTGGGGCACCAACCCCGGCCAGGGCGCCCCGCTGGGCTCCAACGTGCCGCACCCCGAGGACTTCGCCGACCCGCAGGAGCGCCTGGCCGCCGAGAACGCCCTGAAGTACATGGGGCTGGAGGCCGGCACCCCGCTGCGCGAGGTGAACGTCGACGCCGTCTTCGTCGGCTCCTGCACCAACGGTCGGATCGAGGACCTTCGGGCCGCCGCCGCCGTCCTGGAGGGCCGCCGGATCGCCGACGGCGTACGGATGCTGGTGGTCCCCGGCTCGGTACGGGTCGCCCTGCAGGCCGTCGAGGAGGGCCTGGACAAGGTCTTCACCGCGGCCGGTGCCGAGTGGCGCCACGCGGGCTGCTCGATGTGTCTGGGCATGAACCCCGACCAGCTCGCCCCCGGCGAGCGCTGCGCCTCCACCTCGAACCGCAACTTCGAGGGCCGGCAGGGCAAGGGCGGCCGCACCCACCTGGTCTCCCCGCAGGTCGCGGCGGCGACCGCCGTCCTGGGGCGCCTCGCCTCTCCCGCCGACCTGAATCCGTCCGACCTGGCGCACACCGACGTCACCGTGGAGGCCTGAGCCATGGAGAAGTTCACCACCCACACCGGCCGGGCCGTCCCGCTGCGCCGCAGCAACGTCGACACCGACCAGATCATCCCGGCCCACTGGCTGAAGAAGGTCACCCGCTCCGGGTTCGAGGACGGGCTGTTCGAGGCCTGGCGCAAGGACGAGTCGTTCATCCTCAACCAGCCGGAGCGGCAGGGCGCCACGGTCCTGGTGGCCGGCCCCGAGTTCGGCACCGGCTCCTCCCGCGAGCACGCCGTCTGGGCGCTCCAGAACTACGGCTTCCACGCGGTCATCTCGTCGCGCTTCGCCGACATCTTCCGGGGGAACTCCCTCAAGAACGGCCTGCTGACCGTCGTCCTGCCGCAGGAGACGGTGGAACAGCTCTGGGTGCTCACCGAGAGTGACCCCGCGGCCGAGATCACCGTCGACCTGGAGGCCCGCGAGGTCCGGGCCGAGGGCCTCACCGCCTCCTTCGAGCTGGACGACAACGTCCGCTGGAGGCTGCTGAACGGGCTGGACGACATCAGTATCACGCTGCAGAACGAGGCCGACATCGCGGCCTTCGAGGCGACCCGCCCCTCGTTCAAGCCCCGCACCCAGCCGGTCGCCTGAGATCCCTTCGGAACAAGCATTCTGACGATCCGCCGGATGGCCCGTCTCCCTCTCGGGGGGGCGGGTCATCCGTCGTTCCGGAGCACGAGTTAGGGCCGTCGACCCACCCCCGATTGCCCATTTGGCTTTGCCGGAGAGGGCCCCGCGCATGCACAACTGCGGGTAGATGGCACAATCAGTGCATGCACCGGCACCATGAACCTCCGTACGCGGGCGGCGAACCCGCGGCACCGGAGTCCACGGGCCGGGGATCCGAACGCCGAATTGACGAGCGGGTGGACGTCGCCTCCGCACCTGCTGAGGGGCCGGACGACCCGGAAGTCACAGCGCTCTACGCGCTTGTGGCCGAGCGGTTGAAGCAAGCTCACGACCGCGTGCATGCGCTGAACGTGTCTGCCGATGCAAAGACCGCTCTCACCCGTCAACTCCTCATCGTCACCGAGACCGCCAAGCGCGATCTTCCGGAGGCGGCAAGGCGGTTGAGTCGCTTTGTACATGACCTCGACGCGGGGCACCCGCCCCGCGACTGAGGTCGCCGACGCGCAAATCCATTGCGACACTAGGGTGATTCGCGCGTTTGGTAATTGAAAGTCCGCAGATACATACCTAACGTGCGAAAAGAACGGATGGAATCATCCGGCGCCCGTTTCCGAAGGGGAAGACGTGAACAAGGCTCAGCTTGTCGAAGCGGTGGCCGAGCAGCTGGGCGGTCGCAAGGCTGCCGCAGAGGCCGTCGACGCAGTGCTCGACACCATGGTCCGTGCCGTTGTGGCCGGTGACCGGGTCTCGGTCACCGGTTTCGGCACCTTCGAGAAGGTGGAGCGCTCCGCGCGCTTCGCTCGCAACCCGCAGACCGGCGAGCGCGTCAAGGTCAAGAAGACCTCGGTGCCCCGCTTCCGCCCGGGCCAGGGCTTCAAGGACCTGGTCAGCGGCAGCAAGAAGCTGCCGAAGGAAGGCCCCTCGGTGAAGAAGGCCCCCAAGGGCTCCCTCACCCCGGGCAAGGCCGGCGTCGCCGCCACCCCGGCCGCCAAGCGCGCCGCCACCAAGCGTGCCGCCACGGCCGCTGCCGCCGCTCCGGCCGCCAAGAAGGCCGCCGCCAAGAAGACGGCCACCACGGCTGCCGCCAAGAAGACCACGGCCACCGCCGCGAAGAAGGCGACCGCCACCAAGAAGACCACCGCCGCTGCCGCCAAGAAGACCACGGCCGCCGCGACCAAGAAGACGGCCGCCGCCGCCAAGAAGGCGACCACCACCGCCGCCGCCAAGAAGACCACCGCCGCCGCCAAGAAGGCGACCACCACGGCCAAGAAGACGGCTCCGGCGAAGAAGACCACCACCCGCAAGACCACCGCGCGCAAGACCACCGCCAAGTAGTCCCGCGCAGCAGTCCCTCGGACGGCTTCGAGAGAGAGCCGTGGCGCACCCCGTTCCGCGAATCGCGGAGAACGGGTCGCCACGGCTCTTTCGATTTCCGGGCGCTTGGTCGGCATTCGGCGCCGGACGGTCACCGGCCGCCTGTTTCGAGAGGGCCGGTGGCCGTTCAGGCCTCGGCCGGGTCGGGGAACGTCTGCAGCGTCACGAAGACCACCCGGCGGGCCTCGCCGCTGCCCTCGGTGCGGATCCGCACCCGCTGGCCGGGGCGCAGCAGCCGCAGGCCGCCGGCGTCGAAGGCGGCCGCGTCGAACGGCACCGGGGTCCCGTCGTCGAGCAGCACGGAACCGGCCCGGGTGTCGGGGTCGAAGGTGAACGCGGTGGCCTGCATGTCAGCAGCATAGCGAGCTGGACCGACAGTCCCGGGTGCCGTCTCACGGGGCGTCCGTCGGCCGTCCGTCCGCCAGCTTGTCCGTCAGGAGCGCCCGAGCCGGGCGAACAGGGCGCTGGTGTACGGGCCGACGCCGAGCGCCAGGGCCTCGCCGAGGTCCGGGCCGGTGTCGACGTCCCGGCGCACCGACTCCACGTCCGCCAAGCGCAGTTCGAGCGCCCCGCCGGCCGCGTGCCGGGCCCGCGAGCCGTCCCCGAAGGCGGGGGCGAGCGGGCGCCCGGGGGTGCTGGCGAGCAGGGTCGTGCCGAGGCCGGGGGAGTCCGGCAGGAAGGCCCGGGCCCGTGGTGGCACCGCGCCCAGCACCCGGGCCAGTTCGGCCGGGCGCAGCGCCGGCAGGTCCGCCGAGAGGGCGGCCACCGGCGCGTCCGGGGCGAGTGCCAGCGCGGCCGACGCGCCGTGCGCCAGTGCCGGGTTGAGGCCGCCGCCGGGCTCGTCGGCGACCACCACGGCGCCGAGCGCGGCCAGCCGGGCGCCGGCCGCGGCGTCCCGGGTGACCACCAGGACGCGGGCGACCTGCGGGGTCGCGAGGGCGGCCGTGACGGTGTCGAGCGCGAACGAGAGGGCCAGGTCCGCGCGGTGCGGCCCGGCGTACGGGGCGAGCCGGCTCTTGGCCAGGGCTAGCGGCTTGAGCGGCAGTACCAGCGACCAGCCGGCGGTGGGTGCGGCGGGCGCGACGGGCCTGCTGGGGCGTACGGTGTCCTGGGTCATCGGCGTCATTGTGGCGCCGGTCCCGGAGCCCTCGCCAGGCCGTCCGAGCTGTGCGGACGTGCGTTTGATCACGACCGCCCCGCCTGCTGGCCGGGTCGCTCGACAGCCGGTGAGCGGGCGGGCGAAACTGTTCCGCGCCCGGGCCCGGGCACCGGGCAGCCGGTGCGCGGCACCGGGAGGCAATGACCGCGGCACCCCACGTGCCGCATGGGATGAGGAGGACCTGGGGTGGCCCGCCGCTCGTACGCCCAGTTCGGCAACGCCGACTACGGCATCTGGTACCGCTTCGCGGCCGTGCTGGTGAAGCCGGTGACGACCGCGCTGGTGAAGCCCGACTGGCGGGGCTGGGAGCACCTTCCGAAGGAGGGGGGCTTCATCGCCGCGGTGAACCACAATTCGATCATCGACCCGGTGATCTACGCGCACTGGCAGTACAACAGCGGTCGTCCGCCGCGCATTCTCGGCAAGTCCTCGCTGTTCTCGATTCCCTTCATCGGATTCATGCTGCGAAAGACCGGCCAGATTCCCGTGTTCCGCGAGTCGACGGACGCCGCGCAGGCTTTCCGGGCCGCGATCGACGCCGTCAACAACGGCCAGTGCGTGCAGTTCTACCCCGAGGGCACCCTCACCCGGGATCCGGACCTGTGGCCGATGACCGGCAAGAGCGGGGTCGCCCGGGTCGCGCTGATGACCGGCGCGCCGGTCATCCCGGTCGCGCACTGGGGCGCCCACGAGATCATCCCGCCGTACGGCCGACCCGGTTACGGGAAGGGCAAGTTCAACCTGTTCCCGCGCCACCGGGTGGTCGTCGCGGCCGGGCCGCCGGTGGACCTGAGCAAGTACCGGGGCCAGGAGCTCACCGGCCAGGTGCTCACCGACGCCACCGAGGACATCATGGCGGCGATCACCGCCGTGCTGGCCGACATCCGCGGCGAGCAGCCGCCCGCCGAGCGCTACGACATGCGCAAGGCCGCCCGCGAGCGGGCCGCCGCGGCGCTGGCGGAGCGCCGTCGCGCCAAGGGCGGCGTCGACGACACCGAGGAGGCCGCGCAGTGACCCGGTGTGCCGTGATGGGGGCCGGCTCGTGGGGCACCGCGTTCGCGATGGTGCTGGCGGACGCCGGCAGCCAGGTGACGCTGTGGGCCCGCCGCCAGGAGCTGGTGGACGCCGTCAACACGACGCACGAGAACCCGGACTACCTGCCGGGCGTGCGGCTGCCGGAGTCCGTCCGGGCCACCACCGACCCCGCCGAGGCGCTGGCCGGCGCCGACTTCGCGGTGCTGGTGGTGCCCTCGCAGACGCTGCGTGACAACCTGGCCGCCTGGGCGCCGCTGATCGAGCCGCAGACCGTCCTGGTCAGCCTCATGAAGGGCATCGAACTCGGTACCGCCAAGCGGATGAGCGAGGTGATCGACGAGGTCACCAAGGTCGGCCCGGAGCGGGTCGCGGTGGTCAGCGGGCCCAACCTGGCCAGGGAGATCGCCAATCGGCAGCCCGCCGCGAGTGTCGTCGCCTGCGTCGACGAGGCGGTCGCCAAGCGGCTCCAGGCGGCCTGCCACACGCCGTACTTCCGCCCGTACACCAACACCGACGTGGTCGGCTGCGAACTGGGCGGCGCGGTCAAGAACGTGATCGGCCTGGCGGTCGGCATGGCCGCCGGCATGGGGCTCGGCGACAACACCAAGGCCACGCTGATCACCCGCGGGCTGGCCGAGACCACCCGGCTCGGCGAGGTGCTCGGCGCCGACCCGCACACCTTCGCCGGGCTCGCCGGGATGGGCGACCTGGTCGCCACCTGCTCCTCGCCGCTGTCGCGCAACAACACCTTCGGCATGAACCTGGGCCGCGGCATGTCGCTCGCCGAGACCATCGCGGCAACCCGGCAGACCGCGGAGGGCGTCAAGTCCTGCGAGTCGGTGCTCGACCTGGCCCGGCGCAACGGCGTCGACATGCCCATCGTCGAGGCCGTGGTGGACGTCGTGCACAACGGCCGGCCGACCCAGGAGGCGCTCCAGACGCTGATGTCGCGGTCCGCGAAGGCGGAGCGCCGGTGACACGGGCGTCCGGGGCGGCCCGCGGGGCGGTTGACTTTCCCGAAACACGTCGCACGGTAGTCTCAAACCCGATATGAGCATCGAACAGACCTCCCCGAACCCGTCCGCCCGCAAGCCGCGCGTCGCGCTGGTCTTCGGCGGCCGCAGCTCCGAGCACGCCATCTCGGTATCCACCGCGGGCAGTGTGCTCAGGGCGATCGACCGCGACACGTACGACGTGCTGCCGATCGGCATCACGCACGAGGGCCGCTGGGCGCTGACCAGCGACGAGCCGGCCCGGATGGCCATCACCGACGGCAGGCTGCCGGACGTGGCGCACGTCGCCGAGTCCGTCGAAGGCCAGGTCGCGCTGCCGGTCGACCCGGGCAACCGCGAGGTGCTCCTGAGCGAGCCGGGAAGCGCCCCCAAGGCCCTCGGCGAGGTCGACGTGGTGTTCCCGCTGCTGCACGGCCCCTGGGGCGAGGACGGCACCCTGCAGGGCCTGCTGGAGCTGTCCGGAGTGCCGTACGTCGGCAACGGCGTGCTCGCCAGCGCGGTCGGCATGGACAAGGAGTTCACCAAGCGGATCCTGGCCTCGCACGGCCTGGGCGTCGGCCGGTACACCATCGTCCGGCCGCGCGAGTGGGAGACCGAGGACGGCCGCGCCGCGGTGCGCGAGCGGGCCGCCGAGCTCGGTCTGCCGCTGTTCGTGAAGCCGTGCCGGGCCGGTTCCAGCATGGGCATCACCAAGGTCAAGGACCTGGCCGACCTCGACGCAGCGATCGAGGAGGCCCGCCGGCACGACCCCAAGCTGATCATCGAGGCGGGCGTCACCGGCCGCGAGATCGAGTGCGGCGTGCTGGAGTTCGAGGACGGCCCGCGGGCCAGCGTGCCCGGCGAGATCATGGTCGGCGGCGGCTACGAGTTCTACGACTTCGAGGCCAAGTACATCGACTCCTCCGAGGTGCAGATCCCGGCGAAGCTCGACGAGGAGCAGACCGCCGAGATCCGCCGCCAGGCGGTCGCCGCGTTCGAGGCGCTCGGCTGCGAGGGCCTGGCCCGGGTGGACTTCTTCCTGCTGGAGGACGGCACCTGGATGATCAACGAGATCAACACCATGCCCGGCTTCACCCCGATCTCGGCCTACCCGAAGATGTGGGAGGCCACCGGGCTGTCCTACCCGGAGCTGATCGACCGGCTGCTCCAGGCTGCGCTGCGCCGCTCGACCGGCCTGCGGTAGTCGCACGCGGACGACGGAGGGCGGGCCGGGAGCTTCCCGGCCCGCCCTCCGTACGTCACGCTCAGCCGGGGATGTTCGCCTTGACCGCGCCGGTCAGGGCGGCGGCCGGGTCGAAGGGGTTCGCCGCGGCACCGGCCGGGACGGTCACCTCGACGTAGGCGCTGCGCTGGGTCGTCACGAAGCGGTAGCCGCCGTCGGTGAGCTTCTGCGACCACCAGGTGACGTCGTCGACGGTCGGGGACCAGTCCATCGCGTGCTCGCCGTTCAGCTCGTCCGGGCGGTCGACGCCGCAGCGCAGCACCGTACGGGACGTGGTGCCCCACGCGGCCACGTACGGCGACGCGGGCGACGGGTCCCTGCGGGCGTGCCCGAGCAGCTCCTGCGGCAGGGCGGCGGCCAGCTTCCGGCAGTAGCCCGCCGCCTTGCCGGTCGGCTGCGGCACCTCGACGCCGTCGTCGGACGCGCTCCAACTGCCGAGCAGCACCACGACGGTGCAGGTCAGCGCGACGGGCAGGGCGAGCCAGCGGACCGGGGCGGGCAGCGCCGCCAGGGCGCGGGGGACGCGGAGTTCTCTGGCCACCCGCCGATGGTAGCCGGGCCTTACAGGTGGACCACCGGACAGGTGAGGGTGCGGGTGATGCCCTCGACCTGCTGGACCTTGGCCACGACCAGGCGGCCGAGGTCGTCCACGGTGTCGGCCTCGGCCCGGACGATCACGTCGTACGGGCCGGTGACGTCCTCGGCCGTCAGCACGCCCGGGATCTTGGAGATCGACTCGGCCACGGCGGTGGCCTTGCCGACCTCGGTCTGGATCAGGATGTATGCCTGTACCACGGGGGGACCTCCCGGCGGCCGGTTACGGGGGACGCCGCCGTGATCGCCCGGTCAGGCGTCGAGGGTGGGAAGCGGGCTCACCGGCAGTCTGATCACCACGCTACCGCGCAGGGGGCCGGGGAGGGGAGACCTCTGCACCCGCGGAGGGCGTACGCTGCGCGGGGGAGCGCGACATGCGGCACGAGTTCTGATGGAAACGCGAGAGGACGGCAGATGCAGGGGACCGTGGGCGAGCTCGGCGAGTTCGGTCTCATCAGGGAACTGACCGCCCGGGTACCGCTCACCGACGCGGTCGACCTCGGCCCGGGTGACGACGCCGCGGTGGTGAAGGCGCCCGACGGCCGGGTGGTGGCCACCACGGACGTCCTGATCGAGAACCGGCACTTCCGCCGGGACTGGTCCACCGCCTACGACGTGGGCCGCAAGGCCGCCGCCCAGAACCTCGCCGACGTGGCAGCGATGGGCGCGGTGCCGACCGCGCTGCTGCTCGGCCTGGTCGCCCCCGCGGACCTGCCCACCACCTGGGCCACCGAGCTGATGGACGGGCTGCGCGACGAGTGCCAGGTGGCCGGGGCGACCGTGGTCGGCGGCGACGTGGTGCGCGGCGACACCGTCACGCTGGCCATCACGGCGCTCGGGGACCTCCAGGGGCGCGCGGCCGTGACGCGCGCCGGCGCGCAGGTCGGCGACGTGGTCGCGGTGACCGGCTGGCTCGGCTGGTCGGCCGCCGGACTGACGGTCCTGCAGCGCGGGTTCCGCTCGCCGCGCGCCTTCGTCGAGGCGCACCGCCGCCCCGAGCCGCCGTACCACGCGGGCCCGGCCGCCGCCGAGTTGGGCGCCACCTCGATGATCGACGTGAGCGACGGGCTGGTCGCCGACCTCGGCCACGTGGCCCGGGCCAGCCAGGTGGACATCGACCTGAAGGCCGCCGACTTCGACGTCCCGGCGCAGATGGCCGACATCGGGCAGGCGGTCGGGGTGGAACCGCTGGTCTGGGTGCTCTCCGGCGGCGAGGACCACGCGATCGTGGCGACCTTCCCGCGCGGGGTCCAACTCCCCGCCCGCTGGCGGGTGGTGGGCGAGGTGACCGGCCGTCCGCGGGGTACCCGCAGCGGCCGGGTGACGGTCGACGGCGCGCCCTGGGACCGCGTCGGCGGCTGGGACCACTTCGCCGAGTGAGCCCCTCGTGAGACCGGGGTGAGCCCCCGAGTGACCTACGGCGTACGGCGGATGGGGAGCGGACACCGGTACGGCCCGTGACGCTCCGCGTGTGCGGCGGACGGGCTTCGCAGGGTGGTTGTGCGTAGGCTTGCGGAGAACCGAGCCCGCCCGCCCGTCCGGCGCGGGTGGTCCGACCCACTGCGAGCGGAAGAGCACACCACCATGCGCATCGGTGTTCTGACGAGCGGCGGCGACTGCCCCGGCCTCAACGCGGTGATCCGCTCCGTGGTGCACCGGGGCACCGATGTGCACGGCGACGAGATCGTCGGCATCCTGGACGGCTTCCTCGGCCTGATCGAGGGCCGCACCCGCCCGGTCTCGCACGACGACGTCACCGGCCTGCTCACCCTCGGCGGCACCATCCTCGGCTCGGCCCGGGTGCAGCGCGACCGGATCGCCTGGGCGGTGGAGAACGCCCAGACGCTCGCCCGGGACATCGGCATCGACGCGCTGATCGCGATCGGCGGCGAGGGCACGCTGACCGCCGCCAAGCTGTTCAGCGACGCCGGACTGCCGGTGGTCGGGGTGCCGAAGACCATCGACAACGACATCGACGCGACCGACGTCACCTTCGGCTTCGATACCGCGGTACACGTCGCGACCGAGGCGATCGACCGGCTGAAGACCACCGCCGAGTCCCACCAGCGCGTCATGGTCGTCGAGTTGATGGGCCGTCACACCGGCTGGATCACCCTCGCCGCGGGCATGGCCGGCGGTGCGCACGGCGTCCTGATCCCGGAGAAGCCCTTCGACATCGAGGCGGTGGCCCGGATGGTCGAGGACCGCTTCGCGCGCGGCAAGAAGTTCGCCATCATCGCCGTCGCCGAGGGCGCCGCCCCGCTGCCCGGCACCATGCGCTTCGACCACGGCGACGTCGACCGGTTCGGGCACCGCACCTTCGGCGGCATCGGCAACCGGCTCGCCCACGAGCTGGAGAACCTGCTCGGCAAGGAGGCCCGCCCGGTCATCCTCGGCCATACCCAGCGCGGTGGCACCCCGACCGCCCGGGACCGGGTGCTCGCCACCCGCTTCGGCTGGCACGCGGTGGAGGCCGTGCACAAGGGTGCGTTCGGACACTTCACCGCGCTGCGCCGCAACGCCGTCGAGCTGGTGCCGATCGCCGACGCGGTGACCCGGCTCAAGACCGTGCCGGCGGACCGCTGGGCGGAATCGGAAGCCGTGCTCTGAAACGCGCGGAGGTAGGTTGACCACATGGTTTCGACTGCTAATGCCCGTGTGGCTCCTCCCCGCGTGGCTCCTCCGCGCGTGCTCACGATCGCCGGCTCCGACTCCGGCGGCGGCGCCGGCATCCAGGCCGACCTCAAGGCGATGCTCGCCCTCGGCGTCCACGGCATGAGCGTGATCACCGCCGTCACCGCACAGAACTCGCTCGGCGTCCAGGGCTACTGGGAACTGCCCGCCGAGGCCGTCCGGGCGCAGTTCCGCAGCGTGGTGGACGACATCGGCGTGCAGGCCGTGAAGACCGGCATGCTCGCCTCCGTCGAGCTCGTCGAGACCGTCTCCGAGCTGCTGGCCGGGCTGGACGCCCCGGTGGTCGTCGACCCGGTCGGCGTCTCCAAGCACGGGGACCCGCTGCTCGCCGCCGAGGCGGTCGCCACCGTCCGCGAGAAGCTGCTGCCGGTCGCCACCCTCGCCACGCCCAACCTGCACGAGGTGACCCAGCTCACCGGCCGCACCGTCGACGGCGAGGGGCAGATGCTGGACGCCGCCAAGGCGCTGCTCGACCTCGGGCCGCGCTGGGTGCTGGTCAAGGGCGGCCACCTGGAGGGCGAGGCCGCCGACCTGCTCTACGGCGGGCCGGACGAGGAGCACTGGTACCGGGCGCCGCGCTACGACAACCGGCACACCCACGGCACCGGCTGCACCCTGGCCAGCTCGATCGCCGCCGGGCTGGCCAAGGGCGAGTCGCTGCCGGAGGCGGTCGGCTCGGCCAAGGAGTACATCACCGGTGCGATCGCCGGCGGCTTCGCGCTCGGCTCCGGGATCGGCCCGGTCGACCACGCCTGGCGCTGGCGCTGAAACACGTGTGGGCGGGCCCGAGGGCCCGCCCATCACGATGTCGGTCCGGACGATGCCGGTCAGATGAGTCCGGAAAACAGCGATGCCGGTCCATCCGAGGATGAACCGGCATCGCTGGAGGACCGGCATGCCGATCTGCGCGTCAGCGCGAGACCTTACCGGCCTTGATGCACGAGGTGCAGACGTTGAGCCGCTTCGGCGTCCGCCCGATCACAGCGCGCACCGTCTGGATGTTGGGGTTCCAACGACGGCGGGTACGGCGGTGCGAGTGGGAGATGTTGTTGCCGAAGCCCGGCCCCTTGCCGCAGACGTCGCAGTTGGCAGCCACAGGAGTCACTCCAAGACTTCAGAAATCACTTACGTTCGAAAACCCGAAGGGCCACCGGGACACTCACGTGAACCGGAGCGGACCAAAGGGTGAGCCCGGAACTGTTCCAGGCAACCGGAAGAGCATACAACGCTTGCTCCCGTTCAACGAAACTACCATGACCGGCCGGGTGAGTGCTCCGGTCGCCGGTCCGGGCGGCCCCTCCCGGCCCCCGATAACCTGCCGGTATCACCCCTCGTCGCTGCCCTGAATGTGCTGCTGCCCCTCAGGCCGCCGCGGCGTTCCATCCGGAGGAGACCTGGTGCTGCACACGCTCGACGCCCCGGCCGTGCGCACCTGGTGCCAGCTCGCCCTGCGCGCGCTCGGCCAGGCGCGCGAGGAGATCGACGCGCTCAACGTCTTCCCCGTCCCGGACGGCGACACCGGCACCAACCTCTACCTGACCGTCGAGTCCGCCGCCGCCGAGGTGGAGAGCCGCTTCGCCGACCCCTCCGCCGAACCGGCGCCGGGCCTGGCCGACGCGGTCCGGGCGATGGCCCGCGGTGCGCTGGTCGGCGCCCGCGGCAACTCCGGGGTGATCCTCGCCCAGTGGCTGCGCGGCACCGCCGAGACGCTCGCCGAGGGCGGCGGCGCCGACCAGCTGCGGGCCGCCCTGCAGCGGGCCGCCGAGTCCGCGTACCAGGCCGTCGCCGAACCGGTCGAGGGCACGCTGCTGACCGTCGCCCGGGTCGCCGCCCGGGAGGCCGTCCGGGCCGGGGACGGGCTCGCGCAGGTCGCCGACACCGCCTACCGGGCCGCCCGGGACGCACTGCGCCACACCCCCGAACAGCTCGCCGTCCTGGCCGAGAACGGTGTCGTGGACGCCGGCGGGCGCGGACTGGTGGCCGTCCTCGGCGCGCTCGCCGACGCCGTCACCGGGCAGCAGCCGATGGGCCCGGTCGCCCTGCGCGGGGACGTCCGGGCCGTCGAGAGCTGCGAGGTGCACGCCCGGCCGCCCGGCCCCGGCCACCCCGCCTTCGAGGTCATCTACCTGCTGGACGCGCCCGACGACGCCCTGCCCGCACTGCGCGAGCGGCTCGGCGGGCTCGGCGACTCGCTCGTGATCGGCGGCGGCGACGGCCTGTGGAACGTGCACGTCCACGTGGACGACGCGGGCGCCGCGGTGGAGGCCGGGGTCGTGGCCGGGCGGCCGCACCAGATCCGGATCACCCACTTCGCCGAGGCCGCCGCCCGGGCCGGTACCGCCGCCGAGTCCGGCGAACGCGAGGAGCGGGCCCGCGCGGTGCTCTCCGTGGTGTGCGGCGAGGGCCTCGCCGAACTCTGCGAACAGGCCGGCGCCGTCGTGCTCCGGGCCGACCCGGACCGCGCGCCGGCCAGCGCCGAACTCGCCGCCGCCGTCCGCCGGTCGGCCGCGCGCGAGGTCGTGCTGCTGCTCAACGACCCCGAACTGCGCGCCGCCGCCGGGGCCGCCGCCGACCAGCTCCGCGAGGAGGGCGTGCGGATCGCCGTCCTGCCCACCCGCTCGCCGGTGCAGGGGCTGGCGGCGCTCGCGGTACACGAGACGGGGCGCCGCTTCGACGAGGACGTGGTCGCCATGACCTCCGCCGCCGGGGCCACCCGGTACGCCGAACTCGCCGTCGCCGAGGGGGAGTCCTGGACGATGGCCGGGGTCTGCCAGGCCGGGGACGTGCTCGGCCTGATCGACGGCGACGTCGCGGTGATCGGCGCCGGGCTCGCCGAGGTCGGGGCGAGCGTGCTGGACCGGATGCTCGGCGCGGGCGGCGAACTCGTCACCCTGATCCTCGGCGACGGCTCCGACGAGGCGCTCGCCGACCACCTGATCGCGCACGCCCGCCACCACCGGCCCGAGGTCGACGCGGTGGTCTTCCACGGCGGGCAGGAGTCCGCTCCGCTGCTCATCGGGGTGGAGTGAGCCGCGCCCGTTCCCGCCCGGTGTGAGACCCGGTTTGTCGGTCCCGTGGTGTAAACAGGGGCCTGATGGGCGCTCTCGACGAACCACTGACCAAGCTCGTCGGCGACCGCACCGCGAAGGTGCTCGCCGACAGTCTCAAGCTGCGCACGGTCGGGGACCTGCTGCACCACTACCCGCGCCGCTACGTCGAACGCGGCCAGCTCACCAGCCTGGACGAGCTGGAGATCGACGAGCACGTCACCGTGCTGGCCCGGATCGAGAAGGTCACCCTGATCCCGTTCCGGGGCCGCAAGGGCGACCGGCTGGAGGTCGTCGTCACCGACGGCCGCAGCCGGCTCTCGCTGGTCTTCTTCAACCAGGGCTGGCGGCAGAAGGAGCTCAGGGCCGGCGCCCAGGGCCTGTTCGCGGGCAAGGTCGGCGTCTTCAACCGCACCCGCCAGCTCGTCTCGCCCGACTACCAGCTGCTCGACGAGGACTCCGACTCCGACGCCGCCCGGCAGTTCGCGGGCCGGCTCATCCCGGTCTACGGCGCCAGCGCCCAGATGCCCAGCTGGAAGCTGTCGATCTGCATCGAGACCGCCCTCACCAAGCACCTGGCCGACGTCGGCGAACCGCTGCCCGCCGAACTGCGCGAGCGGCACGGGCTGATCCCGCTGCCCGAGGCCCTGGAACTGATCCACCGCCCGCGCAGCCAGGCCGACCGCGAGCGCGCCCAGAGCCGGCTGCGCTGGGACGAGGCCTTCGTCCTCCAGGTCGCCCTCGCCCGGCGCCGGGCCGCCGAGTCCGCGCTGCCCGCCGTCCCGCGCAAGGCCCGTGAAGGCGGCCTGCTGGACGCCTTCGACGCCCGCCTGCCGTTCACCCTCACCGAGGGGCAGCAGAAGGTGTCCGCCGAGATCACCGCCGACCTGGCCGGCGAGCACCCGATGCACCGGCTGCTCCAGGGCGAGGTCGGCTCCGGCAAGACCCTGGTCGCGCTGCGTGCCATGCTCGCCGTGGTCGACGCGGGCGGCCAGGCCGTCCTGCTCGCGCCCACCGAGGTGCTCGCCCAGCAGCACCACCGCTCGATCGTCGAGATGATGGGCGACCTCGCCGAGGGCGGCATGCTCGGCGGCTCCGACCTCGGCACCCGGGTGGTGCTGCTCACCGGCTCGATGGGCGTCCCGGCCCGCCGCCAGGCCCTGCTCGACATGGCCTGCGGGGACGCCGGCATCGCCATCGGCACCCACGCGCTGATCGAGGACAAGGTCCAGTTCCAGGACCTCGGCCTGGTCGTGGTCGACGAGCAGCACCGCTTCGGCGTCGAGCAGCGCGACGCACTGCGCGCCAAGGGCGAGCAGCCGCCGCACCTGCTGGTGATGACCGCCACCCCGATCCCGCGCACCGTCGCGATGACCGTCTTCGGGGACCTGGAGACCTCCGTCCTGGACCAGCTGCCGGCCGGCCGCTCGCCGATCTCCACCCACGTCGTCCCCGCGGTGGAGAAGCCCAACTTCCTCACCCGGGCCTGGGAACGGGTCCGCGAGGAGGTCGCCAAGGGCCACCAGGCCTACGTGGTCTGCCCCCGGATCGGGGACGAGGAGCCCGCCGCCCCTTCGAAGGGCGATCCGAAGAAGAAGCGCCGGGCGAGCGAGGAGGACCTGGAGGACATCGCCGACCTCGGCGCCGAGAGCGACGAACGGCGGCCCCCGCTCTCGGTGGTGGAGACGGCCGAGAAGCTGGTCAAGGGCCCGCTGGACGGCCTGCGGGTGGAGATCCTGCACGGCCGGCTCGCCCCGGACGCCAAGGACGAGGTGATGCGCCGGTTCGCGGCCGGCGAGGTGGACGTCCTGGTCGCCACCACCGTCATCGAGGTCGGCGTCAACGTCCCCAACTCCACCGCGATGGTCATCATGGACGCCGACCGCTTCGGCGTCTCCCAGCTGCACCAGCTGCGCGGCCGGGTCGGCCGCGGCAGCGCGGCGGGTCTGTGCCTGCTGGTCACCGACATGCCCGCGGGCAGCGCCGCCCGGGCCCGGCTGGACGCGGTGGCCGCCACGCTGGACGGCTTCGAGCTGTCCCGGATCGACCTCGAACAGCGCCGCGAGGGCGACGTGCTGGGCCAGGCGCAGTCCGGCGTGAAGTCCTCGCTCAAGGTGCTCTCGGTGCTGGAGGACGAGGAGGTCATCGTCACCGCCCGGGCCGAGGCCACCCGGCTGGTCGCCGAGGACCCGGACCTGGCCGGACACCCGGAGCTACGCACCGCGCTGGAGAGCCTGCTCGACGAGGACCGGGCGGCCTACATGGAGAAGGGCTGAGGGGCCCTCACGGACCCCGGATTGTCAGACCCCCGCGAGAGAATGAAGGTGTTCAGGACGCACCCTCAAGGTGCGTACCTGGCGCGACACTTGGGGGTCCTGCCATGGCATTCCGTCATCTCAACGAGCTCCCGCTCGGCGACAAGGTCTTCCGGATCGAACTCGCCAGCGACGACGACCGCGAGGTCACCCTCACCCTGACCGGCTGGCGCGAGGGGGCGGCCGCCGCGCCGCTCGCCTCGGGCAAGCTCCGCCTGCCGGTCGAGGACGTCGCCTCGCTGCGGATCGCGCTCAACCGCGCGCTGCGGGCGCTGGCGATCGTCGCCGACGTCGCCGAGCCCATCCCCGACCGTGACGTGCTGCGCGAGCTGTACCCCGGCCACGGCGCCCCCTGGGTGCCGCAGCACGAGGAGGAGCTGGTCCGGCGGTTCCACGACGGCGAGACCGTCGCCCGGATCGCCGCCCGCTTCGGCCGTACGCCCGACTCCGTCCGCACCAAGCTGCGCGAGCTCGGGCACGACCCGCGCCGCCCCGAGTTCTGCCCGCCCGACGGCTGCCTGTCGTGGTCCCGGTACGCCTCGCCGGCCCTGCTCGGTGCCGCCGTCCCGGCCCAGTCCGCGGGCGCCGAGGCGAGCTGAGACCGTGAGCCCCGTGGGCCCCGCCGATCCACCGGTGGGGGCCCACGGGCGCGGCGCCGTATAGCGTGGTCGGGCAGCGACGAAAGGACCTCCCACCACCATGACCCGCGTGATCGCCGGGGCGGCCGGCGGCCGCCGGCTGGCCGTACCGCCAGGCCGGGGCACCCGCCCGACCTCCGACAAGGCCCGTGAGGCGATGTTCTCCACCCTGGAGGCGCTGCGCGGCACCTTGCACGGGGCCCGGATGCTCGACCTGTTCGGCGGATCGGGCGCGGTCGGCCTGGAGGCGCTGTCCCGCGGCGCCGAGCACGTCCTCCTGGTCGAGGCGGACGGCCAGGCGGCCCGGGTGATCCGCGAGAACGTCCGGACGATCGGTCTGCCCGGCGCGGAGCTGAAGGCCGCCAGGGCCGAGAAGGTGATCGCCGGGCCGCCCCCGCAGACCCCGTACGACCTGGTCTTCCTCGACCCGCCGTACGTCGTCACGGACGACGAGGTGCGCGAGATGCTGATCACACTCCTGGCCGGGGGCTGGCTCGCGGAGGACGCACTCGTCACCGTGGAGCGCAGCACCCGCGGCGGCGAGTTCGGCTGGCCCGAGGGCTTCGAGGTGCTGCGCTCCCGCCGCTACGGCGAGGGCACGCTCTGGTACGGTCGCGCCGCCGCCGAGGCCCGCCAACACCCCTGACCGGGCCGAGGAGGCCCGCAGCACCCGTCACCCCACGAGGGAGCATCCACGCCATGCGCCGCGCCGTCTGCCCCGGATCGTTCGACCCGATCACCAACGGTCATCTCGACATCATCGAGCGGGCCTCGAAGCTGTACGACGTGGTGCACGTCGCGGTGGCGGTCAACCGGAACAAGCAGGGCATGTTCACCATCGAGGAGCGGATCGCCCTGATCGAGGAGGTCACGGCGCCCTACGGGAACATCGTGGTCGAGTCGCACCTCGGCCTGCTGGTGGACTTCTGCCGGGACCGCGGGATCCCGGCGATCGTCAAGGGGCTGCGCGCCGTCAGCGACTTCGACTACGAGCTGCAGATGGCCCAGATGAACCACGGGCTGACGGGCGTCGAGACGCTCTTCGTGCCGACCTCGCCGACGTACAGCTTCCTGTCCTCCACGCTGGTCAAGGAGGTCGCCTCGTACGGGGGCGACGTCTCGCACCTGCTGCCCGAGGTGGTGCACCGCCGGCTGGTCGAGCGGATCGCGGAGCGCAAGGCCCAGCAGTAGCACCGGTTGTCCGTTTCTGCCGGTTCGTCACGGTTCGTCAGCTTTCCTTGGCGTCCCCGGAGGCCTGGTCCTGGCCGGGCGTTGTGACCCCGCCCCGCAGTGGTCGTACAGTCTGTATCCCTGCCCTGCGGTGAGGTCCACCGCGCCGGGCCTGCCTCCGCCGGACCGTCGGCGGCACACGGAAAGACGAAGCCCCGTGGACGTGCAGAACAAGGTCGACGAGATCGTCGCGGCGGTCGAGAACGCCCGCTCGATGCCGATGTCGGCTTCCTGCGTGGTGAACCGTGCCGAGCTGATCGGCCTGCTCAACGACCTCAAGACGGCGCTGCCCGCCGAACTGGCCCAGGCCCAGTCGATGATGGCCGACCACGAGCAGGTGGTGGCCGGTGCCCAGGCCGAGGCCGACCGGATCATCCAGGGCGCGCACGCCGAGCGCGGCTCGCTGATCTCCGACACCGAGGTGGTCCGCCGGGCCCAGGCCGAGGCCGACCGGATCCTCGCCGAGGCACGCGCCGAGGTGGAGACCAAGCGGGCCGAGGCCGACGACTACGTGGACAGCAAGCTCGCCAACTTCGAGGTGGTGCTGACCAAGACGCTCGGCGCCGTCGGCCGCGGCCGGACCAAGCTGCGCGGCGACTCCGGCGTCTTCGAGGCCGAGTACGAGGGCGAGACCGACGGCGAGGAGTTCCAGCCGCAGCAGGTCAGCCCGAGCCCCGAGGTCGACGAGTACGTCGATGTGAAGCTCGCGACGCTGGAGAACGTCCTCAGCGCGACCCTGGACGCCGTCGGCAAGGGCCGCGACAAGCTGCTCGGCAAGCGGCCGATCGACGAGCTGGGCGCCTACCTGGCCGCCGCCGACGAGGCGCAGCAGGCCAAGGAGCGGGCCGAGGCGGTGGCGGCGGGCTTCGCCGGCGACGCCGACGGCGACGACATCGCCTGGTACCGCGAGGACGTGCCGCAGCAGCAGACCTGGCCGGACCAGACCCCGGCCGCGGCCGGCTGGCAGGCCGCCGGCGGCGACCAGTACGCGGCCCAGCAGCCCGGCGGCCAGTACGCCGAGGTGTACGGCGCCGGCTTCGACGCGGCCGCCCAGGGCGACCCGTACGGCGCCCAGTGGGGCCACCAGCAGCAGCACGACGCCACCGGCGCCTACCCACAGCAGCAGCCGGACTACGCGGGCCAGCAGCACGGTGACTACGGCTACCAGCAGCAGGGCTACGACGGGCAGCAGTACGACACGTGGGGGCAGGCCGCGGGAGGCTACCCGCAGCAGCCCGCCACGCCGCCGGCCGTGCCGCAGCAGCACGGGCTGGACGAGACGAGCTTCTTCGACACCAGCATGATCGACATGACCAGGCTGCGGGAGCTCGGCGGGCGCTGAGCGCCGGTCCCGGGGGGTTCCTCCGGGACCGAAGTTGGGCCTGGCGGGAGACTCCGGTAGTCTGACCACTCCGGCCTCTCCGTGTCGGGCTGTCGGCTTGCCCGCGCATCGCCCGGCGAGCACGCCACCGCAATCGTTTTCCCATGGAAGTCAGGACACCTTGAACCGCCTCGACCACCGCGACCCCCTCGTGTTCGACACGCACGAGCTGGGCCGTCGTCCGGGCGCCATGCGCAAGGTCTCCCGCACCCTTGAGGCCCCCGAGGGCCTGGGGATCATCGATGTGATCGGCGTCCCGGAGAAGAGCCCGATCGACCTGGACCTCCGCCTGGAGTCCGTGGTCGAGGGCGTGCTGGTCACCGGCACCGCCGAGACCCACGTCGAGGGCGAGTGCGTCCGGTGCCTGGAGCCCGTCGACTTCGACATCGACGTGGACTTCCAGGAGCTGTACTACTACCCGGAGTCCGACGAGCGTCACCGCGCCCGGACCGCCGGGGCCGAGGACCTCGACGAGGACTCGGAAGAAGAGACTTACCGTCTGGAGGGCGATTACTTCGACCTCCGGCCGGTGCTGCGTGACGCGGTGGTGCTCGCACTGCCGCTGCAGCCGGTGTGCCAGGAAGACTGCCTGGGCCTGTGCTCCGAGTGCGGGGCACGCCTGAGCGACGACCCGGCGCACCACCACGACGCCGCCGACCCCAGGTGGGCGGCTCTGCAGGGACTCTCCGCCGCCCACGGCGACGAGGGTGACGGAATCAAGAACAGCGACACCCGTGAGGGTCTCGCCGAGAACCAGGAGAAGTAGCCGTGGCTGTTCCGAAGCGGAAGATGTCGCGCAGCAACACGCGCCACCGCCGGTCCAACTGGAAGGCCGTCGCCCCGGCCCTCGTGGCGTGCGACCGCTGCCACGAGCCGAAGCTGGCGCACATCGCGTGCCCGAGCTGCGGCACGTACAACCGTCGCCAGGTCCTCTCGGTCTGATCGGCGGGGTGCACGGATCGATGTCGGACGGTAACTCCACCCGCAAGGCGTCCTCCGCCCCGAAGGGTTCTTCGGGCGGTGGCAGGGCCGGCGGGCCGGCTTCGACCGAATACGACGTCCTGGAAGGGCGCCTCGGGTACACGCTTGAGCGCGCCCTTCTGGTACGTGCCCTGACCCACCGCTCGTACGCGTACGAGAACGGGGGTCTGCCCACCAACGAGCGCCTGGAATTCCTCGGCGACTCGGTGCTGGGCCTGGTGGTGACCGACACCCTCTACCGCGTCCACCCGGACGTCCCGGAGGGCACGCTCGCCAAACTGCGCGCCGCGGTGGTCAACTCCCGCGCGCTCGCGGACGTCGGCCGGGGCCTGGACCTCGGCGCGTTCATCCGCCTCGGCAAGGGCGAGGAGGGTACCGGCGGCCGGGACAAGTCGTCGATCCTCGCCGACACGGTCGAGGCCGTCATCGGGGCCGTCTACCTGGACCGGGGCCTGGACGCGGCCACCGAGTTCGTCCACCGGCTGTTCGACCCGCTGATCGAGGAGTCCTCTCAGCTGGGCGCAGGCCTGGACTGGAAGACCAGCCTCCAGGAGCTCACCGCCTCGGTGGGCATCGGGGTGCCCGAGTACGTGGTCATGGAGTCCGGTCCGGACCACGAGAAGACCTTCACCGCGGCGGCCCGGGTGGCCGGCGAGGACTTCGGCAGCGGCGTCGGCCGCTCGAAGAAGGAAGCCGAGCAGAAGGCCGCCGAGAGCGCCTGGCGGGCGATCAAGGAGAAGTACGCCGACCGGCTGCCCGCCGGGGCGTGAGCGAGCAGTAGCCTTTCCCTGCTGATCCTTGTCCGCAGGAGGCCTGTTCCCGTGCCCGAACTTCCCGAGGTCGAGGTCGTCCGCCGTGGCCTGGCGAACTGGGTCGCCGGGCGGACGGTCGCCGACGTCCAGGTGCTGCACCCGCGCGCGGTGCGCCGCCAGCCCGCCGGCGCGGCCGACTTCACCGCCCGGCTGACCGGCACCACGCTCGGCACCGCGCAGCGCCGCGGCAAGTACCTGTGGGTGCCGCTGGCCGGGTCGGGCGCGACGCCGGAGTTCGGCGGATTCTCGCTGATCGGCCATCTCGGGATGAGCGGCCAACTCCTCGTCCAGGACCCGTCGGTGCCCGACGAGACGCACCTGCGGGTGCGGCTGCGGTTCACCGACGGCGGGCGCGAACTGCGCTTCGTCGACCAGCGGACCTTCGGCGGCCTCGCCGTCGAGGAGGCCGAGAACGACCCGGAGGGGACGCCGGTCTCCATCGCCCACATCGCCCGCGACCCGCTCGACCCACGCTTCGACGACGCCGCCTTCGTGGCCGCGCTGCGGGCCAGGCGCACGACCGTCAAGCGCGCGCTGCTCGACCAGACGCTGATCAGCGGCGTCGGCAACATCTACGCCGACGAGGCGCTGTGGCGCTCCCGGCTGCACTACGACCGCCCGACCGCCACGCTCACCCGCCCGCTGGCCGCCGCCCTGCTGGCCAACGCCCGGGACGTGATGACCGCGGCGCTGGCCGTCGGCGGTACCAGCTTCGACAGCCTGTACGTCAACGTGAACGGCGAGAGCGGCTACTTCTCCCGGGACCTCGACGCCTACGGCCGCGAGCACGAGCCCTGCCGCCGCTGCGGCACCCCGATCCGGCGGGCCGCCTGGACGAACCGCTCCAGCTACTTCTGCCCCCGCTGCCAGCGCGTGCCGCGGGCCCGCAGCGGGGACTGACAACGCCCGCTAGCGGTGGGCCAGTTCGGGCCTGCCCTCGGCGGCGTCGCCGAGGGCCCCGTGGGTGTCCTGGCCGAAGTACGCGACGCCCACGGCGGAGACCACCGCGAGCAGGAAGCCGACCACGCCGAGCCAGCCCAGACCGGCCTTGGAGGAGTCGCCGAGCCACAGCACGCCGACCACGCCGGGCAGCACCGTCTCGCCGACCACCAGGGCGGCCGTCGCTCCGTTCACCGAGCCGATCTGCAGCGCCACCGTGTGCACGTACATGCCGCCCAGGCCGCCGATCAGGATCGCGTACAGGGCCGGGTCGGAGAGCAGACTGCCGAGTTCGAACGGGTCGATGCCGTTGAGGATGCGCACGCCGATGCCGAGGCCCCCGAAGCCGAGGCCGGAGAGCAGGCCGGCGACGATCGCGCCCTTCGAGCCCATCCGCCGCACCAGCAGGCTGCCGCCGACCAGCAGCACGGTGGTGACGATCAGCAGCCACCAGTGGAAGGACATGTCCGCGTCGTGGCCGCCCTCGGGCCCGGCCGCGACGGCCAGCATCACCAGCGCCGAGCAGAGCACGCCGATGGACGCCCACTCCAGCTGCTTGAGCCTGATGCCGAGCAGCTTGATGCTCAGCACCGCGGTGATCACCAGGTTGGCGCTGATGATGGTCTGGGAGAGGAACAGCGGCAGCAGCCGGGCGGCCAGCGCGCCGAGCAGGAAGCCGACCAGGTCGAGCACCGTGCCGAGGATGAACTCCCAGGTGACGGCGGCCTTCGCGGTCGAGGACAGGCTCGGCCCGCCGTGCTCGGTGATGGCGGTGGTGGCGCCCCTGGCCGCCTCCTCCCGGGCGGAACGGCGGGATCCGACGGCCTGCAGGACCGAGCCGGTGCCGTAGCAGGCGGATGCCGCCACGGCGGTGACGAGGCCGATGATCACCGAGTGCTCCGATCAGGAGTAAGGGGTCAGGAGGGAGAAGCGGTCAAAAACAGGTAATGGGACGAGTGGTCCGGGACCACTATGCCCGCCCGCACGGTACGGTCGGCACACCCCTCGACCACGCCGGGCCCGCCGGAACGTACGTCCGGACGCCTGCCGCGGTTCCCGCCGGCCACCCGGTTCAGGGACGACTGGGGGAAACCTCATCCCCGCGGAGGGGAGCGGCCCCGGCGGACGGCGGGGAGTCCTGTCATAACCAGTATGCGAAGGGTATGCCGTGCTCCGGCGCCGGGCGCGGTAGCGTCGGGGGTTATGAGAACCCTTGCTCGACGTTCCCGGGGCACCGGGCCGCTCGCCGTCGTGGCGGCGCTGCTCGGGCTGCTGCTCCTGCTGGCTCCGGCGGCGTCGGCCGCCGGCGGGCTGAGCGACGCCGCCGCCACCCTGAAGAAGGGGCAGGTCTACGTCGCCCCGCAGATGCTGGACCGCTTCAGCCAGGCCCAGGCGGACGCTCTGACCAAGAAGATCGAGAAGGCCGACAAGCCGATCTTCATCGCGGTCGTCCCCGACGCCGCCAACAAGGACACCGTCCTGACGGACCTGCGCACCCTGGTGGGCATCGACGGCGTCTACGGCGTCTGGCGGGGCACCAGCGGCTTCATGGCCCGCTCCGACCGCGGCGCGATGGGCGTCGGCGTCGCGGACCGGATCGGGGGCGCCGTCGCTCGCGCCGACAAGGGTGACATCAACGCCACCCTGAACGACTTCGTCGACCAGGCCGCCCCGCAGACCAAGGGCACCGGGGTCAACCACAGCACTTCGATCGCCTGGGTGGTCATCCCGGTGGTGCTGGTGGCCCTGGCCGGCGCCGGCGTCTTCTTCCTCTTCCGCCGCGCCAAGAAGCGCAAGGAGGAGAAGGCCCGTGCCGAGCTGGAGCAGCTGCGCCGAGTCGTCGACGAGGACATCACCGCCTTCGGCACCGAGCTGGAGCGGCTCGACTTCAACCCGCGTGCGGCGGACGCCGACGACGCCCAGCGCGCCGACTACAGCAGCGCGCTGGACTCGTACGAGAAGTCCAAGCGGCTGATGGACGAGGCCAAGAAGCCCGAGGACGTCAAGCAGGTCACCGAGGCGATCGAGGACGGCCGGTTCCAGCTGGCTACCCTGGCCGCCCGACGGGAGAAGCGGCCCCTGCCCGAGCGCCGCCCCCCGTGCTTCATGGACCCGCGGCACGGCCCGTCCGTCAAGGACGTCGACTGGGCCCCGGCCGGCGGCGCCGCCCGCTCCGTCCCGGTCTGCCAGGCCGACGCCGACCGGGTCGCGGCCGGTCTCGACCCGGCGGTCCGCACCGTCGACACCGAGTACGGCCCGCAGCCGTACTGGAACGCCGGCCCGGCCTACGCGCCGTACGCGGGCGGGTACTACAGCAGCTTCGGCGGGGGCCTGCTGCCGGGCCTGCTGGTCGGCACCGCGCTCGGCTCGATGCTCAGCACCCCGGCCTACGCCGCGGCGCCGATGGAGTACGGCGGCCATGGCGGTCACGGTGGCTACCAGGACCAGTACGAGGGCGGCGACTACACCGGCGCCGACTTCAACGCCGCGGACTTCAGCGGCAGCGACTGGAGCGGTGGCGGCGACTTCGGCGGTGGTGGCGGCGACTGGTGAGCCGCTGACCCGATGATCTGACGATCGCCCTGCGGCCCCGCCGGACCATCCGGCGGGGCCGCACTGCTGCCCGGATCTGTGACCGGGTCCACGGGCGGCTAGGGTCGGGGCATGCACGGTCGCGACGCCCACAGTGAGGAACCGATCCGGGTGACCGCCTGGGTCCGGGGGAAGGTCCAGCAGGTCGGCTTCCGCTGGTGGACCAGGGCACGGGCGCTGGAGATCGGCCTGACCGGCTACGCCAGCAACCTCGGCGACGGCCGGGTCCAGGTGGTGGCCGAGGGCCTGGCCGGCGACTGCGAGCTGCTGCTCGACCTGCTCCGCGGCCCCGACACGCCCGGCAGCGTGACCGGTGTGACCGAGATCTGGACCGCCGTCGGCGCCGGCTACGACGGCTTCGAGATCCGCTGAGCCCGGGCCCCGACGGGTGCCCGGCGAAAAGATCCGCAATCGGCGGTGTCATACGGTTGCCATCCGGGCAGACTCGTGGTTGACTCCGCATCGAATGATGATCCACGAGTAGGTGGTGGACCCGGCCCGAGACCCCCGGCGTGACGACTCCGCCAGGCAGGTGACAGGGGCGCGGTAGCGTGCGGTGATCGTGTTGACCCGTACCGTCTTTGGTGAGACGCTGGAAGCCCGCGCACACGACCGCGTTTTCCCGGCAGGCGCATGCCGTCGCGAGCCCAGCTCACGGTGGTTGTGCCGTAGTGCCCAGCCAGCACTCCGGGTGCGCGCCGCGCGTGCGTCCCCCTTCCCCCTAGACCTGTACCGTTCCGGTTCGGTCACTCAGCGTGGAGGACCATTCATCATGGCAAAGGCGCTTCTCGGGTACGTCGGCGGCCCCGACCCGCGAATGCTCTCCGAGATGCGACGGCTCCAGCAGCGCGTCCAGGACCTTGAAGCCGAGCTTCTCCGGATGCAGGCTGAGAACGACGCGCTCACCGCTGTCGCTGACGAGCACTCGCTGCTCAACAGCATCGATCTGGATCAGCGGGAGCCGGCTCTCACCTGAGTCCCGCCCGATCCTCGCAGGTCGACGCCGCTGTGCACTGAGCCGCCCCGAAAGGGACGCAGCATGCAAGGGACGCCCCGTTGTGGCGTCCCTTCGTCGTGTCCGGGTCCGGCCCGCGCCGCTCGCGGGGGATACAGTCGCCGTCGGGGCCTGTCGCGAGCGATGAGGAGACCGGCCGCGTGCACCTGAAGAGTCTGACGCTGCGCGGGTTCAAGTCCTTCGCCTCCAGCACCACACTGCGCTTCGAGCCCGGCATCACCTGCGTGGTCGGCCCGAACGGCTCCGGCAAGTCCAACGTCGTCGACGCGCTGTCCTGGGTCATGGGCGAGCAGGGCGCCAAATCGCTGCGCGGCGGCAAGATGGAGGACGTCATCTTCGCCGGGACCAGCGGGCGCGCCCCGCTCGGCCGCGCCGAGGTCAGCCTCACCATCGACAACACCGACGGCGCCCTGCCGATCGAGTACGCCGAGGTGACCATCACCCGGACGATGTTCCGCAACGGCGGCAGCGAGTACGCGCTCAACGGCCAGACCTGCCGGCTGCTCGACATCCAGGAGCTCCTCTCCGACTCCGGCATCGGCCGTGAGATGCACGTCATCGTCGGCCAGGGCCAGCTCGACTCCGTCCTGCACGCCGACCCGATGGGCCGCCGGGCCTTCATCGAGGAGGCGGCCGGCGTGCTCAAGCACCGCAGGCGCAAGGAGAAGGCGCTGCGGAAGCTGGACGCCATGCAGGCCAATCTCAACCGCGTCCAGGACCTGGTCGCCGAACTGCGCCGCCAGCTCGGACCGCTCGGCCGGCAGGCCAGGATCGCCCGCCGGGCCGCCGGCATCCAGGCCGACCTGCGCGACGCCCGGCTGCGGCTGCTCGCCGACGACCTGCTCACCCTCCGCAAGGCCGTCGAGGCCGAGGTCGCCGACGAACTGGCGCTGCGGCTGCGCCGCACCACCGTCGAACAGGAGCTCGCGCGCGCGGTGCAGCGCGAGGCCGTCCTGGAGGCGCAGGTCGAGCAGCTCGGCCCCGGCCTGGAGACCGCCCGGCAGACCTGGTACCGGCTCTCCGCGCTCGCCGAGCGCACCCGCGGCACCGTCGGACTGGCCGAGGCGCGGGCCCGGCACGCCGCCGCCGGAGGACAGGCCGAGGAGCGGCGCGGGCGCGACCCCGAGGACCTGGAGCGGGAGGCCGAACGGGTCCGGGAGGAGGAGGCCGCGCTGGCCGAGGCGCTGGACGAGGCCCGGTACGCGCTGGCCGAGGCGGTCGAGCGCAAGGGCGAGCTGGAGCGCGACCTGGCCGCCGAGGAACGCCGGCTGCGGGACGCCGCCCGGGCCATCGCGGACCGCAGGGAAGGGCTCGCCCGGCTGCAGGGGCAGGCGGCGGCGGCCCGCTCCAGGGCCGCCTCGGCCGAGGCCGAGATCGGGCGGCTCACGGAGGCCAGGGACGAGGCACTGCTGCGCGCCGAGGCTGCCCGGAGCGAGTTCGAGCAGTTGCAGGAGCAGGTCGACGGCCTCGCCGGGGACGACGAACGGGCCGACGCCGCCCACGACGAGGCCCGGGAACGCCTCGCCGCCGTCGAGCGGGACCTCGCGGCCGCCCGGGAGGCGGCCGGGGCCGCCGAGCGCGAGCGGGCCGGGCTCACCGCGCGGCACGAGGCACTGGCGCTCGGGCTGCGCCGCAAGGACGGCAGCGGCGCACTGCTCGCGGCGGGGGAGAAGCTGGCCGGACTGCTCGGGCCGGCCGCCGAGCTGCTGCGGGTCGAACCGGGCCACGAGGTCGCCGTCGCGGCGGCCCTCGGTGCGGCGGCCGACGCGGTGGCCGTCGACTCGCCGGACTCCGCCGCCGCGGCGCTGCGGCTGCTGCGCGCCGAGGATGCCGGCCGGGCCGCGCTGCTGATCGCCGGTGCGCCCGAACCCGGCGCGCCCGCTGAGGAGTTGACCGGTGCGGAGCTGCCAGCTGCGGAGTTGCCCGCAGAGGCCCGCTGGGCCGGTGAACTGGTGGACGGCCCGGCCGAGTTGCTCGCCGCCGCGCGAAGCCTGCTCGCCGGGGTGGCGGTCGTCGCCACCCTCGACGACGCCCTGCGGCTGATCGGCGCGCACCCTGGGCTGAGCGCTGTCACCGCCGACGGGGACAGGCTCGGCGCGGGCTTCGCCCAGGGCGGCTCCGGCGGCGCGCCGAGCCTGCTGGAGACCCAGGCCGCGGTGGACGAGACGGCCCGGGCGATCGACGAACTGGCCGTCCGCTGCGCCGAGTCGGCCGAGCGGCTGGCCGAACTCACCGAGCAGCGCCGGGAGTCGGCCGCCGCACTGGAGCAACTCGCCGTCCAGCGGCGACAGACGGAGAAGGAAAGGGCCCAGGTGGCCGGCACGCTCGGCCGCCTCGGCGGGCAGGCCCGCGCCGCCGCCGGCGAGGCCGAACGGCTGTCGGCCGCCGCCGCGCGCGCCGAGGAGGGTCTGGCCCAACTGCTCGCCACCGCCGAGGAACTGGCCGAACGCCTCGCCGCGGCCGAGGAGTCCGCCGAGGCCGGGGAGGACGAGCCGGACCCGGCCGAGCAGCAGCGGCTGGCCGAGGGCGCCTCGGCCGCCCGGCAGGCAGAGCTGGAGGCGCGGCTCGCGGTGCGCACCCACGAGGAGCGGGTCCGCGCGCTCGCGGGCCGGGCCGACCAGCTGGACCGGGCCGCCCGTGCCGAGCGCGAGGCGCGAGCCCGGGCCGCCGAGCGCCGCCGGCGCGCCCAGCACGACGCCGCCGTGGCGAACGCCGTCGCGGCGGGCGCCCGGCAGCTGCTGGCCTGCCTGGAGGTGTCACTGGCCCGCGCGGACGCCGGGCGGGCCGCCGTCGAACAGGAGCGCGGCGAGCGCGAGACCGAGCTCCGGGCACACCGCGAGCACGGCCGCGGCCTCAAGGAAGAGCTGGACAAGCTGGTCGACGCCGGCCACCGGGACGAGGTGCTGCGGGCCGAGAAGCGGCTGCGGATCGAGCAGCTGGAGGCCCGGGCGCTGGAGGAGTTCGGCATCGACGGCGGCGAACTGCTCGCCTCGTACGGACCGGACCAGCTCGTCCCGCCGGCCCCCGCGGCGTCGGCCGCTGATGGCACCGGGGAGGAGGGCCGGGAGCCGGGCGAGCCGTACCCGTACGACCGGGCCGAGCAGGAGAAGCGGCTCCGGGCGGCCGAGAAGGCCTACCAGCAGCTCGGCAAGGTCAACCCGCTGGCGCTGGAGGAGTTCGCCGCGCTGGAGGAGCGCCACCAGTTCCTCGGCGAGCAGCTGGACGACCTCAAGCGCAGCCGGCGCGACCTGCTGGACATCGTCCGGGACGTGGACGAGCGGGTCGAGCAGCTGTTCACCTCCGCCTACCACGACACCGCGGCCCAGTTCGAGGGCGTCTTCGCCCGGCTCTTCCCGGGCGGTGAAGGCCGGCTGGTGCTGACCGACCCCGACAACATGCTCACCACCGGCCTCGAGGTGGAGGCCCGCCCGCCGGGCAAGAAGGTCAAGCGGCTGTCGCTGCTGTCGGGCGGCGAGCGCTCGCTGACCGCGGTGGCGCTGCTCGTGGCGATCTTCAAGGCGCGGCCCAGCCCCTTCTACGTGATGGACGAGGTCGAGGCGGCGCTGGACGAGACCAACCTGCGCCGGCTGATCGCGATCATGGAGGAGCTGCGGGAGAGCTCCCAGCTGATCGTGATCACCCACCAGAAGCTGACCATGGAGTCCGCGGACGCCCTGTACGGCGTGACCATGAAGGGCGACGGCATCTCACAGGTGATCAGCCAGCGCCTGCGGGCCGGGGGACAACAGCGTGAGCGGCCGGAGGCGGACCGTACCGCACCGGTGTAGTACGGCTGCGGCTCATTCGGGCCCCGGTCGCGGATACTGGAGCGGTTATGGAATACGTGATTCTTGCCGTAGTCATCGCCGTGATCGTCCTCGCTGCGATCGCGGGCCTCGTCGTTTCCGGCAGACGACGCCAGCAACTGCCCCCGAAGTCGCAGGCGCCGGTCATCACGGCGCCGCCGACCACCCCGCGCGAGCCCCAGGTCGGCGAGGAGGCCGCGCCGCCGACCGAGGAGCCCCGGCGCACCGTCGAGGAGGTGGCGCTTCCCGAGGCTCCCGAGGTCTCCGAGGCGGTCGAGGCCGTCGAGGTCGAGGCCGTCGAGGCCGAGGTGGCGCCCGCCATCGAGGTCCCCGAGCCCACCGCCGGCCGGCTGGTCAGGCTGCGCTCCCGGCTCTCCCGCTCGCAGACCTCGCTCGGCAAGGGCCTGCTCTCGCTGCTCTCCCGCGAGCACCTGGACGAGGACACCTGGGAGGAGATCGAGGACACCCTCCTGACCGCCGACGTCGGCGTCACCCCCACCCAGGAGCTGGTCGAGCGGCTGCGCACCCGGGTGAAGGTGCTCGGCACCCGCACCCCCGAGGAGCTCCGCACGCTGCTGCGCGAGGAACTGGTCGAGCTGATCGGCAAGGACTCCGACCGCACCGTCCGCTCCACCAAGCACGAGGAGGGCCCGGCGGTGGTCCTGGTCGTCGGCGTCAACGGCGTCGGCAAGACCACCACGACCGGCAAGCTGGCCCGCGTCCTGGTCGCCGACGGCCGCAAGGTGGTGCTCGGCGCGGCCGACACCTTCCGCGCCGCCGCCGCGGACCAGCTCCAGACCTGGGGCGAGCGGGTCGGCGCGCGGACCGTGCGCGGCCCCGAGGGCGGCGACCCGGCCTCGGTCGCCTTCGACGCGGTCAAGGAGGGCATCGCCGAGAACGCCGACACCGTGCTGGTGGACACCGCCGGCCGGCTGCACACCAAGACCGGCCTGATGGACGAGCTGGGCAAGGTCAAGCGGGTCGTCGAGAAGCACGGTCCGGTGGACGAGGTACTGCTGGTGCTGGACGCCACCACCGGCCAGAACGGCCTGGTCCAGGCCAGGGTGTTCGCCGAGGTGGTCGACATCACCGGCATCGTGCTGACCAAGCTGGACGGCACCGCCAAGGGCGGCATCGTCGTCGCGGTCCAGCGCGAGCTGGGCGTGCCGGTCAAGCTGATCGGTCTCGGCGAGGGCGCGGACGACCTGGCGCCGTTCGAGCCGGGTGCGTTCGTGGACGCGCTGATCGGGGACTGAGTCTCCCGGTCTCCCCGTCGGGTGAAGGGTCCGCTCCGCGAGGGGCGGGCCCTTCGCGTATGGCCAAGCCTGAGCGCGTGTGGCCGTCCCGGGCGTGTGGACGTCCCGAGCCGAAGCGGCTCAGGAGGCCAGCCAGGCCGGTTCGGCGGTGCGCTCCCGGCTGCGGTGGCAGGCGTAGGCGAGGGTGCCGAGCAGCAGCCGGGCCTCGGGCGGGCAGCCGGCGTTGTCGCGGGTGGGGCGGCGCAGCCAGCGGACCGGGCCGAGGCCGGCGAGCACGGTGGGCGGGGCGGCGACGTAGCCGCCCTCGCCGTGGCAGGTCAGGTCCAGTGCAGCGTCGTCCCAGCCCATCCGGTACAGCAGGTCGGGCAGCCGGCGGGCGGTGCCGGCGGCGACCAGGAACTGCAGCCGGCCGGTGGGCGTGGCCAGCACCGGGCCGACCTGGGTGCCCATCCGCTCCAGCCGGACCAGTGCCTGGAGGCCGGCCTGCTCGGGGACGTCCAGGACGTCGAACGCGCGGCCGGTGGGGAACAGGACGGAGCCCTCGGCGTCGGCGGTGCGGCCCGCGCCGCGGCCGCCGGGCACCGGGTGCAGACCGGGGGCGGCGCAGCGGGCGGAGCCGCAGTGGCACGGGGCCGTGGCGGAGCCGGTACCGGCCGGGCCGCCGACGACGACCGCCCAGCCCCAGCGGCCGGTGTACTCCGCGGCGGCCCGGGACGCGGTGACCTTGGTGCGGCGGCGTGCGCCCCGCGGTGCCAGCCGCAGGTACCCCAGTCGAAGTTCGCCGAACAGGTTGTCCATGCCTCCCCCAACAGGTTCTCGTTGCCGATGGTTACGGGATCGTGACTTTGTGTTGATTGTCCGTTGCGTTGTGCGTGGTGCGGTGGCGGCGCGCAGCGCGTGGCGTGCGCCTGTTGTGGTGGCGTGCCTCGGGCGCCGCCTTGTGGCGGCTGTGCCGATGCAGGATCGTCGTTGTGCGCGAGGCGGCCGTCGACCAGGTCGACGGCGAACTCGCCGGTGACTGTGGTGGTTGCCGGGGACTGGCGGGGTTGCGCGCGGGCTTGGCGGCTCGCATATGCCGGACCGTCGCGACGTACTCAGTGAAGCGTGTGCCCCCTGGCTTCGGTTCACTCCTGGGGGTGGCGAAAGGTGGCGTTTCGCCAGGGGCGCTCCCACGGCCGCCGCGCGGGGCACTACGTTCAGCACGCGGACGTCGCCGGGGAGTCGGCTTCGGGCCGTCGGAGCAGGGGGAGTTGAAGGATGTGACACCCCGTCCGCGACGATGGCACGCCAGTACGACACGGCGGTACGGAAGCAGCACCAACGAGCAGCAGCACCACGAGCACCACAGGCACGTCGGCAAGAGCCCGCAACCGTCGGGCGGTCACGATCGGGGCCCCGCAGGGGCCGGGCGGGATGGGGACGTTCCCATGGCAGAGAAGCAACCCAACGAGAAGCTGACCACGTGGTTCGTCCGCAGCGGCTGGTCCAAGGGGGAGTTGGCCCGGCAGGTCAACCGCCGGGCCCGGCAGATCGGCGCCCACCACGTCTCCACCGACACCTCCCGCGTGCGCCGCTGGCTCGACGGCGAGCAGCCCCGCGAGCCGATCCCGAAGATCATGTCGGAGCTGTTCTCCGAGCGCTTCGGCTCCGTCGTCTCGGTCGAGGACCTCGGGCTGCGCGCCGCGATCCCGGTCTCCACCGTCGGCGGCGGCATCGACCTGCCGTGGAGCGCGCCGCAGACCGTCCAGCTGATCAGCGACTACTCCCGCAGCGACCTGATGCTCAACCGGCGCGGCTTCCTCGGCACCTCGCTCGCCCTGACCGCGGGCGCCGCGCTGATCGAGCCGATGCAGCGCTGGCTCGCCCCCGGCCCGACCGGCGTCCCCACCCCCATCCTCACCGCGGCCAACGGCGGCGAGGCGTTCACCGGCCGGCTCTCCGAGCCCGAGCTCGAACTGCTGGAGCAGACCACGGTCATGTTCCGCCAGTGGGACGCGCAGAACGGTGGCGGGCTGCGCCGCAAGGCCGTCGTCGGCCAGCTGCACGAGGTCACCGACCTGCTCCAGGAGACGTACAACGAGCACACCACCAAGCGGCTGTTCCGGCTCACCGCCGAACTCGCCCACCTGGCCGGCTGGATGTCCTACGACGTCGGCATGCACCCGAGCGCGCAGAAGTACTACGTTCTGGCGCTGCATGCCGCCAAGGAGGCCGGCGACCGCCCGTTCGGCGCGCTGATCCTCACCGACATGAGCCGCCAGATGATCCACCTCAACCGGGGCGAGGACGCCCTGGAGCTGATCCACCTCGCGCAGTACGGCAGCCGCGACACCGCCACCCCGCGCCAGCAGTCCCTGCTGTACGCGATGGAGGCGCGCGCCTACGCCACCATCGGCGAGGTGAACCGCTGCGCCCGGGCGATCCGGCTGGCCGAGGACACCTTCACCGACATCCGCGAGGGGGACGGGGACCCGGACTGGCTGAAGTTCTTCTCCCCGGCCGAGCTGAACGCCGAGAACGCGCACTCCTACCGCGACCTCGCCTACCACTCCGACAACGCCGAGCTGTACGCCTCGATGTCCGCGCCGGTCATGGAGCGCGCGGTGGACCTGTTCCGCCGGGACGGCGACCACGTGCGCTCGTACGCCTTCAACCTGATCGGCATGGCCAGCGTGCACCTGCTGCAGAAGGAGGCGGAGCAGGCCGTGGTGATGGCCGAGCAGGCGGTGGACATCGCCGCCAAGGTCCGCTCGGAGCGGCTGAACTCCCGGGTGCGCAAGACCACGGAGGCCGCGGCGGCCCGGTTCCGGGGCGTGGACGCCGTCGCCCGGCTGAAGGAAAGGGTCGTCCAGGACATCCCGGAGTACGTCTCGGTGGTCTGACGCCCCGGCTACGCGCCCCTCGACCGACCGTGCCGGCCGCCGCCGCCACGGCCGGTGGCCGTTGCGGCACCCCGGGTGGCGTGCGGCGGCACGGTAGCCCATCCGGGGGCTCGGCAGGGCCGCGGTTCACGCAGGTGTAACCCGCACGTCGCACGCGTCACGACCGCGAAACAACCGGCCGCACTGGCCGAAACCAGCCTTCGGCACTCTCCTCTTCATCGCCGACACCCCGGGTGGCACGGGACAGGTACCCGGGTGGTGGAGCGGCTTTCACGCAGAGGAGACGCCGATGCCGGACGGCTTCAGCGCGGGCGACACCGCCTTCGTGCTCATCAGTGCGGCCCTGGTCATGGTGATGACCCCGGGCCTGGCCTTCTTCTACGGGGGCATGGTCAGGGCCAAGAGCACACTGAACATGCTGGCGATGAGCTTCCTCTCGCTCGGCATCGTCAGCGTGCTCTGGGTCCTCTACGGGTACTCGCTCAGCTTCGGGCCCGACGCGGGCGCCGGTCTGATCGGCAACCTCGACTTCCTCGGGATGCGCGGCATCGGCCTGAACGACCTGACCGGCTCGATCCCGGTCACCGCCTTCTCCGCCTTCCAGCTGATGTTCGCGATCATCACCCCGGCGCTCATCAGCGGCGCCATCGCGGACCGCGCCAAGTTCGCGGCCTGGGGCCTGTTCGTCGCGCTCTGGGTGACCATCGTCTACTTCCCGGTCGCGCACTGGGTGTTCTTCGTCGACGGCGGCAACGGCGGCTGGCTGGGCGACCGCAACGGCGTGATCGACTTCGCCGGCGGAACGGCCGTGCACATCAACGCCGGTGTGGCGGGCCTCGCGCTCTGCCTGGTGCTGGGCAAGCGGGTCGGCTTCAAGAAGGACCCGATGCGCCCGCACAGCCTGCCGCTGGTGATGCTCGGCTCCGGCCTGCTGTGGTTCGGCTGGTTCGGCTTCAACGCCGGCTCGGCACTGGCCGCCAACGGCGTCGCCGCGATGGCCGTCGTCAACACCCAGGTGGCGACCGCCGCCGCGCTGGTCGGCTGGCTCATCTTCGAGAAGCTGAAGCACGGTGCCTTCACCACCCTGGGCGCCGCCTCCGGCGCGGTGGCCGGCCTGGTCGCCATCACCCCGGCCTGCGGCTCGGTCAGCCCGCTCGGCGCCGTGGCGATCGGCCTGATCGCGGGTGCGGTCTGCGCCGCCGCCGTCAGCCTCAAGTACCGCTTCGGCTTCGACGACTCGCTCGACGTGGTCGGCGTGCACGCGGTCGGCGGTGCGATCGGCTCGCTGCTGATCGGCCTGTTCGCCACCGGCGGGGTCGGCCAGACCGCCAAGGGCCTGTTCTACGGCGGCGGCCTGGACCAGCTCGGCAAGCAGGCGATGGGCGTGGCGGTGGTCGCGGTGTACTCCTTCGTCCTCTCCTGGCTGCTGGCCAAGGCGATCGACAAGACGGTCGGCTTCCGGGTCGCCGAGGATGTCGAGGTGGCCGGCATCGACCAGGCCGAACACGCCGAGTCCGCCTACGATTTCAGCGCGGTGGGCGCCGGTCTGGCCCGGGCCCTCCTGGCCCCGGCCGCCAGCGCTCCGGCCACCGCCGAGCCCGTTGCCACCAGGACCGCCGAGAAGGCGGCCGAGAAGACCGAGGTCGACGCCTGATGAAGCTCATCACCGCAGTGATCAAGCCGTACCGCCTGGACGAGGTCAAGGCCGCCCTGCAGTCCTTCGGGGTGCACGGCCTGACCGTCACCGAGGCCAGCGGATACGGCCGCCAGCGCGGCCACACCGAGGTCTACCGCGGCGCCGAGTACACCGTGGACCTCGTGCCGAAGATCAGAATCGAGGTCCTGGTCGAGGACGACGACGCCGACGAGCTGATCAACGTCCTGGTGAAGGCCGCCCGGACCGGCAAGATCGGCGACGGCAAGGTGTGGAGCATCCCGGTCGACACCGCCGTCCGGGTCCGCACCGGCGAGCGCGGGCCGGACGCCCTCTGAGCTCGTTCCGACGCACCGCAGGCGGGCCTGCGATCCCCAGGGGTCGCAGGTCCGCCGGCGGCGTATCGGCGCCCGGCCGCCCGCCCGCGGACCACCGGCGCCACCCCGCTCAACCGCACGACGGACGGGACCCCGCATGACCACCGAGACCAGTCCTTCCGACCACGGCGCCGCCCGGGCCGCGCTGCTCGCCGCCCCCGGTCCGGGCGGCCGCACCCGTCGCACCGCACTCGCCGACCTCACCGACGACTGGCTGGCCGGCCTGCTCACGGCCGCCGGCGCCCCCGCCGGAGTCGCTCTGGTCGCCGTCGGCGGTTACGGGCGCGGCGAACTGGCCCCGCGTAGCGATCTCGACGTCCTGCTGCTGCACGACGGACCGCTCGACCGGGACCTGCCCGAGCGGATCTGGTACCCGGTCTGGGACTCGGGCGCCGCGCTCGACCACTCGGTGCGCACCGTCGCCGAGGCGCGGGCCGTCGCCGCCGCCGACCTCAAGGCCCAGCTCGGCCTGCTGGACGCCCGCCACATCGCCGGGGACGCGTCGCTCACCGCGGCACTGCGCTCGGCCGTCCTCGCCGACTGGCGGGCGAGCGCCCCCGCCCGGCTGCCCGAACTGCGCGAGCTCGGCCGTGAGCGGGCCGAGCGGCACGGCGAGCTGTCCTTCCTGCTGGAACCCGACCTCAAGGAAGCCCGCGGCGGCCTGCGCGACGTCGTCGCGCTCAACGCCGTCGCCGCGACCTGGCTCGCCGACGCCCCGCGGGACGGCCTCGATGCCGCCGCGCTGCGGCTCGCCGACGTCCGTGACGCACTGCACCTGGCCACCGGCCGGGCCACCGAGCGGCTGAGCCTCCAGGACCAGGACCAGGTCGCCGAACGGCTCGGCGTGCTGGACGCCGACGCCCTGTTGCGCCAGGTGTACGAGGCCGCGCGGACCATCGCCTACGCCAGCGACGTCACCTGGCGGGCCGTGGACCGGGTGCTCGCCGCCCGGGCCGGCCGGGGCCGCCGGGTGGGCCGGCTGGCGTTTCCGTTCGGAGGCACCTTCACCGGCGCCGGGCGCGGCGCGGGCGCGGTGGCCCGCGGCGCGGTCGAGCGCCGCCCGCTCGCCGAGGGCGTGGTCGAGCAGGACGGCGAGGCGGTGCTCGCCCAGGGCGCCCGCCCGGCCGCCGACCCGGTGCTGCCGCTGCGCGCCGCCGCCGCCGCCGCGCAGAACGGGCTGACCGTCTCTTACGCGACGGTGCGCCGGCTGGCCGCGGAGTGCCGTCCGCTGCCGGTGCCCTGGCCGGACGAGGCGCGCGAGCAGCTGGTCACCTTGCTCGGCGCGGGCGAGGCGGGCATCCCGGTGTGGGAGGCGCTGGAGGCTGAGGGCCTGGTCACGCGGCTGCTGCCGGACTGGGAGCGGGTCCGCTGCCGCCCGCAGCGCAACGCCGTGCACCGCTGGACGGTGGACCGGCACCTGGTGGAGACGGCGGTGCGGGCCGCCGCGATGACCCGCCGGGTGGCCCGGCCCGACCTGCTCCTGGTCGCCGCGCTGCTGCACGACATCGGCAAGGGCTGGCCCGGCGACCACAGCGAGGCCGGCGAGGTGATCGTCCGGGACGTCGCCGTCCGGATGGGCTTCGACCCGGAGGACACCGAGACCCTGGCGGTGCTGGTCCGCCACCACCTGACCCTGATCGACACCGCCACCCGGCGCGACCCGGACGACCCGGCCACCGTCGAGGCGATCACCAAGGTGGTCACCACGCTGCCGCGGCTGGAGCTGCTGCACGCGCTCACCGAGGCCGACGCGCTGGCTACCGGCCCGGCCGCGTGGAGCGGCTGGCGGGCCTCGCTGGTGGACGGCCTGGTGGCCCGGGCCGCCGCCCAGCTGGCCGGCGGCCCGGCGGCCCCGGCCGAGGCGGCACCGACGGCCGAGCAGGAACGGCTCGCGATCGAGGCCGCCCGGAGCGGTGGTCCGGCGCTCGCGCTGACGGCCCAGACCGGCGCGGCGGATCCGAGCGCCGAGCCGGGCGCCGAGCCGATGGGCGTCGAGCTGACGCTGGCCGTCCCGGACCAGCCGGGGCTGCTCGGCACGGTCGCCGGGGTGCTCGCGCTGCACCGGCTGGCCGTCCGTTCGGCGAGTCTGCGCGAGCTGGACCCGATCGGCGCGGGGCCGGTGCTGCTGCTGTGCTGGCGGGTGGCCGCCGAGTTCGGCGAGCTGCCGGAGGCCGCCCGGCTGCGGGCCGACGTGCGGCGGGCGCTGGACGGCTCGCTGGACGTCGCGCGCCGGCTCGCCGAGCGGGACGCCGCCGCCCCGCGCCGCCGGGGCATCCCCACCCCGCCGCCGCTGGTCGCGGTCGCGCCCGCGGTGGCCTCGGCGACCGCGACCGTGCTGGAGGTCCGCGCGCACGACGCCCCCGGGCTGCTGCACCGGATCGGCCGGGCGCTGGACGAGTCCGGGGTCCGGGTGCGCACCGCGCACGTCTCCACGCTCGGCGCGGACGCCGTCGACTCCTTCTACCTGACCGACGCGGAGGGCCGCCCGCTCGCCGCCCAGCGGGCCGGGGAGGTGGCGGCGGCGGTCCGGGCGGCGCTCGGCTGAGCGGCGGTGACGGCGGGGGTGGAGACCAACCCGGGACGGCCGGATACCCTTGGGGGCGACGACCGTACCGATACCGATGCCGCAGAGGACCCGCGACGACGTGTTCGACACCCTTTCCGATCGCCTCGCAGCGACGTTCAAGAACCTTCGTGGCAAGGGCCGCCTCAGCGAGGCGGACATCGACGCCACCGCCCGCGAGATCCGCATCGCGCTGCTGGAGGCGGACGTCGCGCTGCCGGTCGTCCGGGCCTTCATCAAGCAGGTCAAGGAGCGGGCGCTCGGCGTCGAGGTCTCGGGCGCGCTGAACCCCGCGCAGCAGATCATCAAGATCGTCAACGAGGAACTGATCACGATCCTCGGTGGCGAGACCCGTCGGGTGAAGTTCGCCAAGAACGGCCCGACGGTGATCATGCTCGCCGGTCTGCAGGGTGCCGGTAAGACCACCCTCGCCGGCAAGCTCGGGTACTGGCTGAAGAAGCAGAAGCACACCCCGCTGCTGGTCGCCTGCGACCTCCAGCGCCCCAACGCCGTCAACCAGCTCCAGGTCGTCGCCGACCGGGCCGGCGTGGCCTTCTACGGCCCGCAGCCGGGCAACGGCGTCGGCGACCCGGTGCAGGTCGCCAAGGACTCGATCGAGTACGCCCGGCAGAAGCAGTACGACGTCGTCATCGTCGACACCGCCGGCCGTCTCGGCATCGACGCCGAGCTGATGCAGCAGGCCGCGGACATCCGTGCCGCGGTCAACCCGGACGAGGTCCTGTTCGTCGTCGACGCGATGATCGGCCAGGACGCGGTCACCACCGCGCAGGCCTTCCTCGACGGCGTCGACTTCACCGGTGTCGTACTCTCCAAGCTCGACGGCGACGCCCGCGGTGGTGCCGCACTGTCGGTCGCGCACGTCACCGGCCGGCAGATCATGTTCGCCTCGAACGGTGAGAAGGTCGACGACTTCGACGCCTTCCACCCGGAGCGGATGGCCTCGCGCATCCTCGGCATGGGTGACCTCCTCACGCTGATCGAGAAGGCCGAGGACACCTTCTCGAAGGCCGAGGCCGAGAAGATCGCCGCCAAGCTGCGCGGCGGCCCGAAGGCGTTCACCCTGGACGACTTCCTGTCGCAGCTGGAGCAGGTCCAGAAGATGGGCTCGATCTCCAAGCTGCTCGGCATGCTGCCCGGGATGGGCCAGATCCGCGAGCAGATCAACAACATCGACGACAAGGACGTCAACCGCGTCGGCGCGATCATCAAGTCGATGACCCCGGCCGAGCGCGCCGAGCCGGAGCTGATCAACGGCTCCCGCCGGGCGCGTATCGCCAAGGGTTCGGGCGTCCAGGTCGGCGAGGTCAAGAACCTGGTCGAGCGGTTCTTCGACGCCCGCAAGATGATGTCCGCGATGGCCTCCGGCAAGGGCATGCCCGGCATGCCGGGGATCCCGGGCATGGGCGGCGGCGCGAAGAAGTCCGCCAAGAAGGCCCCGCAGGCGAAGGGCAAGCGAAAGAGCGGCAACCCGCTGAAGCGCGCACAGGAGGAGGCCGCGGCCGCCCAGCGTCGCGCGCTCGGCGCGGGCGGCGGCGAGGCGCCGGCCGACGGCGGCGCGTTCGGCCTCGGCGCGGGCAAGGGGCCGGCCGACTTCGAGCTGCCGAAGGAGTTCAAGGACCTGCTGTAGGTCCTGCCGTGGATCTGTAGGCAGTGCTACAGGTCGTCGCTCGGCGCGTGGTCGGCCCGTCGTCCGGATTCTCCGGGCGGCGGGCCGATCGCATGTCCGATGATGCTGCCATGTCTGATGATGTTGGCGTGCGAGTGATGATCAGGGCCCCGCGGGCCGAGGACGAGGTTGCGTACGCCGAGGCGGTCCGACGGTCCGCCGATCACATCGGGCGGTGGAACCCGGTCGAGCCGGACGGGCTGCCGGAGCTGCTGGAGCGCCAGGGAGCGGGCCTGCGCACGTTCCTGATCGTCGATCGGGAGACCGACGGGCTGGTCGGCAAGGTGAACGTCGCCAACATCGTGATGGGACGTTTCTGCAACGCCGCCCTCGGCTACGACTCGTACCTGCCGTTCGCCGGCACCGGGCGGATGACCGAGGGCCTGCGGCTGGTGCTGGACCGCTGCTTCGCCCCGCAGACGGCGGGCGGGCTGGGCCTGCACCGGCTGGAGATCAACGTGCAGCCGGACAACGAGCGGTCGATCGCGCTGGCGAAGCGGCTGGGCTTCCGGCACGAGGGCTTCACCCCGCGGATGCTGTTCCTGCAGGGCGCCTGGCGGGACCACGAGCGGTTCGCACTGACCGCGGAGGAGTGGCCGGGCTCGGGGGCGGCGTAGCAGCCTGCCAGAGGGCCGCCAGGGGCCCTGCCGGGGGTCTGTCGGGCGCTGCGCCGGACTCCCGACCAGTCCCCTGGCGGCCCGAGGGCGTTCCGCCGCCGTCTCCGTCGTTCGGAACCGCGGGGCAGCTCAGCGCGGCCGTTCGGCTCGGCGAGGCCGCTCGGCGATCAGATAGCGGAAGACGTTCTCCATCCGGACCGAGCCGTCCGCGCGCAGATACGGCTGCAACACCTCCTCCAGTTCCTTGGCCACCAGCGGGGCGCCGGAGAAGTCCTCGGCGCCATCGAACAGGCCGGTGGAGAGCAGCCCGCGCACCGCGCTGTCCAGGTCCGGGTAGGCGAACGGGCAGCTCACCCGCCCGCTGCCGGCCGGGCGCAGGCCGGCCGCGGCGATCAGGTCCTCCAGGGCGCCCGGTGCGCTCAGCTCGAACGGGTCGCGCGCGGTGGTGCGGCCGGCCATCCGGCGGGCCACGTCCAGCACCGCGGCGCTCTCGCAGCGCTCCTGCGGGCCCCAGGCGGCCACCACCACGTGCCCGCCGGGCAGGGTGAGACGGGCCGCCTCGGCGACGACCGGGCGTGGCTCCGCAGACCCGGGGAGCTGCTCGAAAACGGTCACCAGCGAATGGGCCGAGCGGGGGACGGCGGTGGCCGGGCGGGCCCCCGCGCACACCCGGAGCCGACGGCCGCGGGCCAGCTCGCGCAGCTCGTCCCGCGGCTCCTGTCCGGCGACCTGGGCACCCCGCCCGGCCGCGAGCAGCAGGGCCAGTCCGGACCGGCAGCCCAGGCCCAGCACGCTGCTCGCCGGACCGACCTCCAGCCGGTCGTAGACCGCCTCGTAGAGCGGTACCAGCATGCGTTCCTGGATCTCCGCCCAGTCGCGCGCCCGCGCGGGCCGCGCGCCGCCGGGCTGAGGGTGGTGCGACCGTACGCCTGTTGGTCGTACGGTCGTGCCGGTCGTCCGAGCTGAAGCCATCACGGCCTCCCATCCGGTCCTTCGGTGTGCTGCTACGGCTCCCCCAAAGTCCCGCCCCACTCCAGCGAACAGCGGCTCGGGCGCGGCGTCCAGAGGGGTGCAGGGTGGTGTGCGCGTGTCTCGGTCGTGCGCCCCCTGCTGCCGGCGGGAGCCGTCCCCCTGCTGCGGGCGGGACCCGTCGTCCGGATGGGGGCGGGGGCGGTCCACTTGGACGGGGCCTGGAGTCGGGGCCGGATGGGGCGGGAACCGTCCAGGGCCGGACCGTTCTGCCACCGGCCACAGGTGTGATACCGATTCGAAGTCAGGGGGCCGCTCCCCGTACCATTCGGGCCATGGCTAAGGCACCCGTTCTCACCCCTCAGGCGGAAGACTTCCCGCGCTGGTACCAGGACCTCATCAACAAGGCCGAGCTGGCCGACAACGGTCCGGTGCGCGGCACCATGGTCATCCGACCGTACGGCTACGGCCTGTGGGAGCGGATGCAGCAGGAGATGGACGCGCGGATCAAGAAGGCCGGCGCGCAGAACGCCTACTTCCCGATGTTCATCCCGCAGTCCTACCTGACCAAGGAGGCCGAGCACGTCGAGGGCTTCGCCCCCGAGCTCGCGGTGGTCACCCACGGCGGCGGCAAGCAGCTGGAGGAGCCGGTCGTCGTCCGGCCCACCTCCGAGACGATCATCAACGAGTACTTCTCGAAGTGGGTGCAGAGCCACCGCGACCTGCCCCTGCTGATCAACCAGTGGGCCAACGTCGTCCGTTGGGAGCTGCGCCCGCGCGTCTTCCTGCGCACCACCGAGTTCCTCTGGCAGGAGGGCCACACCGCCCACGCCACCTACGAGGACGCCCGCGACTACGCCGCGATGATCCACACCCAGGTCTACGGCGACTTCATGACCAACGTGCTCGGCATCGACGTCGTGCTCGGCCGCAAGACCGCCAAGGAGCGCTTCGCCGGCGCCATCAACACCCTCACCCTGGAGGGCATGATGGGCGACGGCAAGGCGCTGCAGATGGGCACCAGCCACGAGCTGGGCCAGAACTTCGCCAAGGCGTTCAACACCACGTACCAGCTCCAGGGCGCCGAGCGCGAGCACGTCTGGCAGACCTCCTGGGGCGTCTCGACGCGCATGGTGGGCGGCCTGATCATGTCCCACGGCGACGACAACGGCCTGCGGGTGCCCCCGCGCCTGGCCGCCGTCCAGGCCGTCGTCCTCGCCATCAAGGGCGACGACGCGGTGATCGCCAAGGTCCGCGAGATCGGCGCCCGGCTGGAGGCCGTCGGCATCCGGGTGGTCGTCGACGATCGCACCGACACCCCGTTCGGCCGCCGCGCCGTCGACTGGGAGCTCAAGGGCGTGCCGTTGCGTATCGAGGTCGGCCCGCGCGACCTGGAGAACGGCACCGCGATGCTGGCCCGCCGCATCCCGGGCGGCAAGGAGCCGGTCTCCATCGACGCCCTGGCCGACCTGCTCCCGGGCATCCTGGAGGAAGACCAGGCGCTGCTGCTGCGCCAGTCCCGCGAGCGCCGCGAGGCCCGCACGGTCGACGTCAAGACCCTCGACGAGGCCGTCGAGGCCGCCGCCACCGGCTGGGGCCGGATCGCCTGGGCCGACCTCGGCCCGGAGGGCGAGGCCAAGCTGGCCGAGCAGGGCGTCACGGTGCGCTGCATCGTCGCCGCCGACGGTTCGGTGCCGCAGGCGGACGACCAGGAAGGCAATATCGCGATCGTCGCGCGGTCGTACTGATAGCGATCCGCGAGCGTACTGATAGCGACCAACCACTGATACCTGAAGCCTGATGCCTGATGTCGGGCACCGGTATGGCTACCGGGCTACCAGTAGGTAATGACCGTTACCGGCGAGATTTGCCCGGAATGCGGGTGGTAAGAATCCGGTAACTCTGGCAGGACGGTCCGGACTCGCAACATCCCTACTGGCCGGTCAACTGCCGGTATTAACGGAATAGCGGTACCGTGTACGGCCCGTGGCCCTGTCAAACTCGACAGGACCACGGGCCGTACGTCCTGGGGCGACAGCCCGCCTTCGGACGAATTCACCAGGCCCGCCGAGCGGCGCGGGCCGAAACCGGCAGGGGGTTGGTCTTGCGTCAGATCCGGAACGCGCAATTCGCGCGCGACCATGCATTCCTGAGAGTTCCCTGGGAATTCCCCGGGAACCGGAACGCGCGGAACATCGGCTCGCACTCCATCGTTGGTCTAGCGTGAGCACGACACAGCCCCTCGTCCTCGCGGCCGAACTGGCCGCCGCCTGGAGCGACATCCAGGCCCATCACCAGGACCTCCCCGACCTGGCCTCGCCCGAGGCCCTGATCGGCGAGTCCTCCTCGGCCTGTGGCACGCGGCTCGGTTTCGAGCGGCTCCTCCACGAGGCTGCCCACGGTCTGGCCGCGGCCCGGGACATCCGGGACACCTCGCGGGCCGGCCGCTACCACAACCGGCGCTTCCTGATGCTCGCCTCCGAGCTCGGCCTGGCGCACCCGGTCGAGCCGCACGCGAGCAGCGGCTTCTCCCAGGTGACCATGCTCAAGGAGACGCAGGAGCGGTACGCCGAGACCATCGAGCGCCTGGACCGCGCCCTCGGCGCGCACCAGGAGGCGGTGGCCGGCGACGGTGCGACGCGCGCCTTCCGCGGCCCGGCCGCCCGGCACGGCTCCTCTGGGGGCGGCGTCCGGGTCAAGGCGGTCTGCGGCTGCGGGCGGAACGTCCGGGTCGTGCCGTCGGTGCTCGCGCAGGCGTCCATCGTCTGCGGCGCGTGCCAGCAGCCGTTCAAGATCGCGTAACCGGGAGACCGGGGGTATCCGGGAACGCCCGGGAATACCCGGTTGCACCCGGGGGCGATCGGCAACGACCGGCCGGTGGCTGTGCGGGCAGCTGATTCGGCCGGGAGCACGATGAACGAGTCGGTGGGCTGACCGGGAGCGGGGGCTCCCGGTCCGGCCCTGGACGTGGTGGGTCCGCGGCTTCCTCCGTGGCAGTGACCCTTGGCCCTGTCTCGCGACTCTGTGCCGTGGCTCTGTGCCGTGGCTCTGCCCCGTGGCGCTGCCCCGTGGCGCTGCCCCGAGGCTCATAGCCGGGTGAAGGCGGTTCGCGCCGGTATGGCAGAATGGACAGCTGAGTACTCGGCAGCCGAGCAGGACCCCTCTCTCCTACGGCTGGCGTGTCCCATGACCGGCCCGCTCCGCAACCCCACGCGATGGCGAGGCTGCTCACCCACGTCAACACCAGGAGAATCCACTCCCGTGGCAGTCAAGATCAAGCTCAAGCGTCTCGGCAAGATTCGCTCCCCGCACTACCGCATCGTCGTCGCCGACGCCCGCACCAAGCGTGACGGTCGCGCGATCGAGGAGATCGGCATCTACCAGCCGACCTACAACCCCTCGAAGATCGAGGTCGACAGCGACCGTGCCCAGTACTGGCTGTCCGTCGGCGCCCAGCCGACCGAGCCGGTGCTCGCCATCCTCAAGCTGACCGGCGACTGGCAGAAGTTCAAGGGCCTGCCGGCCCCGGCGCCGCTGAAGGTCGCCGAGCCGAAGGTCGAGGACTACTCGCACCTGTTCGCCAAGGCCGTCGCCGGCTTCGAGGACGCCACCACTGGTGTCGCCATCACCCCGAAGGCCAAGAAGTCGGACAAGGCCGAGGCTGAGGCCGACGCCGCCGCCGAGGCCTGATCGTGATCGAGGACGCCCTCGACCACCTGGTGAAGGGCATCGTCGAGCACCCCGACGACGTGCAGGTGCGCTCGCGCAACCTGCGTCGGGGCAACACCATCGAGGTGCGCGTACACCCCGATGACCTCGGCAAGGTGATCGGCCGGGGCGGCCGTACGGCGCGCGCGCTGCGCACCGTGGTCGGCGCCCTGGGCGGTCGCAACGTCCGGGTCGACCTGGTCGACGTGGACAACATTCGCTGACGCAGCTGCTCGTTCAGCCGTCAGGGCTTGGGGCCGACCGGGACGCCATGCGTCCCGGTCGGCCTTTTTCGCATCGCCTCTTTCACATTCAGTCTTCGCAATCCGCCTTCTCAATCCGTCTTCGCATCCCGTTTCGCTCAGGAACTCCAGGAGAACGATCACCGTGCAGCTCGTCGTCGGCAGGATCGGCCGCGCCCACGGCATCAGGGGGGACGTCAGCGTCGAGGTCCGCACCGACGAGCCGGAGCTCCGGCTCGGCCCGGGTGCCGTCCTGCTCACCGACCCCGCGTCGACCGGCCCGCTGACCGTCGAGTCCGGCCGGGTGCACAGCGGGCGGCTGCTGCTGCGCTTCGCCGGCGTCAAGGACCGCAATGCGGCGGAGGCGCTCCGGGGCACCCTGCTGATCTCCGAGGTCGACCCGGACGAGCGCCCCGAGGACCCGGAGGAGTACTACGACCACCAGCTGATCGGTCTGGACGTGGTGCTGCTCGACGGCACCCTGGTCGGCGAGCTGACCGAGGTCGTCCACCTGCCGTACCAGGACCTGCTCACCGTGAAGAAGTCCGACGGGACGGAGGTGCTGGTGCCCTTCGTCAGCCAGATCGTGCCGACCATCGACCTGGAGAACCAGCGCGCCGTGATCACCCCGCCGGCCGGGCTGATCGACCTCGAGCAGGCCGAGGTCGCCCGCAGCGCGTCCGCCGAGGCGGACGCGGCGGACGAGGAGGACTCCGAGTGACCGTCGAGGAGACTGCCGAGACCGCGCAGCCCGTCGAGGGTGCACAGACCGTCGAGGGTGCACAGACCGTCGAGGGCGTGAAGACCGCCGAGGACGTGCGGAGCGTTGAAGGCGTGCAGAGCGGGATGCGGATCGATGTCGTCACGATCTTCCCGGAGTACCTGGAGCCGCTGAACATCTCGCTGGTCGGCAAGGCCCGCGCCCGCGGCCAGCTGGACGTGCACGTCCACGACCTGCGCGAGTGGACGTACGACGTGCACCGGACGGTGGACGACAGCCCGTACGGTGGCGGCCCCGGCATGGTGATGAAGCCCGAGCCGTGGGGCGAGGCCCTGGACGCGGTGGTCGCCGGCGGGCCCGAGGGTGAGGTGCCCACGCTGGTGGTGCCCACCCCCAGTGGGCGCCCGTTCACCCAGGAATTGGCCCAGGAGCTGGCCGGCCGCCCCTGGCTGGCGTTCACCCCCGCCCGGTACGAGGGCATCGACCGGCGGGTGATCGAGGAGGCGGCCACCCGGATGCCGGTGGTCGAGGCCTCGATCGGCGACTACGTGCTGGCCGGCGGCGAGGTCGCGGTGCTGGTGATGGTCGAGGCGATCGCCCGGCTGCTGCCCGGTGTGCTCGGCAACGCCGAATCCCACCGGGACGACTCCTTCGCCCCCGGCGCGATGGCCGACCTGCTGGAGGGCCCGGTCTACACCAAGCCCGCCGAGTGGCGCGGTCGGACCGTGCCGGACGTCCTGCTCAGTGGCAACCACGGCCGGATCGCGCGCTGGCGTCGGGAGCAGGCCTTCGCCCGCACGCTGGCGAACCGGCCCGACCTGGTGGAGCGTTGGCAGTACGGCGCCTTCGACAAGAAGGACCGGGAGGCGCTCTCCATCCTCGGCCTGGCCTGGGACGAGCAACTCGGCCGATTTCTGTCCGTGGCCGACGATGTGGAAGAATAGGCCGCTGCTGTCTGTCGCTGGGCTCCTTCCCTAGGGGTCACGTGGACCGGCGCCCCCGCCACGGGGGGATCGCCGTCAGCCGATGCGGCCCGCAGCAGACCCCATTGTGACGAACTTCCGTGGGCGGCCCGTGGCGCCTGCGATGGAGAGCAACATGAGCAACAAGCTCGCTGCTGTCGACGCGGCCTCGCTGCGTAGCGACATCCCGGCCTTCCGTGCCGGTGACACCCTGAAGGTTCACGTCCGGGTCATCGAGGGCAACCGCTCCCGTGTCCAGGTCTTCCAGGGCGTCGTCATCCGCCGCCACGGTGCGGGCATCGGTGAGACCTTCACCGTCCGCAAGGTCAGCTTCAACGTCGGCGTGGAGCGCACCTTCCCGGTGCACACCCCGGTCGTCGAGAAGATCGAGGTCGTGACCCGCGGTGCGGTTCGCCGCGCCAAGCTGTACTACCTGCGTGACCTCCGCGGCAAGGCCGCGAAGATCAAGGAGAAGCGCGACCGCTGATCCGCCGGCCCCGGCCTCGCCGGGGATCGGAGCGCTCTCGGGGGCGCCGCTGCCACACGGTAAGCTCAGCCCCCGATGAGCACGCATGAACCACCCGCGGACCGCGACGGCAGTCCCGCACCCACCGGTGCGGGCGCGCTGTCGCGGTCCGCGGTCCTTTCCGGGGGTATGCCGCAAGGTGCTCCGGACGGCGATCGGGGTTCCGCGCCGGAGGGTGATCGGGAGGCCGAGTCCGAGCCCGCTGCGGAGGCCAGCGCTGAGTCTGCGTCCGAGACCGCCCCGGACAACGAGGAGCCGGGCCGGTCCCACTCGCGCGACCTCCTGCTGCTGGCCGGTATCTGTCTGCTCAGCCTGCTCCTGGTGAACGCCTTCGTGGCGCGCCCGTTCGCAGTGCCGTCCGGGTCGATGGAGGACACCCTGCGCCCGGGGGACCGGCTGATCGCGAACAAGCTGGCCTACACCTTCGGCGGCCACCCTCAGCGCGGCGACGTCGTGGTCTTCGACGGGACGGGCTCCTTCCTGCCGGAGCCGGACGAGCCGGCCGGGTTCTGGGACGGGCTGCGATCGCTCGGCCGGGACCTCGGGCTGGCCCCTGCCGGGAACACGGTCTACGTCAAGCGCGTGATCGGTGTCGGCGGTGACCGGGTTACCAGCACCGGCTCCGGCGGGCGGATCACCGTCAATGGGGTGCCGATCGACGAGTCCTCCTACCTGGCTCCGGGGGACGAGCCGTCGAGCGTGGCCTTCGACGTGGTGGTGCCGGTCGGCAAGCTGTGGGTGATGGGGGACCACCGCGGCGCCTCCCGCGACTCGCGCGATCACCTCGGTGAGCCCGGCGGCGGTTTCGTGCCCGAGAGCAGGGTGATCGGACGGGCGGACTGGGTGGTTTACCCGATCGCGCACTGGACCACCGTGGACCGGCCTTCGGCCTTCGCCGCGACAGCGGGGACGGGTGGTCATGGGGACCAGAGGTAGAGGCCGGCTGGCCGACCGCCCGGCCCCGGATCAGGCGGAGTCGGTTGCGCCGGCACCAGTGCGCGGCCGGGCCGAGCGTCGTCGCACCGCCCGGCGGGCGGCCCGCCGTCGCAGGCGTTCGCTGCTACGCGAGTTCCCCCTGATCATCCTGGTCGCGCTGCTTGTGGCGCTGGTGCTGAAGACCTTCGTGATCCAGGTGTTCGTGATTCCCTCGGGCTCGATGGAGCAGACCATTCAGGTCGGGGACCGGGTACTGGTGGACAAGTTCACCCCCTGGTTCGGCAGCGAGCCGCAGCGCGGCGAGGTCGTGGTTTTCAAGGACCCGGGCGGCTGGCTGGAGAACGATCGCAAGCCGTCCAACGACGGTCCGATCCTGAGCGGGGCCAAGCAGGTTCTCACCTTCGTCGGGCTGCTGCCGTCCGACAGCGAGCAGGATCTGATCAAGCGGGTCATCGGTGTCGGCGGGGACACCGTGGAGTGCTGCGACGCGCAGGGACGGCTCAGCGTCAACGGCACCCCGGTGAACGAGCCGTACCTCTCGCCCGGGAACCCGCCGTCCCGGCAACCCTTCAAGGTGAAGGTGCCGCAAGGGCGGCTCTGGGTCATGGGCGACCACCGTGACGTGTCCGCCGACTCCCGCTTCCACATGGGGAATCCGGGGCAGGGCACGATCCCCCTGAGCGGCGTGGTCGGCCGGGCCTTCGTGATCGCCTGGCCGCTGGACCGCTTCCATCAACTTGACGTGCCGAGTTCACTCTCCTCGTTGGCACGTGCTCCGCAGAGCAGCGGAGCCGCGCCGAATTCGGTGGCCGTTGGGCCGGTTCCCACGGAACCTCCGCTCGTTATGGGGGTGTTGGGCATCCTTCCGCTCGTCGTTCGCAGGCCGGGCCGGCTTCCGGAGTAGGTCTCACCGACCGCCGACCCTCCGGGTCGCGCGCGTGGGACCGCGAGCCGGATGCCTTGGAGTGATAGAGAAGTGCAGGTGCGGCCGGGATCCCGGTCGGCTGCCGAAGGCTGTGCTCGTGTCAGGAGCGCCCGCGATGGGCAGCCCTGAGGCGTTCATGGTCGTGGTGAAAGTGGTGCCCGCTGTGCGGCACTGTGAGCGCGGGCGCGCGGGCGTCCGCACAGCAGGGAGGAGATGTTGTGGGGGATTTGGTGATCGGCGCCCGCTCAGGCGCCGGAGAGCCCGAGGGCTCCGGCAGCCGGGCGGCCCGGTCCGCCGAGTCCGCAGTGCCCTCGGCCTCGGTCGAGGACGCGGCGGCCCAGTCCGCCGACGAGCCGGGCGACGGGACGGACGGCTCCCCGGAGGAGGCCCCGGGCGGGAACGGGCCGGCAGACGAGTCGGGGGCGGAGGCTCCCGGCAAGGACAAGAAGCCGCGATCGTTCTGGAAGGAACTGCCGATCCTGATCGGCATCGCTCTGGTCCTCGCGCTGGTGATCAAGACCTTCTTCGTCCAGGCGTTCTCCATTCCGTCCGAGTCGATGCAGAACACGCTTCAGGTCGGCGACCGTGTATTGGTGGACAAGCTGACCCCGTGGTTCGGGGCCGAACCCGAGCGCGGCGAGGTCGTGGTGTTCCGCGACCCGGGCGGCTGGCTAAACGACGAGCCCGTCCAGCAGAGCAGCAACTCCTTCCTCCGGGGCGTCCAGGACGTCCTCAGCTTCGTCGGCCTGATGCCGTCGGCCAACGAGAAGGACCTGATCAAGCGGGTCATCGGGATCGGCGGGGACACCGTCGAGTGCCAGGCCGGAGGGCCGGTCAAGGTCAACGGTGTGGCGCTCAACGAGCCGTACATCTACCCGGGAAACACCCCCTGCCAGCAGTCCTTCGGTCCGGTGAAGGTGCCACAGGGGCGGATCTGGGTGATGGGCGACCACCGCGGTGACTCGCTGGACTCCCGCTTCCACATGGACCAGCCCGGCGGCGGAACCGTCCCGGTGGACGACGTGATCGGGCGCGCGTTCCTTGTGGCCTGGCCGATCGACCGCTGGGCGACGCTGCCGGTGCCGAGCACCTTCGACCAGAAGGGCCTGGCGGCGGCCGTGCCGCTGGTGCCGCCGGCGGCCGGCGCGGTGGGCGCGGTCGGGCTGCTCCCGCTGGTGCGCCGGGTGCGGGACCGGGCGGACGGCCGGAAGGAATCCTGAGCTCCACCAGGTCGTCCCCAGCTCTTGCGCGGGCCGTGGTACCGACGAGTAATCTGCTCGGACGTGCCACGGCCCGTCGGGTTTTCCGCCTGTGCCTCCGGCGCACCCGGGGCGTGCCCCGGTCGGTCATAGGTGGACGGTGTCGATGAGCAGTGTCGTGGAACAGACGGCCGGCCGTCCGTCGGCGCCGGCCCGGTCGGGTCATCGGCTTGCCGCCGTGCTGCAGGGAGTCGCTATCGCGCTCGGCCTTTTGCTTCTGGTCGGCGGCTTCGCCGTCATCGCGATCGGCTACCGGCCCTACAACATCCCCACGGCCTCGATGTCCCCCACGCTGCAGATCGGGGACAAGGTGCTCGCCCGGAAGACCGACGGCGGCTCCGTCGGCCGCGGCGACGTCGTGGTCTTCAAGGACCAGGCCTGGGGTGACGAGCTCATGGTGAAGCGAGTCGTCGCGGTGGGCGGGGACACCGTGGCGACCACCGGGGACGACCGCCGGCTGACCGTGAACGGCAAGCCGGTGGACGAGCCCTACCTCGCGGCGCAGGGCCCGCAGGGCCCCACCTTCAGTGCCACGGTGCCGCCCGGCCGGCTGTTCCTGCTCGGTGACAACCGGCTGGCCTCTCTCGACTCCCGTACCCACCTGGAGGTCGACGGCGGGACCGTTCCGGCCGATGAGGTGGAGGCCAGGATCGAGGCCACCGTGATGCCGTTCGGCCGGATGGGCGAGCTCGGCCGGACCGGCGCCTTCGACGGGATCCCCGGCCCGCGGGCCGGCGAGCCGGGGCCGCTGGTGCCGGCTGCCGTCGCCACCGTGGCCGGCGCAGCCCTGATCGTCGTGACCTCGGCGGTGGGTGGGATGGCGGGCCTGGCTCGCAGGCTCCGCCGGGGGCGCGCATCCTGAGCACGATCGCCGCAGGCCGGGCCGCTCTTCCGAACATCGCCCCGGACGGACGCGCCGGGTGGCAGGATCGGTACTGCCACCGATGCGAACGGAAGGAGCGTGGAGAGCTGCCATGACGGCACAGCGTCGCAGGGCGGCGCGGATCCTGCTGCTCGACGGGCTGGACCGCATCCTTCTCTTCCTGGGCGCCGACCCGGCGGTGCCGGGCGTGACGTGGTGGTTCACCCCCGGGGGCGGCTTGGAGCCCGGAGAGGACGTACGCGAGGCCGCCGCGCGGGAGCTCGCGGAGGAGACCGGCTTGCGGGACGTGGAGCTGGGGCCCTTGGTGGGGTACGGCACGGTGTCGTTCTCCTTTCAGGGACAGCGCTACGAGCAGGAGCAGTGGTTTCATCTGGCCCGGACCGGGGACACGGGCCTGGACCATTCGGGGATGGGCGGGGACGAGCACGCCCAGCTGCTCGCGGCACGCTGGTGGACGGTCGAGGAGCTGAGGGAGACCGCCGAGACGGTCTACCCGGTCGGACTGGCCGAGTTCCTGGAGCGGCTGCTGGCGGAGGGCCCGCCGGTCACTCCGGTACGGCTCTGAGCGTGGGTGCTGTGGTCCACAATGGGTGGACGCGACAAGTTGAGGGGACGCCTGGATGAGTGCCGAAGATCTCGAGAAGTACGAGACCGAGATGGAGCTCAAGCTCTACCGGGAGTACCGGGACGTCGTCGGCCTGTTCAAGTACGTGATCGAAACCGAGCGACGTTTCTACCTCACCAACGACTACGAGCTGCAGGTGCACTCGGTCCAGGGCGAGGTCTTCTTCGAGGTGTCGATGGCGGATGCGTGGGTCTGGGACATGTACCGGCCGGCTCGGTTCGTCCGCAAGGTCCGGGTGCTGACCTTCAAGGACGTGAACATCGAGGAACTCGCGAAGAGCGATCTGGAGCTCCCCTCGGACGACTCCGGCTTCGGGAACTGACGTTGGACCGCCCGGTCCCTCGCTGTCCAGAGGAATTTCGCGTGGTCGGGGATTCTCACTCCTGCGGGTGACGACAGTTATCCACAGGTTCGAGTTGTCCACAGGAAAAGGGAATTACCTGGTCTCGTCCCACACGGCGATGCAACCTCCACGGCGGAGGTGGTCACCGTGCAGAACACGACCGTGCAGAAGGCCCGCGAGGACGGGCCGGTCAAGCAGAGCAAGAACAGCCTCGGCCGCTACGGGGAGCGGGTCGCCGCCCGCCGCCTCACCGAGGACGGGCTCCGCATCCTGGACCGCAACTGGCGCTGTGTCGAGGGCGAGCTGGACATCGTCGCCCTCGACGGCGACACCGTGGCGGTCTGCGAGGTGAAGACCCGCTCCGAGCGGAGCTTCCAGCAGCCCACCGAGGCCATCGACCAGGCCAAGGCCGCCCGGTTGCACCGCCTGGCCGAGCGCTGGATGGCCGAGCGCTGGCCCGGGCACTTCGCCCAGCTGGCCGGGCCCGAGTACGACCCCGGGCCGGCGGATCCGCAGTGGGCGCCCGACCCGCCCGGCGGCGTCCGGATCGACCTGGTGGCCGTCACCAACCGGCTCCGGGGCGCGGCGCTGGTGGACCACCTGCGAGGGGTGGTCTGAGATGGCCTTCGCCCGTACCTGTTCCGTCGCGCTGGTCGGCGTCGACGGAGTGATCGTCGAGGTCCAGGCCGATCTGGAGCCCGGGGTGGCCGCGTTCACCCTGGTCGGCCTGCCCGACAAGGCGCTGTCCGAGGCCCGCGACCGGGTGCGCGCTGCCGTCGTGAACAGCGGTGAGGCCTGGCCGCAGCGCAAGCTGACAGTCGGCCTCAGCCCCGCCTCGGTGCCCAAGAGCGGCAGCGGCTTCGACGTCGCCGTGGCCTGCGCGGTCCTGGCCGCAGCAGAACGGCTGGACCCGTCGACCATCGCCGACCTGCTGATCATCGGAGAGCTGGGATTGGACGGCCGGGTGCGGCCGGTCCGCGGGGTGCTGCCGTCGGTGCTGGCCGCTGCCGACGCCGGCTACGAGCGGGTCGTGGTCGCGGAGCAGACCGCGGCCGAGGCCTCGCTCGTCCCCGGGGTGAAGGTGATCGGTGTCCGCAGCCTGCGCCAGCTGCTCGCCGTCCTCTCCGGTGTGCCCGTGCCGGAGGAGCCGCCCGACCCGATCGGGGGCCGCCCGGATCCCCTGATTGCTGGGCTGATGCTGCCGAGCGCGGGCGTTCGGGGCCTGCCCGACGACAAGGCGGCGCGCCTCGACATGGCCGACGTGGCCGGCCAGTACGAGGCCCGGCGAGCCCTGGAGATCGCCGCCGCCGGCGGACACCACCTGTACCTGAAGGGGCCGCCAGGTGCGGGCAAGACCATGCTGGCGGAACGGCTGCCCTCGCTGCTGCCCCCACTCACGCAGAAGGAGGCGCTGGAGGTCACGGCCGTGCACTCGGTGGCGGGGCTGCTCCCGGCCGGCCGCCCGCTGATCGACCGCGCGCCCTACTGCGCACCGCACCACTCCACGACGATGCCGGCGATCGTCGGCGGCGGCAGCGGCCTGCCCCGGCCGGGCGCGGTCTCGCTGGCCCATCGGGGCGTGCTGTTCCTGGACGAGGCGCCGGAGTTCCCCGTCCGGGTACTGGACGCGCTGCGCCAGCCACTGGAGTCGGGCGAGGTGGTGATCGCGCGCTCGGCCGGATCGCTGCGGCTGCCGGCCAGGTTCCTGCTCTGCCTGGCCGCCAATCCCTGCCCCTGTGGCAGACATTCGCGGCGGGGTGAGGGGTGCGACTGCACCCCGGCGATGGTCAGCCGCTACCAGGGGCGGCTGTCCGGGCCGCTGCTCGACCGGGTCGATCTTCAGGTCCAGGTCGCTCCGGTGACACGGGTCGAGTTGATGGAGCGGGACAGCACTGCGGAGAACACTGAGACCGTCGCGGCCCGGGTGCTGGCCGCGCGAGAACGGGCGGCGGCCCGACTGGCCAATACCCCGTGGCGGACCAACGCGGAGGTGCCGGGCCACGAACTGCGGACGCGCTGGCAGCTCGCACCCGGCGCACTGACCGACGCCGCGCGCCAGTTGGAACGGGGTCTGCTGACCGCCCGTGGCCTGGACCGGGTGCTCCGGGTCGCCTGGACGGTCGCCGACCTCGCGGGCCGGGACCGCCCGGACCAACGGGACCTGCGCACCGCACTCGTCCTGCGCACCGGCGTCGAGCACGGACTCCCGCTGACCGGACGCGCCTTCAGCCGGCTCGGGGACATTCCTGCCCAGCGAAGCGGACAGGGCGAGGATACGCCTGACCGGATCGACGGGCCTGGCGGCCGCCCCCGCTCTGGCGGCGCCCAGCGGGCCGGAACTCCCGACCACGACCTCGCGAACGAGGACGGTGACACGTGAACCGGATTATGGCGGACCTTCAGCAGCCGCTTGTAGTGCCCAGCGAGCCCGAACCGGAGCGCCTCGCCCGGGCGCTGCTCAGCCGGCTGAGCGAACCGGGGGACGCGGTGATCGGCCGCTGGCTACGCCAACTCACCGCCGCCGACGTGGTCCAGGCGATCCGGGACGGCGCAGTGCCCGACCACCCCGGGCTCGACACGCCCCGGCTCGCCGGCTACCAGGCCAGACTCCCCGGCCTGGACCCTGCAGAAGACCTGGAACGGGTACGTCTGGTCGGTGGACGCTTCATCATTCCGGGGGACACGGAATGGCCCAGCCAGCTGGACGATCTGGGCGACGGACGGCCGATCGGGCTCTGGACCACCGGCACGGGCTCGCTGCGCCTGCTCGCCCTCCGCTCAGTGGCCGTGGTGGGTTCCCGTGCCTGCACGGCGTACGGCGCGCACGTCGCGGGGGAGTTGTCGGCCCAACTCGCCGAGCGCGGTTGGGTGGTGGTCTCGGGGGCGGCGTACGGAATCGACGCAGCCGCCCATCGTGGGGCGCTGGCCGTGGGCGGGATGACCATCGGGGTGCTCGCCTGCGGGGTCGACGTGGCCTACCCGAAGGGCAACGTCGAACTGATCCGGCGGATCGGTGTCCAAGGGCTGCTGCTCAGTGAACTCCCGCCGGGCGAGCACCCGAACCGCTTTCGTTTCGTGCTGCGCAACCGAGTCATCGCGGCGCTCACCCGGGGCACCGTGGTGGTCGAGGCGGCCGTGCGCAGCGGCGCACTCAGCACAGCCAGACGGGCGCGCGACCTCAATCGGCACACCATGGGCGTGGCCGGCCCGGTCACTTCGGAGCTCTCGGCCGGGGTGCACGCCCTGATCCGCAGCGGCGCCACGCTGGTCACCGAAGCGGCCGAGATCACCGAGCTGATCGGGTCGATCGGGGACGACCTGGCGCCGGAACGGGCCGGACCGGTGTTGCCGCGGGATCTGCTGGAGCCGGCCGTGGCCCGGGTGCTGGAGGCCGTACCGGCTGCGCCCGAAGGCGCGCCGGTCGAGCGGCTGGCCCGGAAGTCCGGCCTCCCGCCGGACGAAGTGCTCCAGCGGCTCTACGAGTTGGTCTCGCTCGGCTATGTGGAGCGGCACGGTGCGCACTGGCGAATCGTGCGGAGGAGGTGACGGCGTGAACGGGTGAACACATGCGCTGACGGAAGCGAAGACGGGTGACGGACCGGCTGACCTGCTGGTCCGGTCCGTCCGCCACGGCCGTCCGAATCCGCCGGCGCGGTCGCCACCGGATCGAGGGACGACTGAGTGGCGGTAGCGCATTGCAGCGAGTCGGTCACGCTACGCTCCACATGCCTTCCCTATCAGCACACGACTCGGCAGAACGGCGCAGAGCAACGCATGCCCACACACATTCCCGGACACAGAGTGACCGGTGGCGCCCGGTCCTCGGGGGGACCGCGCACCGAGCGGCGCCCCGTGCCCGAGTTCCCGCCCAAGGCGACGGGGGCGATGGGTGGCCTGTCGCGGCAGGGCGGTCGGTCGACGTCAGTACCTGGCCAGCCGGCCGACGCGGCTGGCGGCGTCGACGACGCCGTCCGCGGAGCCGTCGGCGCCGGGGCCGATGCCGGTGTCGGGAGCGACGACGTCAGGGTCCAGCCGGGAGCGGGGGCCGGGGCACCCGCCGGCGAGTCGCCCGGCGGGACCGGCGTACGCGTAGCCGTGGAGGCGCCCGACGCGGTGCCCCCGCCCGTCTCGCCGCCCGAGGCGGCGTCCGCACCAGCACCAGCACCAGCGTCCGCGTCCGCGTCCGGGACAACCTCCACACCCGCGCCCCGGCGCCGGGCCGAGCCAGGCGGCCACGCGCGCAGCGCGCTCGAAGAACTCTGGCGCTGCTACAAGGAGACCGGCGACCAGCGGCTGCGGGAGCAGCTGATCCTGCACTACTCGCCGCTCGTCAAGTACGTGGCGGGACGCGTCGGAGTCGGTCTGCCGTCCAACGTCGAGCAGGCCGACTTCGTCTCCTCCGGTGTCTTCGGGTTGATCGACGCGATCGAGAAGTTCGACATCGACCGCGCCATCAAGTTCGAGACCTACGCGATCAGCCGCATCCGCGGCGCGATCATTGACGAACTGCGCGCACTGGACTGGATCCCGCGCTCGGTGCGGCAGAAGGCCAAGGCGGTCGAGCGGACGTACGCGGCGCTGGAGGCCCGGCTGCGCCGGACCCCGCACGAGCCGGAGGTCGCGGCGGAGATGGGCATCGCGATCGAGGATCTGCACGCCATCTTCAGCCAGCTGTCCCTCGCGAACGTGGTGGCGCTCGACGAACTGCTGCACCCGGTGGGGGAGGGCGGCGACCGGCTGAGCCTGATGGACACGCTGGAGGACCACGGCGCCGACAATCCGGTCGAGGTGGCCGAGGACCGCGAGTTGCGCAGGCTGCTGGCGCAGGCGGTCAACACCCTCCCGGAGCGCGAGAAGACCGTGGTGACGCTCTACTACTACGAGGGCCTGACCCTCGCCGAGATCGGGCAGGTCCTGGGGGTGACGGAGAGTCGGGTGAGCCAGATCCACACCAAGTCCGTCCTACAGCTGCGGGCCAAGCTGTCGGACATCCGATAGAGCGATGCGCGGCGCCGTATCGGCCGCGTGTAGGGCTCCGTACAGTGGGACCGTGCCGAAGATCCGAGCGGCCACGGTGGCCGAGCATCGCCAGCTGCAGCGGGCAGCCCTACTCGACGCTGCCCGCACCCTGCTCACCGACGGGGGCATGGAGGCGCTGACCTTCCCCGCCCTCGCGGCGCGCACCGGGCTGGCGCGCTCGTCGGTCTACGAGTACTTCCGCTCCCGGGCCGCGGTGGTCGAGGCGCTCTGCGAGGTGGACCTCCCGCTCTGGGCGGCCGAGATCGAGGCCGGAATGGAGAGTTGCGACACGGCGGCCGGCCGGATCGAGGCGTATGTCCGGGGCCAGCTGGTGCTCGCCGCGGATCCGCGCCACCGGGCGGTCGTGGCGATCTCGGCGCTGGAGCTCGACGAGGCCGCGCGCGAGCGGATCCGGGCGGCGCACGGGACGCTGGTCGGCCTGGTGGTCCAGGCACTGGAGGACCTGGGCCACATCCAGCCGCGGCTCACGGCGGCCCTGTTGCAGGGGATCGTGGAGGCGGCCGTCCGCCACGGCGAGCAGTTGGCTGCCGGCGGAACCACACACGGAGTCGCGGCCGACAGTCCCGAACTGATCGCCGACGCCGCTGTTGCCATGGCCCTGCACGGTCTCAGCCGCACCTGACCCACTGGACCCGCCGGGCCGCCCGGCCCTGCCCAGCGGCAGCAGCCGCGCTGTGCCCGCACCGAACAGGGCGAGCGGGTCGAGGTACCGGTCGCCGCGCAGGAGCCCCCAGTGCAGGCAGTCCTGCCCGGCACAGTGCCGCCCGTCCGGGGCAAGCCGCCCGATCATCTGCCCGGCGACAACCGTGCTGCCCACAGGCGCGCTGCCGATGACCGGCAGGTACGTGGTCCGCAGCGGAGGCGTCCCCGAGCCAGGGTGCGTGACGGTGACGACCGGACGCCCCGCCACCAGGCCGGCGAACGCGACCACCCCCGGGCTTGCCGCCCGCACCTCCACCCCGATGGCGGCGGCCAGGTCGACTCCCCGGTGCCCGGCGGCCCACGGTTTCGGCGGCGCCTCGAACCGCCCGAGCACTCCGCCGGGCCCGCCCACCGGCCACGCCCGTCCGCCGCCGGTTCCGGAACTGCCAACTGTGCCGGGACCGTCACCAGCACCGGAGAGCGCATCAGCGGACGCGCCCCAGGCGCCAGAGGCGCCCGCGAGGGCGAGCACCGCCAGCAGCACCACGGCGAGCACCACCACGGCGAACATCCCCCGAGCCCCGGCGCGAGCAGTCATGCGCCCGAGACTCCCGGCCGCGATACGCGCGCACCACCCCCATCGGGATTCCTGTGGACAAACCGCCCCTGTGGACAAGCGCCATCCCTCATACGGGTGTACGAGCGTCGCGATCCGTGTGCAAGAAGCCGCGGCCCGGTCCGCCAGTACGCACACGGGCCCTTCCACCCCCTCCCGCCCCCTCGGGCCAAGGCCCTCCACCCGCCTCCGCCAGCTGTGGAGTCGCCCCCCGCTCGGCGCTTCCCGTACACTTCACACGCGACCCGGTCTCGCCGGGTCGACTTCGCACGCCCCGCCACCGGTGGACGGATGCGGCTCTGCCGCCGCCCCCGCCAGGTGCGAGTGCCGCTCGGTCCGCCGAGCCCGCCCCGGTCCGGGACCGAGCGGGTGGAAGCGGCTCGGCACGTTCGGGGCGTCAGGCGTGGCTGTCACCTGGCCGCCACGGACAAACCGAGCCTGACCCGGCCGAACACAGTCGCCGAACGGGGAGCGCCACCGCGCGAACCGACGTCGGCTGCGCGGCAGCCGGGCCGTAACACCTGAGGAGCACGGCTATGGCCGTCGTCACGATGCGGGAGCTGCTGGAGAGCGGCGTCCACTTCGGTCACCAGACCCGCCGCTGGAACCCGAAGATGAAGCGCTTCATCATCACCGAGCGCAACGGCATCTACATCATCGACCTCCTGCAGTCGCTGAACTACATCGACCGCGCCTTCGAGTTCATCAAGGAGACCGTTGCCCACGGCGGCAGCGTCCTCTTCGTCGGCACGAAGAAGCAGGCCCAGGAGGCCATCGCCGAGCAGGCCACCCGCGTGGGCATGCCCTACGTGAACCAGCGCTGGCTCGGCGGCATGCTGACCAACTTCTCGACCGTCTACAAGCGCCTGCAGCGCCTGAAGGAGCTCGGCGAGCTGGACTTCTCGGACGTGGCCGGCTCCGGCCTCACCAAGAAGGAGCTCCTGGTCCTCCAGCGCGAGCACGACAAGCTGGAGAAGACCCTCGGCGGTATCCGCGACATGCAGCGCGTTCCCAGCGCCGTGTGGATCGTGGACACCAAGAAGGAGCACATCGCGGTCGGCGAGGCCCGGAAGCTCAACATCCCGGTCGTCGCCATCCTCGACACCAACTGTGACCCTGACGAGGTCGACTACAAGATCCCGGGCAACGACGACGCGATCCGCTCCGTCACCCTGCTGACCCGTGTGATCGCCGACGCCGTGGCCGAGGGCCTGAAGGCCCGCGCCGGTGTCGCCAAGGGCGACGCCAAGGCCGAGCCGGGCGCCGACCAGCCGCTGGCCGACTGGGAGAAGGACATCCTCGAGGGCGAGAAGAAGGCCGAGGAGGCCCCCGCCGCCGCCGAGGCTCCGGCCACCGAGGCCCCGGCCGAGCAGGCCTGACGTACCAAGGGTGAGGGGCGCCCGCCGGTACGACACCGGTAGGTGCCCCTCTCTCCCGTGCCGGGACCGAACCATCGGTCCCGGCGCAACTCCACGCAGACACGCGAGACGCGAGAAGAGATTCACACCATGGCGAACTTCACCGCCGCGGACGTCAAGAAGCTCCGTGAGCTCACCGGCGCCGGCATGATGGACTGCAAGAAGGCCCTGGACGAGGCCGAGGGCAACGTCGAGAAGGCCGTCGAGCTCCTGCGCATCAAGGGCCAGAAGGGCGTTGCCAAGCGCGAGGGCCGCGACGCCTCCAACGGCGCCGTCGCCGCGCTGATCGCCGAGGACAAGAAGTCCGGCGTTCTGGTCGAGCTGAACTGCGAGACCGACTTCGTCGCCAAGGGTGACAAGTTCGTCGAGGTTGCCGACGCCATCGCCGCCCACGTGGCCAAGACCGCCCCGGCCGACCTGGACGCCGCCCTGGCTTCCGAGATCGAGGCCGGCAAGACCGTCCAGCAGTTCGTCGACGAGGCCAACGCGACCCTGGGCGAGAAGATCGTCTTCCGTCGCTTCGCCCAGTTCGACGGTGACGGCTTCGTCGCGGTCTACCTGCACAAGACCAGCCCCGACCTGCCGCCGGCCGTCGGCGTCCTGGTCGAGCTGGACAAGGAGAACGCCGAGGTCGCCAAGGACGTCGCGCAGCACATCGCCGCCTTCGCGCCGAAGTACCTGTCCCGCGAGGACATCCCGGCCGAGGACATCGAGAACGAGCGTCGCGTCGCCGAGGCCACCGCTCGCGAGGAGGGCAAGCCGGAGGCCGCCCTGCCGAAGATCGTCGAGGGTCGCGTCACCGGCTTCGTGAAGGAGAACTCCGTCCTGGAGCAGGCCTTCGCGAAGGACAACAAGAAGACCGTCGCCAAGGTCCTCGAGGAGAACGGCGTCGCCCTCAAGCGCTTCGCCCGCTTCCGCGTCGGCGCCTGAGCCACGTTCCACCTGGTCCCCGGCGCGCTTACGCTGGGAACCGCCCCCGCCCGCTGACCCGGGCGGGCGGAACGCCGAACGGGCTCACCCAGCGCCAACCGTCTATGGGCGGGCCACGTCGGCACCATGAACGACGAGGAGGCCATTGCCGTGCAGGACACCGTACCGGTTCCCGCGGCAGTGGCCTCCTCGCGTGTACGCGCAGACCGGGTATCCGCACTCCCGCGTCTGTGAACCAGTAGGTGCAAAAGGAGAAGTCCATGCAGGAGACGCAGGAGACCGCGCAGGAACCCAAGGACGGCTCGCGCCGCCGGGTGCTGCTGAAGCTGTCCGGTGAAGCCTTCGCCGGCGGCGGCGGGCTCGGCGTCGACCCGGACGTCGTTCACGCGATCGCCCGGGAGATCGCCACGGTCGTGCGCGCCGGCACCGAGGTCGCGGTGGTCATCGGCGGCGGTAACTTCTTCCGGGGCGCGGAGCTCCAGGTCCGCGGCATGGACCGGGCCCGCTCCGACTACATGGGCATGCTCGGCACCGTGATGAACTGCCTCGCACTCCAGGACTTCCTGGTCAAGGAGGGCATCGAGACCCGGGTCCAGACCGCGATCACCATGGGCCAGGTCGCCGAGCCGTACCTGCCGCTGCGGGCCGTCCGGCACCTGGAGAAGGGCCGTGTGGTGATCTTCGGCGCCGGTATGGGCATGCCGTACTTCTCCACCGACACCACGGCCGTCCAGCGCGCGCTGGAGATCCACGCGGACGTCCTGCTGATGGGCAAGAACGGTGTGGACGGCGTCTACGACTCCGACCCCCGGACCAACCCGGACGCGGTCAAGTTCGATGCGCTGGAGTACTCCGAGGTCATCGCGCGCGACCTGAAGGTCGCCGACCTCACCGCCATCACGCTGTGCAAGGACAACAACCTTCCGATGCTGGTCTTCGAGCTGCTGGCGGAGGGCAATATCGCGCGCGCGGTGAAGAGTGAGAAGATCGGCACACTCATCAGCCAGGATTCTGTCCGGGCCTGAGCAGCAACCAGCCGTACGGGACGGCGTCGGCGCCGTGACCGGCCCGCACGCCGACACCGGTCGGGACAACAGCAGATGAACCGGACAGGGAGATCACAGTGATCGAAGAGACCCTCCTCGAGGCCGAGGAGAAGATGGAGAAGGCCGTCGCGGTCGCCAAGGACGACTTCGCCGCCATCCGCACCGGCCGCGCGCACCCGGCGATGTTCGCCAAGATCGTCGCGGAGTACTACGGTGCCGTGACGCCGATCAACCAGCTGGCCTCGTTCTCGGTGCCGGAGCCCCGGATGGCGGTCGTCTCGCCGTTCGACAAGACCGCGCTCAAGGCGATCGAGCAGGCGATCCGCGACTCGGACCTGGGCGTCAACCCGTCCAACGACGGCTCCATCATCCGGGTGGTCCTGCCCGAGCTCACCGAGGAGCGCCGCCGGGAGTTCATCAAGGTCGCCCGTGGCAAGGGCGAGGACGCCAAGGTCTCGATCCGTTCGGTGCGCCGCAAGGCGAAGGACGCCATCGACAAGCTGGTCAAGGACGGCGAGGTCGGCGAGGACGAGGGCCGTCGTGCCGAGAAGGAGCTCGACGACACCACGGCCAAGTACGTGGCCGCCGTCGACGAGCTGCTCAAGCACAAGGAAGCCGAGCTGCTCGAAGTCTGATGAACGACGCCCCTGACGCCCCTGGCTACTGGGGCCCATCCGACCAGCAGTACCAGCCCTACCGCCCGGCGCCGCAGCCGCAGGCACCCCGGCAGCCGTTCCATCCGGCGCCGGGGTACGGCGAGCAGGCGGCGCCGCCGCAGGCCCAGGGCCACCCCGGCCACCCGGACGGCCAGCCCGCCTTCCCGGGTGTGCCGGGCGCCGTCCCGGGTGACCACGGCCATCAAACGGGTCACGCGCCGCAGCCTCCGGGGTACTGGGGCGGCGACGCGGAGGAGACTCAGGTCATGCCTCCCGTGGCGGCCGATCCGGGCCCGTTCGGCGACCCGGCCGCGGGCGCGGCTGCCGTTCCGGCGGCCGATCCGGCCGCAGGCCCCGGTTCCGGCCCGGCGCGGGAGGCGGGCCGGCTGAGCGGTCCGCTGTTCCGGGACGAGCAGCCCGAGACGGCGGCGCCTGGCACGTCGGAGACATTCGTGCTCCGCGCGGTCACCGGCGACGTCGACCACACTCCCGCCCCCGGCCACGGCGCCCTGCCGTACCCGGGGGCTCCGGTGCATCCCGCGCCGCCGAACCACCTGGCGGCCGGGCAGCCCCACTTCGTGCCGTCGTCCCACCCAGGGCAGGAGACACCCGTGGCCCAGCCCGACCCGCAGCCCCAGCCGCGCAAGCAGCGCGGCGGCCGTAACCTCCAGGCCGCGATAGGGGTGGGGGTCGGTCTCGGCGCGGTGATCATCGCCTCGCTGTTCGTGGTGAAGGCGCTGTTCCTGGTCGTCGTGATGGCCGCGGTGGCGGTGGGCATCTGGGAGCTGACCAGCCGGCTGTCCGAGCGCAAGCAGATCAAGGTGCCACTGGTCCCGCTGCTCGCCGGCGGCATCGCCATGATCGCCACCGGCTACTGGGCCGGGGTCCAGTGGGCCGCGGCCTCGCTCGCGCTGACCGGGCTGGCGGTGATGGTCTCGCGGATGGCCGAGCCGCCGGAGAACTACCTGCGGGACATAACGGCGGGCGTGTTCACCGCCTTCTACGTGCCGTTCCTGGCCACCTTCGTGGCGATGATGCTGGCGGCGGACGACGGCCCGCAGCGGATCGTGCTCTTCCTGATCGTCACGATCTGCAGCGACACCGGCGCCTACGCCGTGGGCTACAAGTTCGGCAGGAACAAGCTGGCCCCCACGATCAGCCCGGGCAAGACCCGGGAGGGCCTGGCCGGCGGCGTCGGCCTGTCCATGCTGGCCGGCGCCCTGCTGATGCAGCTGATCATCGACAACGGCAGCTGGTGGCAGGGTCTGATCCTGGGCGGCTGCGCGGCGGTCACCGCGACCCTGGGCGACCTGGGCGAGTCGATGATCAAGCGCGACCTCGGCATCAAGGACATGGGCACGCTGCTGCCCGGCCACGGCGGGATTATGGACCGGCTGGACTCGCTCCTGCCGACCGCCCCGGTGGTCTGGCTGCTTCTGGCGGCCTTCGTCGGCAGCTGACGGACCCGCACACGTCGAAGGGGCCCCGGACGTCCGGGGCCCCTTCGACGTGTCCGGCCCGCCCCGGGCGTCTGCGACACTGGAACAACCATGCCTAAGCCCGGAGAACTCACCTTTGTCGCGCCGCGCGGCGCCAAGCCCCCGCGACACCTCGCCGACCTCAGCCCCGCCGAGCGCAAGGAGGCCGTCGCCGAGCTGGGCGAGCAGCCGTTCCGCGCGAAGCAGCTCTCCAACCACTACTTCGGCCGGATGTCGAACGACCCGGCGAGCTGGACGGACATCCCCGCCGCCAGCCGGGAGAAGCTCACCGAGAGCCTGCTGCCCGAGCTGATGTCGGTGGTCCGGCACGTCTCGTGCGACGACGACACCACCCGCAAGACGCTGTGGAAGCTGTTCGACGGCACCCTCGTCGAGTCGGTGCTGATGCGCTACCCGGACCGGGTCACCATGTGCATCAGTTCGCAGGCCGGCTGCGGCATGAACTGCCCGTTCTGCGCGACCGGTCAGGCCGGTCTGACCCGCAACCTGTCGACCGCCGAGATCGTCGAGCAGATCGCCGCCGGGATGCGCGCGCTCAAGGCCGGCGAGATCCCGGGCGGGGAGGCGCGGCTGTCCAATGTGGTGTTCATGGGCATGGGCGAGCCGCTGGCCAACTACAACCGGGTGCTGGCCGCGATCCGCCGGCTGACCGACCCGGCGCCGGACGGCTTCGGCCTGTCCCAGCGCGGTATCACCGTGTCCACCGTCGGCCTGGTCCCGGCGATGAACCGGCTCGCCGACGAGGGCCTCAGCTGCCGCCTCGCGCTGTCGCTGCACGCCCCGGACGACGAGCTGCGCGACGAGCTGGTGCCGGTGAACACCCGGTGGAAGGTCGCCGAGGTGCTGGACGCGGCGTGGAACTACGCGGAGAAGTCCGGCCGCCGCATCTCCATCGAGTACGCGCTGATCAAGGACATCAACGACCAGGCGTGGCGGGCGGACCTGCTCGGCCGGCTGATCAAGAACCAGCGGGTGCACGTCAACCTGATCCCGCTGAACCCGACCCCGGGTTCCAAGTGGACCGCCTCCCGGCCCGAGGACGAGCGCGAGTTCGTCCGCAGGCTCCAGGCGCACGGCGTGCCGACGACTGTCCGCGACACCCGCGGCCAGGAGATCGACGGCGCCTGCGGCCAGCTCGCCGCAGCGGGTTAGGGCCCTACCGCAGTCCGGCGGCGGCCAGCGCGGCCGTCGCCCCGCCGGTGACCAGCAGCGTCGTGCCTACCGCGAGCGTGCGCAGCGCGACCGCGCCGACGAGCAGCCGGGGCGAGGCGCCGAGGCGCAGCAGTGCGTCGGTGACGTCACGGCGGTCGGTGCGGACCTCCGCCAGCCGGGCCGCGACGGCCGCCGCCGTGCAGCCGAGCACCAGGCAGGCCTCGACGGCGGGCAGCACGTCGGCGCTGTCGGGGGTGCCGATCCAGTAGCGGATGGTGGTGAGCACCACCGCGACGACGAGGGTCAGGACGGCCAGCGGCGTGCCGAGCCGGCGGGCCTGCGCGGTGAGGCCGCGGCCGGCCAGCAGCCGCAGCGGGGTGGGCCGGCCGAGGGCGAGCACCCGCCCGGTCCAGGACAGCAGCGGGCCGGTGAGCAGGGCGAGGCCGAGGGCGCTCGCGGCCCAGCCGCCGAACGCGGCGACGCTGGTGCTGCCGAGTCCGGCCGGCAGGTGGACCGGGCGGCCGTCCGCGGCGGCGCCGGGCCGCAGGGCGAGGAGTTCGAGGGCGAGGCCGACCACGGCCAGGCCGATCGGCAGGGCGATCCGGAACGGGCCGAAGCCGGTGCGGGTGGTGGGCCGGCCGCCGGGCATGGTCCCGGCGACGGGCACCGCGCAGGCGGCGGCGATCCCGGCGGTGAGCGGCACCAGGGCGAGCAGGGCGACGGGGGCGACGGTCGGCAGCGGCACGCCCATGCCGAGGTCGGGGGCGAGCGAGGGCCCGGCGATGTCGTTGCGCAGCACCAGGAAGGCCAGCAGGGTGAGCACGCTGCCGAGGGTGCAGGCGAGGGCGATCTCGCCGGCGATCAGGGTTCGGATCCGGGCGGAGCCGGCCCCGGCGGCCGTGAGGCCGGCGATCCGCTCGGGCCGCCGGGCGGGCACGGCTCGGGCGGCGACGGCGGCGAACCAGGCGACGGCGGCCAGCGGGGGCAGGCACCAGAGCAGCCGGACGAGCGGATCGGCGCCGCCGGGCTGGTCGCTCAGCGCCCGGCCGAGGGAGCGCAGCAGGAAGGCGGCGACCACGGCGGAGGCGAGGGCGGTGAGCAGCCAGCGGCCGAGGTCGGGCACCCGGTAGCCCCGGGCCAGACGGAGATAGAACACGTCGACTCTTTCAGCGGCTCGGCGACGTCAGCGGCGGGTGGCCGAGACGGCGGACGCACCGGCCGTCCCCGGTGCGGCGGTGCCGCGCGGTACGGGGGCGGCGGGGGCGGTGAGCCGTCCGTCGACGAGGGCGACGGCGCGGTCCGCGAACCGGACGAGCTCGGGGTCGTGGGTGGCCAGGACGAGAGTGAGCTGGTGGGAGCGGGCCGCGCTGGTCAGTATCCGCAGGACCTGGTCGGCGGCCTCGCGGTGGAGCGGCGCGGTGGGTTCGTCGGCGAAGACGACGGACGGCAGCGGGGCGAGCGCGCGGGCGACGGCGATCCGCTGGCGCTGGCTCTGGACCAGCCGGTCGGGGCGCTGCCGGGCGATCTCGCCGACGTCGAGGCGGTTCAGCCACTCGTCGGCGGCGGTGTACGCGGCCTTGTTGCCGGCGCCGGCGAGCAGCAGCGGCAGGGCGACGTTCTCCCGGGCCGTCAGTTCGGGCACCAGGTGGGGTTCGGAGCCGACGAAGCCGAAACGGTCGCGGCGCAGCCGTTCGCGGCCGGCCCGGGTGAGGGTGTGCACGGGCGCGCTGTTGAACCAGACCTCGCCCTCGTCGACCGGGAGGTGGGCGGAGAGGCAGCCGAGCAGGGTGCTCTTGCCGGAGCCGCGCGGGCCGGTGACGGCGAGTACCTCGCCCTCGCGCACGCCGATCGAGATGCCGCGCAGAGCGGGGGTGCCCTGATGGGACTTGACGATCCCTCGGGCCCACAGCACGTCGTTGTCGGGCGGGGCCGCTGACATGAGGTTCCATCCTGGGTGGCCGCAGGGATATGACAGTCGTCAGATTAGAACGATCGGGACCTTGTGCGGTTGCGGCGCACTGGGCCATCGCGGGCAAATCACCCTCAATCCGGCATGTTTCCGTGGGGGTACGTCACCGGAACACCGAAGGGCGGTCCCGCGGGGAGCGGGACCGCCCTTCGGCGGAGGGTGGAGAAGGACGATCAGGTGATCAGAGCTTCGCCCACGCGTCGGTGAGGCTGGTCCGCAGGATCTGCTCGATCTCGTCGAAGGTCTTCTGGTCGGAGATCAGCGGCGGGGCCAGCTGGACGACCGGGTCGCCGCGGTCGTCGGCGCGGCAGTACAGGCCGTTGTCGAAGAGGGCCTTCGACAGGAAGCCGTAGAGCACGCGCTCGGTCTCCTCGTCGTTGAAGGTCTCCTTGGTGGCCTTGTCCTTGACGAGCTCGATGCCGTAGAAGTACCCGTTGCCGCGGACGTCGCCGACGATCGGCAGGTCGCGCAGCTTGCTCAGGGTGGCGAGGAAGCGCGACTCGTTGTCGAGCACGTGCTGGTTCAGGCCCTCGCGCTCGAAGATGTCGAGGTTGGCCAGCGCGACGGCGGAGGACACCGGGTGGCCGGCGAAGGTGTAGCCGTGCAGGAAGGTGTTGTCGCCCTTGTAGAACGGCTCGGCGATGCGGTCCGAGATGATCGTGGCGCCGATCGGGGAGTAGCCCGAGGTCATGCCCTTGGCGCAGGTGATCATGTCCGGCACGTAGCCGAACTTGTCGGCGCCGAACATGGTGCCGAGGCGGCCGAAGGCGCAGATGACCTCGTCCGAGACCAGCAGCACGTCGTGGCGGTCGCAGATCTCGCGCAGACGCTGGAAGTAGCCGGGCGGCGGCGGGAAGCAGCCGCCGGCGTTCTGCACCGGCTCGACGAAGACGGCGGCGACGGTCTCGGGGCCCTCGAAGAGGATCGCCTCCTCGACCTGGTCGGCGCACCAGCGGCCGTAGGCCTCGGGGTCGACGGTGCCGTCCGGGCCCTCGAGGTAGTGCGGGGCGCGGTAGATGTTGGTGTTCGGAGCCTTGTGGGTGCCCGGCACCAGCGGCTCGAAGGGGGCCTTCAGGCCCGGCAGGCCGGTGATCGACAGGGCGCCCTGCGGGGTGCCGTGGTAGGCGATGGCGCGGGAGATGACCTTGTACTTGGTCGGCTTGCCGGTCAGCTTGAAGTACTGCTTGGCCAGCTTCCAGGCGGTCTCGACGGCCTCGCCGCCGCCGGTGGAGAAGAAGACCTTGTTCAGGTCGCCCGGGGCGTAGTTGGCCAGGCGCTCGGCCAGCTCGACGGCCTTGGGGTGCGCGTAGCTCCAGATCGGGAAGAACGCGAGTTCCTTGGCCTGCTTGGCGGCCACCTCGGCGAGCTCGGTGCGGCCGTGACCGGCCTGCACGACGAACAGGCCGGCGAGGCCGTCGATGTACTTCCGGCCCTTGTCGTCCCAGATGTAGGTGCCCTCGCCCTTGACGATCGTCGGCACGGGGGAGTTCTCGTACGACGACATGCGGGTGAAGTGCATCCACAGGTGGTCGTAGGCGGTCTTGGAAAGGTCCTTCTGCGCCGGGTCGGCTGTCATCGGGTGCCCCAGGTGTAGGTCTGTTTCCGGAGCTTCAGGTAAACGAAGCTCTCGGTGCTCCGCACGCCGGGAAGCGCGCGGATGCGCTTGTTGATCAGTTCGAGCAGGTGCTCGTCGTCCTCGCAGACCAGTTCGGCCAGGAGGTCGAACGAGCCTGCGGTGCAGACGACGTAGTCGACCTCGTCGAGGGCGGCCAGCGCGTCGGCGACGGGCTCGATGTCACCCTCGACGCGGATCCCGACCATCGCCTGACGGGTGAATCCGACGGTGAGCGGGTCGGTGACGGCGACGATCTGCATCACGCCCTGGTCGAGCAGCTTCTGGACCCGCTGTCGTACGGCTGCCTCGGACAGGCCGACGGCCTTGCCGATGGCGGCGTACGGGCGGCGCCCGTCCTCCTGGAGCTGCTCGATGATCGCCTTGGAGGCGGCGTCGAGGGGAACGCTGGCGTTCCGGTCGCGGTTGGCCACGCCGTCACTGTGCCTGATCGTTCCCGTGTTCGCAAGCGCGGAATCTGCTGATTTCGTCGCGATCCTGGAAATCGCGTACGGATTTCATCGCGTGAGCGTGTCTGGTCTGTCGATAACGGCAGCGAAGCGGCTACCCTGGCACGGTACGCGCGCGGCTCCGGAGCGCAGCGCGCGTTCCCCCCACCAGTGGACCGCGCCGCTTCGGGCCCGGCCACTCGGCGCCCTTCGTGCGGCGGACCCGCCGACGTACCATGGCGCCGGAATCTGCAACGCCGCAGGCCCAGACCGAGGAGAGACTCCGTGAGCGACCTTCGCACGCTTCGCAACTACATCAACGGTGAGTTCGTCGACGCGGCCGACGGCCGCACGCTCGACATCGTCGACCCCACCACCGGCGAGGTCTACGCGACGTCCCCGCTGTCCGGCGCGGCCGACGTGGACGCCGCCATGGCCTCGGCCGCCGCCGCGTTCCCGGTCTGGCGCGACGCCACCCCGAGCACCCGCCAGAAGCTGCTCCTCAAGATCGCCGACGCGGTCGAGGCCCGCGCCGACGAGATCGTCGACGCCGAGGTGCGCAACACCGGCAAGCCCCGCGCGCTGACCCTCTCCGAGGAGATCGGCCCGATGGTGGACCAGATCCGGTTCTTCGCCGGTGCCGCCCGCCTGCTGGAGGGCAAGGCCGCCGGTGAGTACATGGACGGGATGACCTCGATCATCCGCCGCGAGCCGGTCGGCGTCTGCGCCCAGGTCGCGCCGTGGAACTACCCGATGATGATGGCCGTCTGGAAGTTCGCCCCGGCGATCGCGGCGGGCAACACCGTCGTCCTGAAGCCCTCGGACACGACCCCGGCCTCCACCGTGTTGCTGGCCGAGATCATCGGCGGCATCCTCAAGGAGCTGGAGCTGCCGGCCGGCGTCTTCAACGTGATCTGCGGTGACCGCGAGTCCGGCCGTCTGATGGTCGAGCACCGGACCCCGGCGATGGCCTCCATCACCGGTTCGGTCCGGGCCGGCATCCAGGTCGCCGAGTCGGCCTCCAAGGACGTCAAGCGCGTCCACCTGGAGCTGGGCGGCAAGGCCCCGGTCGTGGTCTTCGAGGACGCCGACATCGCCGAGGCCGTCGAGGGCATCTCGGTGGCCGGCTTCTTCAACGCCGGCCAGGACTGCACCGCCGCCACCCGCGTGCTGGTGCACGAGTCGATCCACGACGCGTTCGTCGAGGCGCTGGCCAAGGCCGCGGCCGAGACCAGGACCGGCGGCGTGGACGACGAGGACGTGCTGTACGGCCCGCTGAACAACGCCAACCAGCTGAAGCAGGTCGTCGGCTTCATCGAGCGGCTGCCCGCCCACGCCAAGGTCGAGGCCGGTGGCCACCAGGTCGGCGACAAGGGCTACTTCTACGCCCCGACCGTCGTCTCCGGCCTCCGTCAGGACGACGAGATCATCCAGAACGAGGTCTTCGGCCCGGTCATCACCGTGCAGAAGTTCACCGACGAGGACCAGGCCGTCGAGTACGCCAACGGCGTCGAGTACGCGCTGGCCTCCTCGGTGTGGACCAAGGACCACGCCCGCGCCATGCGGATGTCGCGCCGCCTGGACTTCGGCTGCGTGTGGATCAACACCCACATCCCGCTGGTGGCCGAGATGCCGCACGGTGGCTTCAAGAAGTCCGGCTACGGCAAGGACCTGTCCTCCTACGGCTTCGAGGACTACACCCGCGTGAAGCACGTCATGACGGCCATCTGACGAACGTCTGACCGTCTGAACTGACAATGGGCCCGGGTCCTTTCGACCCGGGCCCTCTCTTTGCACCCTGTCGGCCGTTCGCGTGACCGGCTGACACGATGAACCTGCACTTCGGGCACGGGACTCCATAGCCTTGCCGCATGAGCATCCCCACCGCTGACTCAGCCGCCGGCCAGGCCATCAAGGCCGTCGACCGCGCGCACGTCTTCCACTCGTGGTCCGCCCAGGCGCTGATCGACCCCCTCGCGGTGGCCGGCGCCGAGGGCTCGTACTTCTGGGACTACGACGGCAACCGCTACCTCGACTTCTCCTCGCAGCTGGTGAACACCAACATCGGGCACCAGCACCCGAAGGTGGTCGCCGCGATCCAGGAGCAGGCGGCCAAGCTCTGCACCGTCGCCCCCGGCTTCGCGGTCGAGTCCCGCAGCGAGGCCGCCCGGCTGATCGCCGAGCGCACCCCGGGCGACCTCGACAAGATCTTCTTCACCAACGGCGGCGCCGAGGCCAACGAGAACGCCATCCGGCTGGCCCGGCTGCACACCGGCCGGCAGAAGATCATGTCCACCTACCGCTCGTACCACGGCGCCACCGCCAACGCGATCGCCCTCACTGGCGACCCGCGCCGCTGGCCCAACGACACCGGCGTCTCCGGCGTGGTGCACTTCTGGGGTCCGTACACCTACCGCTCCAACTTCCATGCAGAGAACGACGCGCAGGAGTGCGAGCGTGCGCTGGAGCACCTGGAGCAGGTGATCGCGTTCGAGGGCCCGGGCACCATCGCGGCGATCATCCTGGAGACCGTGGTCGGCACCGCGGGCGTCCTGATCCCGCCGCCCGGCTACCTCGCCGGCGTCCGGGAGATCTGCGACAAGTACGGCATCGTGTTCATCCTCGACGAGGTGATGGCCGGCTTCGGCCGCGCCGGTGAGTGGTTCGCCGTCGACCACTGGGACGTCACCCCGGACCTGCTGACCTTCGCCAAGGGCGTCAACTCCGGTTACGTCCCGCTCGGCGGCGTGGCGATCAGTGCCGAGATCGCCGCCCGCTTCGACGAGCGGCCGTACCCCGGCGGGCTCACCTACTCCGGCCACCCGCTCGCCTGCGCCTCGGCCGTCGCCACCATCAACGCCATGGCGGACGAGGGCATCGTCGAACACGCCAGGCACATCGGGGAGACCGTGCTCGGCCCCGGCCTGCGCGAGCTGGCCGAGCGGCACCCCTCGATCGGCGAGGTCCGCGGTCTCGGCGTGTTCTGGGCGCTCGACCTGGTGAAGAACCGCGAGACCCGCGAGCCGCTTGTCCCGTACAACGCCGCCGGCGCCGCCAACGCGCCGATGGCCGAACTGGCCGCCGCCTGCAAGCAGCGCGGGCTCTGGCCGTTCATCAACATGAACCGCTTCCACGCCGTTCCGCCGTGCACCGTCTCCGAGGAGGAGGCCAAGGCCGGCCTCGCGGTGCTCGACGAGGCGCTGTCGCTCGCCGACGCGCACACCGTCTGACGTACCGTCCGGAACGGCCCCGGGGCGCCACCGATCACAGCGGTGGCGCCCCGGCGCGCCCCGCCGGGTACGAGGCCGCTAGCGGCGGACGGCGTCGAGGGCGAGCAGGGCGACGTGCAGGGAGAGGCAGGACTCGACCTGGTCGAGGTCGACGCCGAGGATCCGCTCGACCTTGTGCAGGCGGTCGTAGAAGGACGGCCGGGACAGGTGCGCGGCGTCGGCGGCCGCGGACTTGTTCCGGCCCTGCTCCAGGTAGGTCCGCAGCATCTGCACCAACTGCCCGTTGTGCTCGGCGTCGTGGGCGAGCAGCGGACCAAGTTCGCGCTCCACGTAGGTCTGCAGCCGGGCGTCGTCGCGCAGCAGGTGCAGCAGGCCGCGCAGCCGGACGTCGGGCAGCCGGTAGTACGACGCGGTCCGGCCGCCGGGCGCGTCGTGCAGTGCCGCGTCGGCGACCTGGGTGGCCTCCAGCAGGGTGCGCCGGGCGTCCCGGACCGAGCCGACCGAGGAGCCGACCGCGACGACCGGCGCCGGAACGGAGCCGGACTCGTGCTCGGCCTCGGCCGACATCCGGCGCAGCGCGGCCGAGAACGCGTCCAGCGCGGCGTGCTCGTCCTGCTGGGTGCCGAGCGCGATCAGGACGCCGACGCCCTCGTCGTCCAGCGCGCCGACCAGGGCGGAGAGCCGGCAGGCCCGGACGGCGTCGGCGGCCAGCTCGGTGAAGTCGCGCAGCCGGGCCTGCGCCTCCAGCGCGGCCGGGATCGGCCCGCGGCGCTGCCGCAGCACCACGCCGACCAGCCGGCGGCCCTCCAGCGGGACGCCGAGCGCCTGGGCGCGCAGGGCCGCCTCGGAGACGGTCAGCGCGTGGGTGAGGATCCCGGACAGCAGGGTGCGGTGGGTCTGCCGCTCCAGGCTCTCCCGGTCGCGCACTACCAGCCGGTTGAGCGCCAGGGCGGACGCGCCGCGCTCCAGCAGCATGGTGTGCGGGTGCGCCTCGCCCTCGGGCAGCGGGCCCGGTTCCTGGACGAGCACCAGCCTGCCCCAGTCCTGGCCGCGGGCGCCGACCGTGGTCACCAGCCAGCCGCTGCGCGGGTCGTAGCCGGTGCGGCCGGGCGGGCGGACGCCACGCGAGCGGCGCTCCCAGTCCTCCAGCAGCTCGGCCTCCGGGCGCCCGGCGGTGTCGTGGGCGAGCACCTGGTGGGCCAGGTTCTCCAGCACCACCGGCGCGCCCGCCATCAGAGCGACCTGGCGGATCACCTCGGGAGGCTCGGCGCCCTCGACCACCAGCTCGTTGAAGACCTGGTGGACGGCCTCGGAGGCGCGCAGCTGGTCCAGTTGGGCGTTGACCACGAGGGCGTGCACGGCCTCGGTGACGGCGACGAAGCGCAGTTCGCGGCGGAGCGTGATCAGCGGCAGGCCGCGCTGTTCGGCGGCGTGCACCAGGGCGCGGGGTAGCGAGTCGACGTAGCGCCGGCCGAACTCGACGACCAGACCGGCCACACCGACCTCGTCCAGGTCACGCACGTACCGGGCCAGCCCCTCGCGGTCCTCGGGCAGCGCGATGCCGGTGGTCAGCACCAGCTCCCCGCCCCGCAGCATCCCGGCGACGTCGGGCAGCTCGCTCACGTGGACCCAGCGGACCGGCCGCTCCAGATGGTCGGCGCCGGCGACGACCTGGGGCAGGCCGCGCCGCATCACCTCCAGATCGAGCACACGAGCGACGGTGGGGAGCATCGCGAGGGCCTCCGAGGTCATCAGGGGGACCAGAGTGTCAGGTAAATCATCCAACGCGATGACGACCTGTCGCCCTGTCCGAACCGAATCCCGCGTCGGAATCGGTCGTGTCCCCGATACCCGTGTAAGAGAGGCTCGCCGTCCGCCTCTCCACGGTGACGGCGGGTCTCAGTACCCGCCGTGCGACGACCGGCACGAACACCGAGAAGCGGGGACGGACATGGAGAGCACCGGACTGTACTGGCTCGCCCAGGTGGCGCCCGACCCGGAGGCGTTCCGGGAACAGTGGGAACGCACCGGACTGGGCCTGATGCTGCTGCCGGCCGGCCGCGGCTGGGACGTCCTCTCGGTGCCCGGGCGGCTCGGCCGCCCGGCCGTGGACATCCTGGACGCCGACGTCCGCGGCCCGGTCCTGACGGACTTCGGGGACGAGCACGTCGGCTTCCTCGTCCCGGTCGGCACCGCCGCCCGCTGGGTCGGCACCGGGGTGCGGTGCGCGGGGAAGGGCACCTGGATCGTCGTCCCCCACCCCGAGCGCAGCAGCCGCGGGGTGCGCTGGCTCGTCCCGCCGGACGGATCCGGACGGCTCAGCGACCCGGTGCTGCTGGAGCTCGCCCTGCACGAGGCCGCCGCCGGGCTCAGCGACTGGTGAGGCCAGGGCCGGGCCGTGGCCGATGGCGCGGCGGGCGGGCCGACGCGGGAGACTGGAGGTGTGACCACCGCCCCGGACGCCCTCGACCCGTCCCTCCGCCCGGGCCCGGCCCAGCTGCGGCTCGCCGAACTGGCCGCGCCCGTCTGCGACCGGTACGGGCTCGCGTTGGCCGGCGGGCACGCGCTGCGCGCCCACGGCGTGGCGGCCTGCGCCCAGGACGGTCTCACCCTGGTGGCCGGCGGCACCGACCTGCCGGACACCGAGCTGCCGGAGGTCGCCGCCGTGCTGGCCGACGCCTACCGCGCGGCCGGCGGTGAGGCGGCCGAGCGGCCCGGCACACCGCGGCTGGAGCAGCTCGCCGTCCGGCTCGCGCTCGGCGGGCGGACGCACTCGGTCGAGCTCCGCAAGGAGCCACTCGGCCACCGCCCGGTCCGGCTCCGCCTCGGCGCGCCCGCGCCGGGGGAGCCCGCGGTGACGCTGCCGGTCGTCGCGCTGCAGGACGCGGCCGCGCTCACCACGGCGCTGCTCGTCGACCGGGGCATGCCGCGCGACCTGATCGACGTGCACGCCCTCACCGGCTGCTACCGGGAGGGTGAACTCATCGCGCTGGCCTGCTCGTTGGACGCCGACTTCCAGCCCGCGGCGCTCGCCGACCGGCTGGAGACGCTGGCCGAGGCGGCGGACGGCCGGTTCCGCGGCCGGGGCGTCGCGGCGGACGCGGTGGACGAGCTGAAGCGCTGGGCGCTCGCATGGGCACAGGATCTGCGGTTGGACCTGCTGGAGACGCAGGAGGCGCCCGACGGTCTGCACGATCCGTACCTGGAAGCCACCGAGGACTGAGCCGGGGTCCGTGCCGGGGTTCATGTCGGGCATTCGGCCGAGCGACCGGACGACCTGTAAGGCTGAATCCCGGATCCCCGTCAGCCTGTTCGTTGAGGCCGGGCACGACGGCCACCAGACTGGGGGATGAGCGCGGTAGACCCGTGATTCCCGTCGCCCGGCCCACCCGCGGGCGGCGCCGGACAAGGGACCGGCGGCAGGACGCCGCCCGGGACTTCGGAGGCAGACGGACCTTGAGCAAGCACATCATTCACTGGATCGACGGCGAGCCGGTCGCCACCGCCGGCGCGGCTCCCCGTCGCGGCGACATCTTCGACCCGGCGACCGGCCAGGTCAGCGGACAGGTCGACTTCGCCGGGACCGCCGAGGTCGACCAGGCGGTGGCCGCCGCCGCCTCGGCCTTCGCGGACTGGCGCACCGCCTCGATCGCCAGGCGCACCTCGGTGCTCTTCGCCTTCCGCGAGCTGCTCAACGCCCGCCGCGACGAGCTGGCCGAGATCATCGTGTCCGAGCACGGCAAGGTCCACTCCGACGCGCTCGGTGAGATCGCCCGCGGCCTGGAGGTCGTCGAGTACGCGTGCGGCATTCCGCAGCAGCTCAAGGGCGGATTCACCGAGCAGGCGTCCAGCGGCATCGACGTCTACTCGATCCGCCAGCCGCTCGGGCCGGTCGCGGTCATCTCGCCGTTCAACTTCCCGGCCATGGTGCCGATGTGGTTCTTCGCGATCGCCATCGCGGCCGGCAACACGGTCGTGCTGAAGCCGTCGGAGAAGGACCCGTCCGCCGCCAACTTCCTCGCCGGGCTGTGGAAGGAGGCCGGGCTGCCAGCCGGCGTCTTCAACGTCGTGCACGGCGACAAGGTGGCCGTCGACCGCCTGCTGGAGCACCCGGACATCAAGTCCGTCAGCTTCGTCGGCTCCACCCCGATCGCCCGCTACGTCTACGAGACCGGCACCCGCTACGGCAAGCGCGTGCAGGCCCTGGGCGGCGCCAAGAACCACATGCTTGTGCTGCCCGACGCCGACCTCGACCTCGCGGCCGACGCCGCCGTCAACGCCGGCTTCGGCGCGGCCGGTGAGCGTTGCATGGCCGTCTCCGTCCTGGTCGCGGTCGACCCGATCGGTGACGAGCTGGTCGACAGGATCAAGCAGCGGATCGCCGCCCTCAAGGTCGGCCCCGGCTGCAACGGCGACTCCGAGATGGGCCCGCTGGTCACCGGACAGCACCGGGACAAGGTCACCTCCTACGTCGAGTCCGGCCTCGTCGACGGCGCCGAGCTCGCCGTCGACGGCCGCAAGCACCCGATCACCACCGAGGACAGGAACGGCGCCCCGACCGCGGACGGCTTCTGGCTCGGCCCCACGCTGTTCGACCACGTGAAGCCCGGCATGTCCGTCTACAACGACGAGATCTTCGGCCCGATCCTCTCCGTCGTCCGCGTCGCCTCCTTCGAGGAGGGCGTCGCCCTGATCAACGCCAACCCGTACGGCAACGGCACCGCCGTCTTCACCAACGACGGCGGCGCGGCCCGGCGCTTCCAGTTCGAGGTCGAGGTGGGCATGGTCGGCATCAACGTGCCGATCCCGGTCCCGGTCGCCTACTACTCCTTCGGCGGGTGGAAGGCCTCCCTGTTCGGCGACGCCCACGCGTACGGCCCGGACGGCGTCCACTTCTTCACCCGCGGCAAGGCCGTCACCCAGCGCTGGCTCGACCCCTCGCACGGCGGCATCAACCTCGGGTTCCCGACCCACAGCTGAGCCTGGGCTCCGGAGCCCCGCCCCCGGAGCCGACGGCCGGACCTCTACCCCTTGGAGGTCCGGCCGTCGTGCTTCCACTTCTGTGGTGCGTCGTGTGTGGGCGTGCCGTCCGTGGTGCGTGGGCTCAGACGATCGCGCCGTTGCGGCCCACCTCGCGCCGTACCTTGGCCCGGACCGCCCGGGACACCACAGGCCCGAGGCCGTCCACCACCTCGACCAGCACGCCCAGCCGGTCCAGGGCCGTGAACGCCGCGTCCGCCGCCTGCGGGTCCACGCCCTCGTAGAGCTCCAGACCGACGAACGCCCCGGTCACGGCGCGGGCCAGCCCGGGGAGGTCGAGGAACTCGGCGAGCGGGTGATCGGCGAAGAGCCGGTCCAACACCCGTTCGATCTCCTCCGTCCACATCCGCAGGGCATCGGCCGACGCCTCGGCGAGCTGTGGTTGTCCGGTCGAACCCGCCAGGAACTGCCCGAGCACGGCGACGTTCCCGTTGGCGCGCTCCTTCTCATGCAGCCGCTGCCCGAGGCTCAGCAGTTCGCGCAGGGAGCCCGCCGCCGCGAAGTGCGGCCGGTACTGCTCCAGCCGCTGCGCCGTCTCGCGCAGCGCGGCCGCCGCCAGCAGTCCCTCCACCGTCTTGAAGTGGTAGAACACCAGCGCCTGGTTGGCCCCGGCTTCGCCGGCGATGCTGCGCGCGGAGACGGCGGCGATTCCCTGCCGTTTGAGCACGCTGATGGCAGCCTCCATCAGCCGCTCGCGTGTATCGCTCATGCGGGGCAGCGTATCGGCCCCGCGTCGGCGCCCGGCCTTCCCCTCGTTCACGGGACCCGTCCCGTTCGGGGCTTCCCGGTGCTCACGAGGTTCCGTCTGCTCACGATGTCCCGATGCTCATGCGCGGGCCGACTCCCGGACCGGGCGGACGTGGTTCGGGATCCCCTCGGCACCGACCAGCGGATACTCGGCGGTGAACCAGCCCTGGTACCCCATCACCAGGCCGACCAGCGGGTTGGTCACCCGGACCTGGATGCGGAACCGGCCGGCCTCGTCGTCGAACCACTCGTGCAGGTCCGCCCGGCCGGTCAGCACCGACGGCCAGCGCGGCGAGCCCGGGAGCCCGGTGAGCCGCTGCTCTCCCGAGGAGATCACCAGGCCGCCCCGGGCCGTCACCTGGGGGTGGAGGTCGACCGCGAGGTGCTGATGCGTGCCCAGGAAGTCGACGACCGTACCCGGCCGGTCGTGCGAACCGATCATGGTCGCGTCGAAGCGGCGGGGCCGGGTGAACTGGAAGGTCCGCACGAAGGTGACGGTCTCGCGACCGAAGCCGTCCCGGTAGGCGTAGTTGGCGATGGTGAAGGGCACGTTCCTTCCCTGCTCCGGGAAGAGGATGTTCTGGCGGCTGCCGATCCTCAGGAACGGTGCCAGCCAGTCGGCCCCCCGGCGGATGCGCTCCATCCGCCCGGTGCCGATACAGGCGATGCCGTCCTCACTGGAGAAGCCGAACCGACGCTGCAGCTGAGGGTGCAGACGGTCGAAGTCGGAGCCCATGGCCTCCCGGAAGATCGACCGGCCGCTGCCGGTGCCGCCTGTGGCGCTGGCACGGGCGGGGACGGTGGAGGTGGTGGTGGCGGGCAGCGGTTCCACGGTGGTGGTCATGGGGTCTCCAGGGTGTCGAGCAGTCGGGGTGGACGGGCGGGACGGGTGCGGTCCGGCCGTCTGGCACAGCGCCGGGCCGCCGGGGTGAGCGCGGACGGTGGGGCGAGGAGCGAGAGGAGGAGAACGAGGACCGCGCAGCCGGCTCCGGCGATGACACCGGCTCGGCCGTCCGTCACGGTGTAGGCCAAGGCGCCGATCACGGCGGAGCAACCGAGTCGGATGGCCACCTCGCCGACGGCGCGGCGCCGGGAACGTTCGGGTGGCACGCCGTGTTCGGCCCACAGCCGGAGGCAGTCGAAGGACCAGGCCGTGAGCCAGCCGACGAAGGGCCGCACGAACCAGCGGTCCAGCCACGCCCCGCCAGGGAAGCGCCAGCCCCGGTAGTCGTAGCCCGTGGCGAAGAGGACGGATTCGTCGGTAGGGGAGCCGACCGGGGTGTACCGCCAGTACCCCGAGCCCTCCTGAAGCGGCGACAGCCCGCCGCCGGCAGCGAACCGCAGGGCGCTGATCCGGGAGCCGTCCGGCCGGTGCCGCTCTGCGGTGGTGACCCCGGTGCCGGTGAGGGCCGGCCCACCGGGCAGGCCCAGCCAGTACCGGAACCGGACCACGCCACGTCCGTCCGACGTGTCCCCCACGTCCTCCGCGTAGCGGATGCGGGTGAACCGGGCGTCCCAGCGTTCGTGCGACTCCGGGTTCTGGGTGAGTTCCCAGAGCACGTCCATCGGTGCGCGGATCCGAGCCTCGACGTAGATCGGCCTGGCCGACCGCCGGCGAGCAGGCATGACTGTCCCCCCGAGGTGAGCGTTTGAGCGACTGCTCAAGTGCGATGGCGGCATGATGGCAGACTTTTGAGCAGTCGCTCAAGAGGTCTTGTGGGACGGCCGGCGATCCCGGGGTGTTTGCATCGGCCGGCTGATCGGCGTAGTGTTCCCTAGTCGCTCGGCAGGGAGCACCGGACACGCGTTTGTGTGGACGGTCCCGGGGCGGCCAATCCTTCGAAACACCACTTCCCAGTTCGGGCTGGGTCGCGTCCTGCCTTTTTGGCTTTGCGGCCCGGGTCTGTTTTGGCGTGTCCGTTTATATGGATTGTGGCTGGATTCGCTTTTCGGAGCGGGGATCGGCTAGAGTTTGAAACGTCGGACGGGGCGTCAAGTCCTGGAAGGCACCGGCGAGTTGGATGACGAAGCCCTGGAAAACGGAGCGGAAAACATCTGATAAGCTGGAAACACGAAAGAACGAAGCGCCCAGAGGGCCCGCTGGAAGGCGGCCTGAAGGAAGTGCCCGTTCCTTGAGAACTCAACAGCGTGCCAAAAGTCAACGCCAGATATGTTGACATCCCCGGCCTCGGTCGTCTGATCGGGGTTGGAGATTCCTTTTGAAATAAACACTAGCGAGGACGCAGTGCGCGGGGCCGCCCTATTCCGGTGGTTGCCGTGCCGCTCAACGCGGGTGTCGACCCGGCGCTTTTAATTGAGCGCTGTGGGTAAACATTCACGGAGAGTTTGATCCTGGCTCAGGACGAACGCTGGCGGCGTGCTTAACACATGCAAGTCGAACGGTGAAGCCCTTCGGGGTGGATCAGTGGCGAACGGGTGAGTAACACGTGGGCAATCTGCCCTGCACTCTGGGACAAGCCCTGGAAACGGGGTCTAATACCGGATATGACCTTCCTCCGCATGGGGGTTGGTGGAAAGCTCCGGCGGTGCAGGATGAGCCCGCGGCCTATCAGCTTGTTGGTGGGGTAATGGCCTACCAAGGCGACGACGGGTAGCCGGCCTGAGAGGGCGACCGGCCACACTGGGACTGAGACACGGCCCAGACTCCTACGGGAGGCAGCAGTGGGGAATATTGCACAATGGGCGAAAGCCTGATGCAGCGACGCCGCGTGAGGGATGACGGCCTTCGGGTTGTAAACCTCTTTCAGCAGGGAAGAAGCGCAAGTGACGGTACCTGCAGAAGAAGCACCGGCTAACTACGTGCCAGCAGCCGCGGTAATACGTAGGGTGCGAGCGTTGTCCGGAATTATTGGGCGTAAAGAGCTCGTAGGCGGCCTGTCGCGTCGGATGTGAAAGCCCGGGGCTTAACCCCGGGTCTGCATTCGATACGGGCAGGCTAGAGTGTGGTAGGGGAGATCGGAATTCCTGGTGTAGCGGTGAAATGCGCAGATATCAGGAGGAACACCGGTGGCGAAGGCGGATCTCTGGGCCATTACTGACGCTGAGGAGCGAAAGCGTGGGGAGCGAACAGGATTAGATACCCTGGTAGTCCACGCCGTAAACGTTGGGAACTAGGTGTTGGCGACATTCCACGTCGTCGGTGCCGCAGCTAACGCATTAAGTTCCCCGCCTGGGGAGTACGGCCGCAAGGCTAAAACTCAAAGGAATTGACGGGGGCCCGCACAAGCAGCGGAGCATGTGGCTTAATTCGACGCAACGCGAAGAACCTTACCAAGGCTTGACATATGCCGGAAAACCGTGGAGACACGGTCCCCCTTGTGGTCGGTATACAGGTGGTGCATGGTTGTCGTCAGCTCGTGTCGTGAGATGTTGGGTTAAGTCCCGCAACGAGCGCAACCCTTGTTCTGTGTTGCCAGCATGCCTTTCGGGGTGATGGGGACTCACAGGAGACTGCCGGGGTCAACTCGGAGGAAGGTGGGGACGACGTCAAATCATCATGCCCCTTATGTCTTGGGCTGCACACGTGCTACAATGGTCGGTACAAAGGGCTGCGATGCCGTGAGGCGGAGCGAATCCCAAAAAGCCGGCCTCAGTTCGGATTGGGGTCTGCAACTCGACCCCATGAAGTTGGAGTTGCTAGTAATCGCAGATCAGCATGCTGCGGTGAATACGTTCCCGGGCCTTGTACACACCGCCCGTCACGTCACGAAAGTCGGTAACACCCGAAGCCGGTGGCCTAACCCGTAAGGGGAGGAGCCGTCGAAGGTGGGACCAGCGATTGGGACGAAGTCGTAACAAGGTAGCCGTACCGGAAGGTGCGGCTGGATCACCTCCTTTCTAAGGAGCATTTATGCCGGTTGCAGGCGAGTGTCCTGCACGGTTGCTCATGGGTGGAACGTTGACTATTCGGCGCAGTGAGAGATTGGACGTTAGTACTGCCTTCGGGCGTGGAACGCGGTCTGGGATCGGCTGTGTCGGGCACGTTGTTGGGTCCTGAGGGAACGGAAACGTTGTCTCAGTGGTTGCCGGCCTCACTTGAGGCAGCCCGGTTGGGTTGTTGAGGGTGGGTGACTGGTCGTTGTTTGAGAACTGCACAGTGGACGCGAGCATCTGTGGCCAAGTTTTTAAGGGCGCACGGTGGATGCCTTGGCACTAGGAACCGATGAAGGACGTGGGAGGCCGCGATAGGCCCCGGGGAGCTGTCAACCGAGCTTTGATCCGGGGGTGTCCGAATGGGGAAACCCGGCAGTCGTCATGGGCTGTCACCCGCTGCTGAACACATAGGCAGTGTGGAGGGAACGCGGGGAAGTGAAACATCTCAGTACCCGCAGGAAGAGAAAACAACCGTGATTCCGGGAGTAGTGGCGAGCGAAACTGGATGAGGCTAAACCGTTTTGGTGTGAGACCCGGCAGGGGTTGCCAATGCGGGGTTGTGGGAATGAGCTTCAGTCGTCTGCCGGCGGCTGGGCGAGTCAGAAACCGTATGGGTAGTCGAAGGACATGCGAAAGGTTCGGCGTAGAGGGTAAGACCCCCGTAGACGAAATCTGTACGGCTTGCTTGCTCATCTCCCAAGTAGCACGGGGCCCGAGAAATCCCGTGTGAATCTGGCGGGACCACCCGCTAAGCCTAAATATTCCCTAGTGACCGATAGCGGATAGTACCGTGAGGGAATGGTGAAAAGTACCGCGGGAGCGGAGTGAAATAGTACCTGAAACCGTGTGCCTACAAGCCGTGGGAGCGTCGTTCGCCAGCTTGCTGGTGGGCCGTGACTGCGTGCCTTTTGAAGAATGAGCCTGCGAGTTTGCGGTGTGTAGCGAGGTTAACCCGTGTGGGGTAGCCGTAGCGAAAGCGAGTCCGAATAGGGCGTTTGAGTTGCATGCCCAAGACCCGAAGCGGAGTGATCTAGCCATGGGCAGGTTGAAGCGCGGGTAAGACCGTGTGGAGGACCGAACCCACCAGGGTTGAAAACCTGGGGGATGACCTGTGGTTAGGGGTGAAAGGCCAATCAAACTCCGTGATAGCTGGTTCTCCCCGAAATGCATTTAGGTGCAGCGTCACGTGTTTCTTGCCGGAGGTAGAGCACTGGATAGGCGATGGGCCTTACCGGGTTACTGACCTTAGCCAAACTCCGAATGCCGGTAAGTGAGAGCGTGGCAGTGAGACTGTGGGGGATAAGCTCCATGGTCGAGAGGGAAACAGCCCAGAACACCGACTAAGGTCCCTAAGCGTGTGCTAAGTGGGAAAGGATGTGGAGTCGCAGAGACAACCAGGAGGTTGGCTTAGAAGCAGCCACCCTTGAAAGAGTGCGTAATAGCTCACTGGTCAAGTGATTCCGCGCCGACAATGTAGCGGGGCTCAAGCACATCACCGAAGTCGTGTCATTGCAGCAATACTCCTAACGGGGGCTGTGATGGGTAGGGGAGCGTCGTGTGCCGGGTGAAGCGGCGGTGGAAACCAGTCGTGGACGGTATACGAGTGAGAATGCAGGCATGAGTAGCGATACAAGAGTGGGAAACTCTTGCGCCGATTGACCAAGGGTTCCTGGGTCAAGCTGATCTGCCCAGGGTAAGTCGGGACCTAAGGCGAGGCCGACAGGCGTAGTCGATGGACAACGGGTTGATATTCCCGTACCCGCTTTGAAGCGCCAACGCTGAACCAGGTGATGCTAAGGCCGTGAAGCCGTCCTGGATCCTTCGGGTGAAGGGGAGTGGTGGAGCCGCTGATCCAAGTCTGTAGTAGGTGAGCGATGGGGTGACGCAGGAAGGTAGTCCAGCCCGGGCGGTGGTTGTCCCGGGGTAAGGGTGTAGGACGCAGGGTAGGCAAATCCGCCCTGCATATAGTCTGAGACCTGATGCCGAGCCGATTGTGGTGAAGTGGATGATCCTATGCTGTCGAGAAAAGCCTCTAGCGAGTTTCATGGCGGCCCGTACCCCAAACCGACTCAGGTGGTCAGGTAGAGAATACCGAGGCGTTCGGGTGAACTATGGTTAAGGAACTCGGCAAAATGCCCCCGTAACTTCGGGAGAAGGGGGGCCATTCCTGGTGATAGCACTTGCTGCTTGAGCTGGGGGTGGCCGCAGAGACCAGCGAGAAGCGACTGTTTACTAAAAACACAGGTCCGTGCGAAGCCGTAAGGCGATGTATACGGACTGACGCCTGCCCGGTGCTGGAACGTTAAGGGGACCGGTTAGCTCCATTTCGGTGGGGCGAAGCTGAGAACTTAAGCGCCAGTAAACGGCGGTGGTAACTATAACCATCCTAAGGTAGCGAAATTCCTTGTCGGGTAAGTTCCGACCTGCACGAATGGCGTAACGACTTCTCGACTGTCTCAACCATAGGCCCGGTGAAATTGCATTACGAGTAAAGATGCTCGTTTCGCGCAGCAGGACGGAAAGACCCCGGGACCTTTACTATAGCTTGATATTGGTGTTCGGTTCGGCTTGTGTAGGATAGGTGGGAGACTGTGAAGCGGCAACGCCAGTTGTTGTGGAGTCGTCGTTGAAATACCACTCTGGTCGTGCTGGATGTCTAACCTGGGTCCGTGATCCGGATCAGGGACAGTGTCTGGTGGGTAGTTTAACTGGGGCGGTTGCCTCCTAAAGGGTAACGGAGGCGCCCAAAGGTTCCCTCAGCCTGGTTGGCAATCAGGTGTTGAGTGTAAGTGCACAAGGGAGCTTGACTGTGAGACTGACGGGTCGAGCAGGTACGAAAGTAGGGACTAGTGATCCGGCGGTGGCTTGTGGAAGCGCCGTCGCTCAACGGATAAAAGGTACCCCGGGGATAACAGGCTGATCTTCCCCAAGAGTCCATATCGACGGGATGGTTTGGCACCTCGATGTCGGCTCGTCGCATCCTGGGGCTGGAGTAGGTCCCAAGGGTTGGGCTGTTCGCCCATTAAAGCGGTACGCGAGCTGGGTTTAGAACGTCGTGAGACAGTTCGGTCCCTATCCGCTGTGCGCGTAGGAGTGTTGAGAAGGGCTGTCCCTAGTACGAGAGGACCGGGACGGACGAACCTCTGGTGTGCCAGTTGTTCTGCCAAGGGCATGGCTGGTTGGCTACGTTCGGGAGGGATAACCGCTGAAAGCATCTAAGCGGGAAGCCTGCTTCGAGATGAGCACTCCCACCTCCTTGAGAGGGTAAGGCTCCCAGTAGACGACTGGGTTGATAGGCCGGATATGGAAGCCCTGTGAGGGGTGGAGTTGACCGGTACTAATAGGCCGAGGGCTTGTCCTCAGTTGCTCGCGTCCACTGTGTTGTTCTGAAACAACGACTGCCCTGTCGGCGGGTCGGACAGTTTCATAGTGTTTCGGTGGTCATAGCGTGAGGGAAACGCCCGGTTACATTCCGAACCCGGAAGCTAAGCCTTACAGCGCCGATGGTACTGCAGGGGGGACCCTGTGGGAGAGTAGGACGCCGCCGAACAATCATTCCAAAAAGACCCCCTCCCACGCCGGGAGGGGGTCTTTTTGCGTTACCCTCTGCCAACACGAACCGGCGTCGGTGGAGAGGCACGATCCGCTTGCAGAACCTGACCCTTACCTGGCAGTCCGCCGGGGGCACCGCGGTCGCTCTCTACGGCGGTGCGTACGTGGCTGCCCGGGTTCGGAAGCCGTTGCTGTCGGCGCTGCTGCGCGAGGCCGGCACGCTGTTGGCGCTGTTCGCGCTCTGGCAGCTGGTGGGCCATCTGTCGGTGATGAGCACCGACCACGCGCTGGACCGTGCCAGCTGGATCCATCGGACGGAGCTGGCGATCGGGTTGCCGGACGAGGCGTCCTGGCAGGCGGCCGTCAGGCCGTATCCGGTGCTCGTGAGGCTGGCGAACTACTACTACGCCGCCATGCACTTCGCCGTGATGCTGGCCGTGCTGCTCTGGGTGTTCCTGCGCCATCGCGAGCGTTACGCGTGGGTGCGCAACACCGTGGTGATCACGACCGCGGTCTGCCTGCTCGTGCAGTTCATTCCGGTGGCGCCGCCCCGGATGCTGCCGCAGAACGGGTTCGTCGACGTGGCCGCGGAGTACGGGCAGTCGGTGTACGGGGGTGCGGTCGGCGGTGTGGTGGTGGCGGACCAGCTGTCGGCGATGCCGTCGGTGCACGTGGCGTGGTGTGTGCTGGCGGCGGTCGCGGTGATCCGGGTGTCGCCGAGCCCGTTTCGGTGGGTGATGGTGCTGCATCCGGTGCTGACCGTCGCGGTGGTCGTGGTGACCGCCAACCACTTCTGGGCGGACGGCATCGTCGCGCTCACGATCCTGCTCTTCGCGTACGCCGTCCTGGCGTTGGCGGCACGTCGACGGGGCCGGACCTCCTCCGTCGACACCGACGTCGCCACGGACGCCGACGCGGGAGCGGTCCGACCCCGCCGGACTTCGTCGGATCACTCGAAGCAGGTCACTTGACCGGCAGGGCGATCCGGCCCCAGGCGCCGTTGCTCAGCCTGGAGGTGGCCCAGTACCAGGCGGCGAGCCCGGAGACGGCCGCGACCCAGCCCGCGAACTTGGCGAGGCCGCTGTAGTTGCCGAACGCGGCGATGGCGGACAGGATCAGGGAGAGCGTGAACAGGCCGTAGACGGCTCTACTGAACAGCCCCGCGCCCCAGCCTGCCGCGGTGAGGCTGAGGGCGAGCAGGGCCCACAGCAGCAGGAACAGCCCGGCGGCGTTCTTGCTCGCTCCGCCGGTCACCGACCAGGTCGCCCAGAAGGCGCCGAGGCTGGTGAAGGCGGTGCCGGTGAAGCCGTCGCCGCCGCGGAGCTGCCAGAGGCCCGCGACGAACAGGGTGATTCCGCCGACGACGTGGGCGAGATGTGCCGCGTCCCCGATCCCGGTGCCCTTGAGGACGCCGGTGGAGAGCAGGCCGTAGGCGAGCAGTGTCAGGCCGAGTGCGAGGTAGCCGAGGTTACCCGCGTCGGCTCCGGTGGAGCGGGCGTTCGTTGCCCCGGTAGCGTCGTTGCTCACCGGAGGCTCCTTTCACTCTGGGCGCGCGCAGGGCGCGGTCAACGCATGGTGGGGTCCGATGGGATGAATGCGCGCGACCGCGCCCAGGGCACACGGCTGGAGCGTGCGCGGGCTGCGGTCAGAGGTGACGGGCCGAGGGGCCGAATGAAGGGCCGACGGGAGAGCCGTCGGTCGTGTCCCCGCCGAGGGATTCCCCGGTGAGATCGGTGTACCCGGCCCGACCCGCTTGTACCCTTGTGAATCGTACAATTTGTGACACCGTCAGCTGCGGAACGCTCACGGTTGGCCTTGGTTGGTCGGATGTGCTCAGATCCGCTCAGCCCGTGCGCTGAGCCGGCACCCGCAGGGTCAGGATGGCCATGTCGTCGGACGGCGGTTCCGGGGCGAAGCGCTCGACGGCGCGCTGCACGCGCATGGCGACGGCTCCGGCCGTGAGGCCGGTGCAACCGGTGAGGACCTCGGCGAGGCCGTCGTCCCCCAGCATCCGCCGACCCTCGCGGCGTTCGGTGACGCCGTCGGTGACGCAGAGCAGGACCTCGCCGGGGGCGAGCACCAGCTGTTCGGCGGTGAGGTCGAGGTCGTCCATGACGCCCAGCAGGGGCTGCGGGGTGGCGGCGCGGTCGACCTGGCCGTCGGTGCGCAGCCGCAGCGGCAGCGGGTGGCCGGCACAGACCAGGGACAGTTCGGTGCTGCCGTCCGGTCGGGGCGTCAGTTCGCCGTAGAGCAGGGTGAGGAAGCGGCTGCGCGAACCCTCGTCCAGGATGGCCGCGTTGAGCCGGCTGAGGACCTGCGCGGCGTCCAGGCCCTCGCGGGCGAGCAGCCGCAGCGAGTGGCGGGCGAGGCCGGTGACGGAGGCGGCCTCGGGGCCGGTGCCGCAGACGTCGCCGATGGCGAAGCCGTAGGTGCCCTCGCGGATGGTGAACAGGTCGTAGAAGTCGCCGCCGACCTCGTTGCCCTCGCCGGCGGCCTGGTAGTAGACGTCCACCTCGACGCCGGGGATCTCGGGCAGGTCGGGCGGGAGCAGGCTGCGCTGCAGGGCCTGGCTGGTGGCGGTGCGCTCGGAGTACAGCCGGGAGTTGTCGAGGGCGAGCGCGGCCCGGCGGGACAGGTCCTCGGCGAGTTCGAGGATCTCCTGCCGGAACCGGACGCCCGCCGGGGTGCCGAGGGCCAGCAGGCCGATGACGCGGTTGCGAGCGGTGAGCGGCAGGACGACCGTCTCGCCTAGCAGGCCGGAGAGTTCGGGGCTGTCGGTGAGGCCGCCGGCGGCGGTCTCGGCGGGCGCGGGCCAGAAGCGGACGCTGTGGGCGGGGGCGGCCTCCGGGACGGCGGTCTTGTCGAGCAGCGCGCGCAACGGGTCGATCCGGTCCTCGTCCTCGTGCAGGACGAAGGCGAGGCCGGGCACGGTGCCGTGGTCGCCCTTGGTGTAGACGGCGCACCAGGAGGCGAGGGTGGGGACGGCCATCTGGGCCATCAGGGCGAGGGTCTGCTCGTGTTCGAGGGTGCCGGCGAGCAGGTCGGAGGCCTCGACGAGGAAGGACAGCGAGCCGCGGCGCAGCCGTTCGAGCTCGGTGAGGCGGGTGCTCTCGATGGCGAGCGCGACCCGGTCGGCGGCGAACTGCAGGCGCAGCGCGTCCTCGTTGTCGTAGCGGCCGGGGGCGGCGGTGGCGATGCCGAGCGAGCCGATCAGGCGGCCCTCGACCTTGAGCGGGACGGTGAGGAGGGAGCGCAGGCCGCTGCCGTCGAGCAGGGGCAGGCCGGTCGGACGGGCGGTCAGGTCCTCGTGGACGGAGGGCAGCCGGGCGGAGTCGTAGCGGTTGCCGCTCTCGACCGGGAAGCGGGCGTGGCGGCGGTACCCGGTGGTGAGGCCGGTGGCGGCGCGGACCTCGAACTCGGTCTCGTCGTCGGTGGTGAGGAGCAGGTACGCGGCGTCGGCGTCGAGCAGGTCGCGGGCACGTTCGACGGTGCGCTGGAGCAGGGTGTCGAGGTCGTCGGTGGCGACCGGGCCGGCCAGCAGGTCGAGCCGGGGGCCCGCCTGGTCGGAGCGTTCGCCGGGCAGGGCGCGGGCGGGGGCGCGGAGCACCGCGCGGTCGGGTTCGAGGACGAGCAGGCAGAGGGTGGAGGGGACGCCCTCGGTGTCGCGGACGCGGACCTGGACGCCGTACACCTCGACGGTGCGGGCGTCGGCGCGGCGGACGGCGAAGCCGCCCTCCCAGCGGGCGAGGCGCAGCGTCTCGGCGAGTCCGAGGCCGCGGGCGGGGGCGTCGGGCCAGACGGCGAGGTCCGCCCAGGGGCGGCCGAGGACGGTGTCGGCGGCGTACTGGAAGAGCGCCTCGGCGTCCGGGTTCCAGGCGAGGACGCGGCCGTCGTCGTCGAGCTGGACGACGGCGACGTGCACCGGGCCGGGGCCGCTGGGCAGGTCGCTGCCGGGGGTGGCGGGGACGGCGTAGCGGGTGCCGGCGACCGGGACGGGCAGGGCGAGCCGGAACCAGACGGTCTTGCGGCCGGCCGCGTACTCGACGCCCCAGCGCTCGGCCAGCGCGGAGCACATCAGCAGGCCGCGGCCGCCCTCGCCGTCGGGGTCGGCGTAGTGGTCGGAGGAGGTGGTGGGGACGTCGGTGAAGGCGGGCAGGCCGCGTTCGGGGTGGTGGTCGGTGACCTCGATCCGGACGGTCTCCTCCTCGCGCAGGCAGCAGACCTCGGCGGCGGTGCCGGCGTGCACGACGGCGTTGGTGACCAGTTCGGAGACCAGGACGACGGCGTCGTCGACGACCTCGGGCAGGCCCCAGCCGAGCAGCGCGTCCCGGACGAAGCCGCGGGCGGCGGCTGCCGACCGGCCGTCCGGGTCGAAGGTGGCGGCTGCGCGCGCGGTGACCACGTTGCCACGTCTCCTCTGCTGCTCTGGCTGGCTGTCCGTGCGCGGCGCCGACTCCCCGTGCGCGCCGGCCCGGTGAGCGGCGGCGCTGGGTCGGGTCGTGGCCCGGTGCAGCGCTCCACCCTACTTTCCGCTTGGTTCCCCGTGGGGGCGGGGCGCCGAAACAGGCACCTGAGGGTGATTCTGCCCACCTGTTTCGGGAGAGGCGGTAACAACCCTGTGCAACCGGCCGTATACCCGACGCCAGTGCTGCCAGACTGGGGGGTCCGCGACGGTCGGTCGGAGCAGTACGGTCGATGCGGGTACCGGGCGCCGCGAGGGGCGGCCGGTGTGCAGCCCAGCCGGGCCGGTGCCCGGGTCCGGGCCCACCGGGGCACGGACGGTCACCGGACAGTTCACGATGTGGGAGGGGCCCGTTGAGTTCGGCCACCAAGGACGCAACACCCGGTACGACGCCGCCCGCTCAGCGCGGCGGGCGCTCCGGGGCCGCGCCGCGGAGCGCGGCCGGCCGGCGAGCGAACCACGGCCGGGGCGCGGAGCCGGCCGAACTGCGCAAGCTGCTGTCGGCGTTGACGGCGATGCGCGACGGCAACTTCCGGCGCCGGCTGACGCTTCCGGGCGACGGGCCGCTGGCGGAGATCGCCGCGGTGTTCAACGAGGTCGCCGAGCGCAACCAGCACCTGACGGGTGAACTGGCCCGGGTCCGGCGGGCGGTGGGCCGCGAAGGGCGGCTGAACGAGCGGCTGGAGACCGGCGCGGGCGAGGGCGCCTGGATGGCGGCGGTCGACAACTGCAATGCGCTGATCGACGATCTGGCCCGCCCGATGGCCGAGGTCGGGCGAGTGCTCACCTCGATCGCCGAGGGCGACCTGGACCAGAAGATGGAGCTGCGTTCGCTGCACAGCAACGGGGTGAGCCACCCGCTGCGCGGTGAGTACCTGAAGATCGGGCGGACCGTCAACGGACTGGTGGACCAGCTCTCGGAGTTCACCGACGAGGTGACCCGGGTGGCCCGTGAGGTGGGCACCGAGGGCAAGCTGGGCGGCCAGGCCAAGGTCCGCAGCGTGTCGGGGAGTTGGAAGGACCTCGCGGACTCGGTCAACACCATGGCCGGGCGGCTCACCGCGCAGGTGCGCAACATCGCCCAGGTGACCACCGCCGTGGCGAAGGGCGACCTCTCCCGCAAGGTCACCGTCGAGGTGGCCGGCGAGATGCTGGAGTTGAAGAACACCGTCAACACGATGGTGGACCAGCTCAACGGCTTCGCCGCGCAGGTCACCGGGGTGGCCAGGGACGTCGGCACCGAGGGCCGCCTGGGCGGTCAGGCGCAGGTGCCGGGCGTGGCCGGGGTCTGGCGGGACCTGACCGACTCGGTGAACTTCATGGCCGACAACCTGACCGGCCAGGTCCGCAACATCGCCCAGGTGACCACCGCGGTCGCGCGCGGGGACCTCTCGCAGAAGATCGAGGTGGACGCGCGCGGCGAGATGCTGGAGCTGAAGAACACCATCAACACGATGGTGGACCAGCTGTCCGGCTTCGCCGAGCAGGTGACCAGAGTGGCCCGGCAGGTGGGCACCGAGGGACGGCTCGGCGGTCAGGCGCAGGTGCCCGGCGCGGCCGGGGTGTGGCGCGACCTGACCGACAACGTCAACTTCATGGCGAACAACCTCACCGATCAGGTGCGGAACATCGCCCAGGTGACGACCGCGGTCGCCAAGGGCGACCTGTCGCAGAAGATCCAGGTGGACGCGCGCGGGGAGATCCTGGAGCTGAAGAACACCATCAACACGATGGTGGACCAGCTCTCCTCCTTCGCGGACGAGGTGACCAGGGTCGCCCGGGACGTCGGCACCGAGGGCATCCTCGGCGGCCAGGCGAGCGTGCCGGGGGTGTCCGGCACCTGGAAGGACCTGACCAACTCCGTCAACCTGATGGCCAACAACCTGACCAGCCAGGTCCGCAACATCGCCGAGGTGACGACCGCGGTCGCGCGCGGCGACGTCTCGAAGAAGATCACCGTCGACGCCCGGGGCGAGATCCTGGAGCTGGTGACCACCGTCAACACCATGGTCGATCAGCTGTCGGCGTTCGCCGACGAGGTCACCCGGGTCGCCCGCGAGGTGGGCACCGAGGGCATCCTGGGCGGTCAGGCCCGGGTGCGCGGGGTGTCGGGCATCTGGAAGGACCTGACCGACAACGTCAACTTCATGGCGTCCAACCTGACCGGCCAAGTGCGCAACATCGCCGAGGTCGCCAGCGCGGTGGCCCGCGGCGACCTCTCCAAGAAGATCACCATCGAGGCGCAGGGCGAGGTCGCGGCGCTCGCCGGCACCCTCAACACCATGGTCGACCAGCTCTCCTCCTTCGCCGTGGAGGTGACCCGGGTCGCCCGCGAGGTCGGCACCGACGGCACGCTGGGCGGCCAGGCGAGCGTGCCCGGCGTGGCCGGCATCTGGAAGGACCTGACCGACAACGTCAACCTGATGGCCAACAACCTCACCGGCCAGGTGCGCAACATCGCGCTGGTGATCACGGCGGTGGCCCGCGGAGACCTCTCGCAGAAGATCGACGTGGACGCGCGCGGCGAGATCCTCCAGCTCAAGACCAGCATCAACACCATGGTCGACCAGCTGTCCGCCTTCGCCGACGAGGTCACCCGGGTCGCCCGCGAGGTGGGCACCGACGGACGCCTCGGCGGCCAGGCCCGCGTGCCCGGCGTGGACGGCACCTGGCAGGACCTCACCGAGTCGGTGAACGAGCTGGCCAACAACCTGACCCGGCAGGTGCGCGCGATCGCCCAGGTCGCCACCGCGGTGACCAGGGGCGACCTGAGCCTGCGGATCGACGTGGACGCCGCGGGGGAGCTCGACGAGCTCAAGGACAACATCAACCAGATGATCGCCAACCTGCGCGAGACCACCCGCACCAACCAGGAGCAGGACTGGCTCAAGACCAACCTGGCCCGGATCTCCGGCCTGCTCCAGGGCCGCCGGGACCTGGAGGCCGTCGCCTCGCTGATCATGACCGAGCTGACCCCGGTGGTCTCCGCCCAGCACGGCGCGTTCTTCCTCGCCCAGCCGGCCGGCCGCACCGCCGAGCTGATCACCGAGGACGACGACGAGAACGACACCGTGCTGCGCCTGATCGGCAGTTACGGCTACCAGCGGCGCGCCATGCCGACCACCTTCCGGCCCGGCGAGTCGCTGATCGGCCAGGCCGCGGTCGAGAAGCGGGCGATCATCCTCAAGGAGGCGCCGCCCGGGTACCTCAAGATCGCCTCGGGCCTCGGCGAGGCCTCGCCCGCCCACATCGTGGTGCTGCCGGTGCTGTTCGAGGGCCGGCTGCTCGGCGTCATCGAGCTGGCCACCTTCAGCTCCTTCACCACCGTCGCCCTGGACTTCCTCAACCAGATCGCCGACCTGATCGGCGTGACCGTCAACACCATCAGCGTCAACACCAAGACCGAGGGCCTGCTGCTGGAGTCCCAGCGACTCACCGCCGAACTCTCGATGCGTTCCGCCGAGCTGGAGGCGCGCCAGGAGGAACTGGAGCGCACCAACGAGGAGTTGCAGGAGAAGGCCGAACAACTCGCCCAGCAGAACCGCGACATCGAGATCAAGAACAGCGAGATCGAGGAGGCCCGGCAGGTCCTGGAGGAGCGCGCCGAACAGCTCGCCCTGGCCTCCCGCTACAAGAGCGAGTTCCTCGCCAACATGTCGCACGAGCTGCGCACTCCGCTCAACTCGTTGCTGATCCTGGCCAAGCTGCTCTCCGACAACAACGAGGGCAACCTCTCGCCCAAGCAGGTCGAGTTCGCCGACACCATCCACGGCGCCGGCTCCGACCTGCTCCAGCTGATCAACGACATCCTCGACCTCTCCAAGGTCGAAGCCGGCAAGATGGACGTCCGCCCGGCCCGGATCGCCCTGGTCCAGCTGGTCGACTACGTCGAGGCCACCTTCCAGCCGGTAGCGCTGGACAAGAACCTGGACTTCGCCGTCCGGGTCTCGCCCACCCTGCCGGTCACCCTGCACACCGACGAGCAGCGGCTCCAGCAGGTGCTGCGCAACCTGATCTCCAACGCGGTCAAGTTCACCGACGCGGGCGCCGTCGACTTCTCGATCCGCCCCGCCGGCCCGGAGACGCCGCAGCACGTGCGCGAGCAGCTGCTGGAGACCGGCTCGATCACGGACCCGGACGACCGGCTGATCGCCTTCTCGGTCTCCGACACCGGCATCGGCATCCCCGGCAACAAGCTGCGGGAGATCTTCGAGGCGTTCAAGCAGGCCGACGGCACCACCAGCCGCAAGTACGGCGGCACCGGCCTCGGCCTGTCCATCAGCCGGGAGATCGCCCGGCTGCTCGGCGGCGAGATCCACGCCGAGAGCGAGCTGGGCAAGGGCTCGACCTTCACCCTCTACCTGCCGCTGCACGCCGAGGCGCCGGACGCCGCTTCCGCCGAGCGCCCCGCCGACCGCCAGGCCGCGCCGACCGCCCAGGCGCTGCGCGCCTCGGTCGGCGTGACCCCGGTGGGCGTGCCCGTCCCGGTCGGCGAGAACCCGGCCGACCACTGGGCGCAGGAGGTCCGCGAACTCGCCGAGGAGCGCCGCCGCGGCGCGGTCGAGCGCCGGCGCGCCGCCGCCCCCGAGCTCCTCGCCGAGGGGCGCCCGGCCGAGCCGATCCCGCTGCGCCCCGGCCGCACCGACACGCGCTTCGACGGCCAGCAGGTGCTGATCGTGGACGACGACGTCCGCAACGTCTTCGCCCTCACCAGCGTCCTGGAACAGCACGGCCTGACCGTCCTGTACGCCGAGAACGGCCGCGAGGGCATCGAGATGCTGGAACAGCACGAGCACGTGGCGCTGGTCCTGATGGACATCATGATGCCGGAGATGGACGGCTACGCGACCACCGAGGCGATCCGCCGGATGCCCCAGTTCGCCGGCCTGCCGATCATCGCGCTGACCGCCAAGGCGATGAAGGGCGACCGCGAGAAGTCCCTGGCGGCGGGCGCCACCGACCACATCACCAAGCCGGTGGAGACCGACCACCTGCTGTCCGTGATGCACGAGTGGCTGAAGACGGATCGCGCCTGAGCGGCGGGCGCGCACCCCGGGCCGGGCTCCGGGGTGCGCGCCGGCCGGCGAGCCGGTCTGCTGGCGGGGAGGCCCGGGAACCCGGTAGGGTCACCGGTCGTTGCGAACAGTGACCGGACGGCAACTCGCTGCTGAGCGTACGCCGGAGCACTGACTGCGCGCCGCTCCGAACCGAGTCCCGACGGAGCGATGTGCCGGGCGAGGGGGTGCGGCTAGCATGACCGGGGTAGCGGTGGGCAGTACGCGAGTGCCTTCACCGGGCAGGCAGGCGACAGGAGGGCGGGCCCCGATGCAGAAGGCGAAGATCCTCCTGGTCGACGACCGGCCGGAGAACCTGCTGGCACTGGAGGCGATCCTGTCGGCCCTCGACCAGACGCTGGTGCGTGCCGCGTCCGGCGAGGAGGCGCTCAAGGCGCTGCTGACCGACGACTTCGCGGTGATCCTGCTGGACGTCCAGATGCCCGGGATGGACGGCTTCGAGACCGCCGCCCACATCAAGCGCCGCGAGCGCACCCGGGACATCCCGATCATCTTCCTCACCGCGATCAACCACGGCCCGCACCACACCTTCCGCGGCTACGCGGCCGGGGCCGTCGACTACATCTCCAAGCCCTTCGACCCGTGGGTGCTGCGCGCCAAGGTCTCCGTCTTCGTCGACCTGTACGTGAAGAACTGCCAGCTGAAGGAGCAGGCCGCGCTGCTGCGGCTCCAGCTGGAGGCGGGCGGCGGCGAGCCGGCGCTAGGCGGGGGGCTGCTCGGCGAGCTGTCCGCCCGGCTGGCGGCGGTCGAGGAGCAGGCCGAGGCGCTGGGCAAGCAACTGGACGGCAGCGCCGACGCCGGGGTGGCCGCCACCGCGGCGCACCTGGAGCGCAAGCTGGCCGGGCTGCGCCGGGCTCTGGAAGCGCTGCGCCCGGGCACCCCGTAGGGACTGCTGCGGGCTCACTCGTCAGGGTGAAATTCCGGGGCGTCCGGGTGAGGCCGGGTCAGCGTGACGGTGTGTCTGCGACACGTCCCGGTACCCCGCCACGGGCGCATGTGCACAGGTGGTCGGCCCCGGTAGGCTGCTGACCCATGGCCACACGCACGCCCGGAAGCGCGGCACGCAACCCGAGCCCGGGACCGTCCAAGAAGGCCGCGGCGAAGGCCCCGGGCAAGCAGCCCGCGAAGAAGGCGCCGGCCAAGAAGGCGGCTCCGGCGAAGAAGGCGGCGGCCAAGCCGGCTCCGCCACCGCCGCCCAGGCCGATACTCTTCCGCGCCGTCCGGGCCGTCTGGATCGGTCTGGCGAACAGCATCGCCGCCGTCTTCCGGAGCTTCGGCGACGGCGCCAAGAACCTCCACCCGGCCCACCGCAAGGACGGTCTGGGTCTGTTGCTGTTCGCGCTCGCCCTGGTCACCGCCGCGGGCACCTGGTTCAGCCCGCAGGGCTGGCTCGGTGAGGCGGCCACCGCCGTCGTGTCCGGGCTGTTCGGGCGGCTCGACGTACTGGTGCCGTTCCTGCTGGGCGGGATGGCGATCCGGCTCTGGCGCCACCCGGAGCTGCCGGAGGCCAACGGCCGGATCGTGATCGGCCTGAGCGCGCTGGTGGTCGGCGTCCTCGGCCTGGTCCACATCGGCTGCGGCGCACCCATGATGGGCAGCGGCGCGACCCGGATAAGGTCGGCCGGCGGCATCATCGGCTGGGCCGTGTCGACCCCGATGATGGCTGCCGCGGGCCCGGCGCTCGCGGTGCCTCTGCTTCTGCTCCTGGCCTTCTTCGGCCTGCTGGTGGTCACCGCCACTCCGGTCAACCGCATCCCCGAGCGGCTGCGGGCGGTCGGCATCCGGCTCGGCGTGGTCGAGCCGGGGCCGGACGACGAGCTGCGCGGGGGGCGTACGCCGGAGCGCGGGCTGTCCACCGAGCCGCCGGAGGACGCCGACCCGACGGCGCTGCCGTTCACCGTGGACGCCGACGACCCGGGCGACGAGATCGCCGCCCGCCGGCGCCGCCGCCGGCGCAAGCAGTCCGCCGGCGAGCAGTCCGCTGCCGCGCACGACGCGGCCGAGGACCGGCCGGAGGCCGTCCGGGTCTCCCTGGACAAGGAGCCGGTCGACCCGTACGCCACCCGCGACCTCGCCGCCGGTGCCGCCGCCGACCTGGACGGCGCGCTGGTCTACGGCGTGCCCGCCTCCTCCGCGGTGGCGAACATGATGCACCAGGTGCAGGACCGCACCGCCCCGCCGGAGGAGCCCGCCGTCCCGGCGGCCCGCAGCGGCGGACCGGGCGCGCCCGAGGAGCACGGCCCGGCCCCGGTGCGGATGGAACAGCTCCAGCTCGCCGGCGACATCACCTACGCGCTGCCCCCGCTCGACCTGCTGGAGCGCGGCGGCCCGGCCAAGGCCCGCAGCGCCCTCAACGACGAGGTGGTGGCCCAGCTCACCGGCACCTTCGCCGAGTTCAAGGTGGACGCCAGGGTCACCGGCTTCACCCGGGGCCCGACGGTCACCCGCTACGAGGTCGAGCTCGGCCCGGCCGTCAAGGTGGAGCGGATCACCGCGCTCGCCAAGAACATCGCGTACGCGGTGGCCAGCCCGGACGTACGGATCATCAGCCCGATCCCGGGCAAGTCCGCGGTCGGCATCGAGATCCCCAACCGGGACCGCGAGATGGTCAACCTCGGCGACCTGCTGCGCTCGCGCACGGCCGCCGAGGACACGCACCCGATGGTCGTCGGCATGGGCAAGGACGTCGAGGGCCACACCGTGATGGCCAACCTCGCCAAGATGCCGCACATCCTGGTGGCCGGCGCGACCGGCGCGGGCAAGTCGTCCTGCATCAACTGCCTGATCACCTCGGTGCTCGCCCGGGCCACCCCGGACGAGGTCCGGATGGTGCTGGTCGACCCCAAGCGGGTCGAGCTGACCGCGTACGAGGGCATCCCGCACCTGATCACGCCGATCATCACCAATCCCAAGAAGGCCGCCGAGGCCCTCCAGTGGGTGGTGCGCGAGATGGACATGCGCTACGACGACCTCGCGGCGTTCGGCTTCCGGCACGTGGACGACTTCAACGCGGCGGTGCGGGCCGGCAGGATCACCCCGCCGCTCGGCAGCGAACGCGAGCTGACCCCGTACCCGTACCTGCTGGTGATCGTCGACGAGCTGGCCGACCTCATGATGGTCGCGCCGCGGGACGTCGAGGACTCGGTGGTCCGGATCACCCAGCTGGCCCGCGCGGCCGGCATCCACCTGGTGCTGGCCACCCAGCGGCCGTCGGTGGACGTGGTCACCGGTCTGATCAAGGCCAACGTGCCGTCCCGGCTGGCCTTCGCGACCTCCGCGATGGCCGACTCCCGGGTCATCCTGGACCAGCCCGGCGCGGAGAAGCTGATCGGCAAGGGCGACGCGCTCTTCCTGCCGATGGGCGCCAGCAAGCCGATCCGCATGCAGGGCGCGTTCGTCACCGAGGCGGAGATCGCCGCGGTGGTGCAGCACTGCAAGGACCAGCTGGCCGCCGTCTACCGGGACGACGTGATGGCCGGGGGCGGGCCGAAGAAGGAGATCGACGAGGAGATCGGCGACGACCTCGACCTGCTGATCCAGGCCGCCGAGCTGGTGGTCTCCACCCAGTTCGGCTCGACCTCGATGCTCCAGCGCAAGCTCCGGGTCGGCTTCGCCAAGGCGGGCCGGCTGATGGACCTGATGGAGTCGCGCGGGATCGTCGGCCCCAGCGAGGGCTCCAAGGCACGCGACGTCCTGGTGAAGCCGGACGAGCTGGACGGTGTGCTGATCGCCCTGCGGGGCTGACGACCCGTGCCCCGAACGAGGTGTCACTCGTTTGGAGGAGGGTAGGCGCCAAGCGGGGAACCGGCCGTCCGTACACCGCGTCACAGGCCGGAAAGCGGGCTGTCTGCTGCTCCTGCGCGACCCCGTTGACGACCGGTCAGCGGGGGCCGGCCCCGGCCGGGGCGGGTGCGCGCATTCGGGCCTGCTCCGGTTGAGAAACGATCCGCCAACGCCCCTAGACTGTTCCCCAGCAGGTGGCCATCCGCTCGAAAGGCGTGCCCCGTGACCATCGGCAAGTCCCCCGACCGCGAGAACGCGCCGTCGCCCGCCCAGCCGGGCGACGCGGTGCAGGCGGCCGATGCCCCGAGCATCGGCCGGGTGCTGTCCACCGCCCGGATCGACGCCGGGCTCACGGTGGACCAGGTGAGTACGGCGACCCGTGTCCGGGTGCCGATCGTGCATGCCATCGAGGAGGACGACTTCGGCCGCTGCGGCGGCGACTTCTACGCCCGCGGCCACATCCGCTCGATCGCCCGTGCGGTCGGCGCGGACGGCGAGGCGCTGGTCGCCCGGTACGACGCCGCGCACGGCGGCTCGCCGGCCTCCAAGCGGCCGACCCAGCTGATCGACAGCGGCCCGATCAAGGTGCCCGGTCGCGGCCGGCCGAACTGGGCCGCCGCCATGGTCGCCGCGATCGTCGCGGTGGTCGCCCTGATCGGCTTCAACCTGGTCAGCGGCAAGGGCGGCCACAGCACGACCGGCTCCGCCAGCGCCCCGCTGCCCAGCGGCTCCGGCACCGGCTCGCTCGCCGTCGCGCCCTCGCCCTCCGTGCAGCCGCCGGCCCCCGCGCCGAGCGCCGCCGCGATCGCCGCCGTCCCGGCCGACAAGGTCACCGTGAAGCTGGTCGCCGAGGGCACCAGCTGGGTCTCGGCGATGGACGGCAACGGCAAGTCGCTGTTCCAGAACAACATCAGCGACGGCCAGGACCAGACCTTCACCGACCCCAAGCAGATCAAGCTGGTGCTCGGAAACGGCGGGGCCGTGCACGCGTACGTCAACGGCAAGGACCTCGGCCTCCTCGGCAAGGACGGCCAGGTGGTGCACGTCACGTACACCCCCGGCGACCCGCAGGCGGGCTGACCACAGCGGTGGTGCAACGGGTCCGGCGGCCCGGCGGAGGTCCACCGGGCCGGGCGCGCGGCCTCCGGGGCGAACGGCATCGGGAGCCGCGCGTTAATCTTGGGCCTATGCCTGAACGCCGCACTGTCGCCCTTGTCACGCTCGGATGCGCCCGCAACGAGGTGGACTCCGAGGAACTCGCCGGGCGACTGGAAGCCGACGGCTGGTTGCTCGTCGACGACGCCGCCGAAGCCGACGTCGCCGTCGTCAACACCTGCGGCTTCGTCGAGGCCGCCAAGAAGGACTCCGTGGACGCCCTGCTTGAGGCCAACGACCTCAAGGGACATGGGCGCACCCAGGCCGTCGTCGCGGTCGGCTGCATGGCCGAGCGGTACGGCAAGGAGCTCGCCGACGCGCTGCCCGAGGCGGACGGCGTGCTCGGCTTCGACGACTACGCGGACATCTCCGACCGCCTGCAGACCATCCTCTCCGGCGGCCACCACGCCCCGCACATCCCGCGTGACCGCCGCAAGCTGCTACCGATCAGCCCGGCCGAGCGGCAGTCCGCCGCCGAGGCCGTCGCGCTGCCCGGCCACGGCGCCGCCGAGACCCCCGCCGAGCCGATCGTCGACCTGCCCGAGGGCGTCGCGCCCGCCTCCGGCCCGCGCACGCTGCGCAAGCGGCTGGACGACAGCCCGGTCGCCTCGGTCAAGCTCGCCTCCGGCTGCGACCGGCGGTGTTCCTTCTGCGCCATCCCGGCGTTCCGCGGCTCGTTCATCTCCCGCCGCCCCTCCGACGTGCTGCAGGAGGCCCGCTGGCTGGCCGAGCAGGGCGTCCGTGAGGTCGTGCTGGTCAGCGAGAACAACACCTCGTACGGCAAGGACCTCGGCGACATCCGGCTGCTGGAGACGCTGCTCGGCGAGATCTCCGCTATCGACGGCATCGAGCGGCTCCGGGTCTCCTACCTCCAGCCGGCCGAGATGCGCCCCGGCCTGATCGACGCGATGACCGGCACCACCGACGTCGTGCCCTACTTCGACCTGTCCTTCCAGCACTCGGCGCCCGCCGTGCTGCGCCGGATGCGCCGCTTCGGCTCCACCGACCAGTTCCTGGAACTGCTGAAGACCATCCGCGACAAGGCCCCGCAGGCCGGCGCCCGGTCCAACTTCATCGTCGGCTTCCCCGGCGAGACCGAGGAGGACTTCGCCGAGCTGGAGCGCTTCGTCACGCACGCCGGGCTGGACGCGATCGGCGTCTTCGGCTACTCGGACGAGGACGGCACCGAGGCCGCGACCTACGACGGCAAGCTGCCCGAGGACGTCGTCGCCGACCGGCTGGACCGGCTCAGCCGGCTCGCCGAGGAGATGACCGCCCAGCGCGCCGAGCAGCGGATCGGCACCGAGGTCGAGGTGCTGATCGAGTCCGTCGAGGACGACGTGGTCGAGGGCCGGGCCGCCCACCAGGCGCCGGAGACGGACGGCCTGACCACCCTCACCGGCGTCGAGAACCCCGAGATCGGGCAGTTCTACCGGGCCCGGGTGGTGGCCAGCGAGGGCGTCGACCTGATCGCCGAGGCGCTGGAGCAGGTGCGACTGTCCGGTGCTTCGCGGACCGAGGCTCCGGGAGCCGGGGAATGACCAAGGGGCCCAGCGCCCCGGCCGCGGCCCACCCGGACAGACCGGCCGCCGCGGTTCCGCCGGCGCCGGGTGTCTGGAACATCGCCAACCTGCTCACCATGCTCCGGCTGCTGCTGGTGCCGGTCTTCGTGGCGCTGCTGTTCGCGGGCGGCGGGCACGACCCCAAGTGGCGCTCGGTGGCCTGGGCCTCCTTCGCCATCGCGATGATCACCGACCTGTTCGACGGCGAGCTGGCCCGGCGCAAGGGCCTGGTCACCGACTTCGGCAAGATCGCCGACCCTATCGCCGACAAGGCGATCATGGGCTCGGCACTGATCGGCCTCTCGGTGCTGGGGGACCTGCCCTGGTGGGTCACCGTGGTGATCCTCTCCCGCGAACTCGGCATCACCCTGATGCGCTTCTGGGTGATCCGCTACGGCGTCATCCCCGCCAGCCGGGGCGGCAAGCTCAAGACCCTGACCCAGGGCATCGCGGTCGGCATGTACGTGCTGGAGCTGACCGGCTGGCTCGCCACCGCGCGCGCCGTGCTGATGGGCCTGGCGGTCCTGCTGACCGTCGGCACCGCGCTGGACTACGTCGGCCAGGCGCTGCGCCTGCGCCGCGAGGGGATGGACGCGGAGCGCGCGGGCCGGTGAACGAGGGGGGCGGGGTGACCGACTACGAACTGGCGGTACGGGCACACGCCGCGCTGCGTTGGGAAGGCAGCACGGTGGCCGTCGCCGAGTCGCTGACCGGCGGGCTGCTGGCGGCGGCGCTGGTGGACGTCCCCGGGGCGTCCGCGACCTTCCGGGGCTCGGTGACGGCGTACGCGACCGAGCTGAAGGCCTCGGTGCTCGGGGTGGACGAGGGACTGCTGGCCGTCCACGGGCCGGTGCACCCGGTGGTGGCCGGGCAGATGGCCGAGGGCGTGCGACGGCTGCTGGGGGCCACGTACGGGCTCGCGACGACCGGGGTGGCCGGGCCGGAGCCGCAGGACGGGCAGTCGGTGGGCACCGTACACCTCGCGGTCGCCGGTCCGTGGGGAACTCTGGTCACTTCGCCCCGACTGTCCGGGGAGCGTGCCACAATCCGTCACGGGGCCGTGACCGCCGCTCTGGAGCTGCTCGTCGGCCGACTTCCGGCGCGTTGGAACGATCGCCCGTAAGGATCTCCGCCGGACCGAGATCTGCCGAAATGGCGCGCGGGCACGGCACGGCTGGAGGATCGTGTTACATCCAAGGACCTGGTTGGGCAGAAACCAGGTGGCGAACGAGTTGCGTGACGGTGGCCGGGTGGCCCGCGACGGGTACCACGAGGGGCCCGCGGACCCGGGTACGACACCGGAACGAGGAGGGGGACAGCCTTGCAGCCCAGAGTGAACACGACCAGGGTCCCCGCACGCGAAGCGGGCAAGGCGGTACGGTGGGGGCGTGACATCTCGATCCGCAGTCCGAGGAGGGAGGCACCGATGATCCTGCTCCGTCGCCTACTGGGCGATGTACTGCGTCGGCAGCGCCAGCGCCAGGGCCGCACACTCCGCGAGGTGTCGGCGGCCGCCAGGGTTTCGCTCGGGTACCTCTCCGAGGTCGAGCGGGGACAGAAGGAGGCCTCTTCCGAGCTGCTCTCCGCCATCTGCGACGCACTCGACGTCCGGATGTCCGAGGTCATGCGCGAGGTCAGCGACGAACTGTCGCTCGCCGAACTTGCGGCGATGGCCACCCTCTCGGAAGGTGATCTGCTGAGGCCGGTGCTCGAACCGGTACCGCTGCCCGCCCCCGGCGCCGACCGGGCGAACATGTCGCCCAAGGCCGCCGCGATGGACGTGGTCGCCGCCTGATCCGGCCTCGACTCCCGGGCTCCTGGTTCCCGGGGCGAGCGAAGGAGGGCGGTCGTGCGGAAAGTCGCGACGGCGCGCACGGTGGCCCGAATACGGCTTCGGCTGCGGCGCCTGGTGCCGTGGCCGGCCTGCTGGGTCCTGGTGGCCCTGTCGGCCGGGCTCGCCTGGTGGCTCCTGGCGGTTCGCGGGCAGCCGGCCGACGGCGCGGTGCTCGGACTGCTCGCGGCCGGCGGCTGGGGACTCGGTCTCATTCCGGTGCACGCCGACCGCAGTGCGACCGGACCGGCCCGCCGCCGGGCCGGTGAGGCCGCGGGCCGGGCGGAGGCGCAGCCGCCGCCGATCGGTGAACAGACGTGAACGAAGGCCGTGGGGACGGCGACTCGGGTTCTGGTGACCGCCCCCACGGCCTTCGGCGTCTCCGCGGCCCGCAGGAACTCGATGGCCGGCACGGGCCTTGACGCCCGGTATGGGCCTTGAGGGCTTCACGAGCTCACGCGTCTCACGGGCGCAGGCGCAGGCCGCGCGGGGTGGCGTGGAAGCCGGCCTCCTCCAGGGCGGCGCCGAGTGCCGAGCCCAGCGCGGGCTCGCCGTTGGCCCGTTCGACGGTGACGCTGCCGAGTGCGCCCTCGCGGACGGCGGTGGCCAGGGCGGAGGCGGCCAGCACCCGGGTGGCCTCGTCCTCCGGCCAGGCCAGCAGGGACTTGCCGCCGCGCTCGATGTACAGGGCCAGCTCGCCGTCCACCAGCACCACCAGGGCGCCCGCCTTGCGGCCGGGCCGGTGCGCCTTGGCCTCCCTGGCGCCGGGGGCGGCCGGGGGCTCGGGCCACGGCAGGGCTGCGCCGTAGGCGTTCGCCGGGTCGGCCGCGGCCAGCACCAGGACCTGCGGCGGCTCGGCGGCCGGGGCGGCCGGCCACTCGGCGGCTCGGGCCCGCTCCAGCCGCCCGTTGACCGACCGCAGCCGGTCGGCGGCGCCCTCCATGGCGAACTGGGCGCCGCCCAGGCCCTCGACGAAGTAGCCCCGGCGGGCCCGGCCGCGCTCCTCCATCGCGGCGAGCACCCGGTACACCCCGGCGAAGCCGCCCGGCACCCGCTCCGCCGCCACCGTGCCCCGGGTCAGCAGGCCGTGCCGGTCCAGTAGGCTCTGCGCCTGGGCGGTGGCCCGGACCGTCGGGTCCGCGGCGAAGGCGGGCAGCAGAGACCAGCGCCCGGCCACCGTCGGCGGGCCGCTGCGCAGGGCACCGCCGATCCGGCCGAAGGCGCGGCCGGCACCGCCGTAGCGGCCGCGCGGGGTGGCCCGGGGGGCGCGGTGGGCGGTGGCGCCCGCCGTCCGGCCGGAGCCGAGCAGGGCGCGCAGCGGGGCGAGGGTGTCGTTGCTGACGTAGCCGGCCCAGACGAGGTCCCACAGGGCGTCCACGATCTCCGGCTCCGGGGTCTCGTCGCCGTCGGCGCGGAGCCGTTCGACCAGCTGGCGGAAGAACAGGCCGTAGCCGCCGGTGAGGGCCGCCATCAGGGCGCTGTGCAGCGGGGTGACGGCGGGCGGGACGGGCTCGGGGCGCAGCAGGTGGGCGTTCTCGGCGAGGTGCAGGCTGATCCAGCCGTCCTTGCCGGGCAGCGCGCCGGCCCCGCACCAGCCGAGCTCGCCGGCCGCCATCAGCTCGTCCAGCAGGCCGGGGGAGTAGTCGGTGAGCCGGGCCGGGAGGATCAGCTTCTCCAGCGCGGAGGCGGGCAGCGCGGTGCCCTGGAGCTGTTCGACCACCCGGAGCAGGCCGTCCGGGCCGCGCAGGCGGTGGCCGGCGAGGTGCTGCCACTGCGGGAGGAAGGCGGCCAGGGCGCGCGGAGGGACGGGCTCGACCTCCTGGCGCAGGGCGGCCAGCGACCGGCGGCGCAGCCGGCGCAGGACTTCGGCGTCGCACCATTCGACGGTGGCGGTGTGCCCTTCGACAGGCCTGAACTCGCCCTGGACGAGGCGGCCGGCGGCGGTGAGCCGGTGCAGGACGCCGGCGACGACGGCGGTGCCGAGACCGTACCGGGCGGCCGCCTCGGCGGCCGTGAACGGGCCGTGGGTGCGGGCGTGCCGGGCGAGCAGGTCGCCCAGCGGATCCTTGACCGGCTCGGTGAAGGCCTCCGGGACGCCGACCGGCAGCGGGGTGCCGAGGGCGTCGCGCAGCCGCCCGGCGTCCTCGACGGCGGCCCAGCGCTGCTCGCCGGCGATCCTGACCTGGATCACCCGACGGGCGGCTTCCAGCTCCAGGGCCCAGAGCGGTTCGGCGCCGCGGGCGGTGAGTTCGGCCTCGGTGAGCGGGCCGAGCAGGCGCAGCGCGTCGGCGACACCCTCGGCGTCCTTGATCCGGCGCTCGGGGGTGAGGCGCTGGAGCTCGGCCTCCAACTCGGCGAGCACCTGCGGGTCGAGCAGTTCGCGCAGCTCGGCCTGGCCGAGGAGTTCGGACAGCAGCCGGGAGTCGAGCGAGAGGGCGGCGGCGCGGCGCTCGGCGAGCGGGGAGTCGCCCTCGTAGAGGAACTGGGCGACGTAGCCGAACAGCAGTGAGCGCGCGAAGGGTGAGGGCTCGGGGGTGGTGACCTCGACCAGGCGGACGGCGCGGGATTCGAGGTCGCCCATCAGCTCGACCAGACCGGGCACGTCGAAGACGTCCTGCAGGCACTCCCGGACGGCCTCCAGGACGATCGGGAACGAGCCGTACTCGGAGGCGACTTCGAGCAGCTGTGCGGCGCGCTGGCGCTGCTGCCAGAGCGGGGTGCGGCGGCCGGGGCTGCGGCGCGGGAGCAGCAGGGCGCGGCCGGCGCACTCGCGGAAGCGGGAGGCGAACAGGGCGGAGCCGCCGACCTGGTCGGTGACGAGCTGCTCGATCTCGCCTGGTTCGAACAGCGCGGCGTCGGCGCCGACCGGGGCGTCGTCCGAACTCGACTGCTGGGAGTGCACGGTGGGGAAGTCGAGGAGATCGGCGTCGGGCAGGCGGAGCACGATGCCGTCGTCGGCGTGCATGACCTGCGGGTCGAGGCCGTGCTTCTCGCGCAGCCGGGCGCCGAGGGCGAGTGCCCAGGGGGCGTGCACCTGGGCGCCGAAGGGGGAGTGGATGACGATCCGCCAGTCGCCGAGCTCGTCGCGGAAGCGCTCGACGACGATGGTGCGGTCGTCCGGGAGGTGGCCGCAGGCGGCGCGCTGTTCGGCGAGGTAGTCGAGCAGGTTGTCGGCGGCCCAGTCGTCCAGGCCGGCGGCGCGGAGGCGGGCGGTGGCGGCCTCCGGCGTGAGGGCGCCCAGTTCGCGGGTGAACGCGCCGAGGGCGCGGCCGAGTTCGAGCGGGCGGCCGAGGGTGTCGCCCTTCCAGAACGGGAGCCGGCCGGGGATGCCGGGGGCGGGGGTGACGAGCACCTTGTCGTGGGTGATCTCCTCGATCCGCCAGGAGGTGGTGCCGAGGGTGAACACGTCGCCCACGCGGGACTCGTAGACCATCTCCTCGTCGAGCTCGCCGACCCGTCGCCCGCCACCGCCCTTCTTGCCCGACTTCGCATCGGACTCGGTCGTGCCGACGATGAAGACGCCGAACAGGCCGCGGTCGGGGATGGTGCCGCCGGAGGTGACGGCGAGACGCTGGGCGCCGGGGCGGCCGCTGACGGTGCCGGCCACGCGGTCCCAGACCAGGCGGGGGCGCAACTCGGCGAAGGCGTCGGAGGGGTAGCGGCCGGCCAGCATGTCGAGCACCGCGTCGAAGGCGGACTGCGGGAGGCCGGCGAAGGGCGCGGCGCGGCGGACCACGGTGAGCAGCTCGTCCACCTGCCAGGTGTCCAGCGCCGTCATGGCGACGAGCTGCTGGGCGAGCACGTCCAGCGGATTGCGCGGGATCCGCAGCGCCTCGATCCGGCCGGACCGCATCCGCTCGGTGACGACGGCGGACTGCACGAGGTCCCCGCGGTACTTGGGGAAGACGACGCCGGTGGAGACGGCGCCGACCTGGTGCCCGGCCCGGCCGACCCGCTGGAGGCCGGAGGCGACCGAGGGCGGGGACTCGACCTGCACGACCAGCTCGACGGCGCCCATGTCGATGCCCAGCTCCAGGCTGGAGGTGGCGACCACGGCGGGCAGCCGGCCGGCCTTCAACTCCTCCTCGACGAGGGCGCGCTGCTCCTTGGAGACGGAACCGTGGTGGGCCCTGGCGAGGACTGGCGGGACGCCCTTGGCCGCGCCCGAGCCGCCCATCAGCTGGGCGGGGGCGTGGGCCTCGGGGGCGGCGGTGCCGGTGGCGCGCTCGTGGGCGATCTCGTTCAGCCGGTTGCACAGTCGCTCGGCGAGGCGGCGGGAGTTGGCGAAGACGATGGTCGAGCGGTGCGCCTGGACCAGGTCGACGATCCGCTCCTCGACGTGCGGCCAGATCGAGGCTCCCCCGGCCTGGCGGGCCCCCGGTTGCTGCGGGTCGCCGTCGGTGGCCGGGGCGGCGGGCAGGTCGTCCAGGTCGGGGACGGGGACCACCACCGAGAGGTCGAACTCCTTGGCGGCGGCGGGCTGGACGACGACGGCGCCGCGCTGCGGGCTGAGGAAGCGGGCCACCTCCTCGACCGGGCGGACGGTGGCGGACAGGCCGATCCGGCGGGCCGGGCGGTCCAGCAGTTCGTCCAGCCGCTCCAGGCTGAGCGCGAGGTGGGCGCCGCGCTTGGTGCCGGCGACCGCGTGCACCTCGTCGAGGATCACCGTGTCGATGCCGCGCAGCGCCTCCCGGGAGGCGGAGGTGAGCAGCAGGAACAGCGACTCGGGGGTGGTGATCAGGATGTCCGGCGGGTGGGCGGCGAAGCGCCGGCGGTCGGCGGCGGGGGTGTCGCCGGAGCGGATGCCGACCTGGACGTCGGGTTCGGGCAGGCCGAGCCGGACGGAGGCCTGGTGCAGGCCGGCCAGTGGGGCGCGCAGGTTCCGCTCGACGTCCACGGCCAGGGCCTTGAGCGGCGAGATGTAGAGGACCCGGCAGCGGCGCTTGGGCTCGGCGGGCGGCGGGGTGCTGCTGAGCCGGTCGAGGGCGGAGAGGAAGGCGGCGAGCGTCTTGCCGGAGCCGGTGGGGGCGACGACCAGGACGTCGGTCTCCCGCCCGATGGCGCGCCAGGCCTCGGACTGGGCGGTGGTGGGCGCGGAGAAGGCGCCCGTGAACCAGGCCCGCGTGGCCGGGGCGAATCCGGCGAGCGGGTCGGCGGGCGGCGGGGTCTGCTGCTGGGGCGCCATGCCCCCATGGTGCCGGGTGGGACTGACAACGGGGCGGCGGTCGGGCGGTGTGGTCAAGGGGCGGGTGTAATTAAAGGGGCAAAACAGACAATCCGCTCATATCGTGATGATTCAGAGCTGTGATCAACCCGTGACCACCGGGACCGACGAGCGGAGACCGTGCGATGGCGCAGGTGTATCCGGCCGGCCCCCGTCCCGCCCGGGCCGTCCGCCGTCGCAGGGTACGCGGGCCCGTGCGGGTGCTGTTCGCGCTGCTGCTCACCGCGCTCGTGGTCGGCGGCGCCGTCCCGCACGTGTCCGGGACCGGCCGATCCTACCTGAGCTACCTGGTTCTGGCCCAGCAGGACGACGCGGCCGGCGCCGCCAGGGCCGGAGCCGAGGCCCGGGCGGCCGGCGGGCAGGTGGTCCAGGACTATCCGCAGATCGGAGCCGTGCTCGCGTACGCGACCGGCGGCTTCGCGGACCGGCTGCGCGCCCGGCCCGGGATCGCCGCGGTGGGTGCCACCCGCACCGCGCCGGTGGTCGGCCCGCCCCGCGCGCTGGACGGCGCAGGGGACTTCGCCGCGGGCACCGACCGCGTCGGCCGCAGCAGCGCCGACCGGCAGGAGGGCGGCACCACCGTCACCGTGCCCGACCCGGCCGAGCGGGACCCCTGGAACCTCGCCATGCTCGGAGCGTCCGGCGCCGGCGCGGGCGACGCGTCCCGCACGCCCGGGCCCGCCGCCGGGCCGGCCCCGGCGGCGCTGCGCAAGGTGCTCGTCGCGGTGCTCGACTCCGGCGTCGACGACACCCACCCCGACCTGCGCACCGCCGTCGACCCCAAGGCCTCGGCCTCCTGCGCCGACGGCCGCCCCGACCCCCGCACCGGCGCCTGGCGGCCCGACTCCGGGGTGGGCGACAGCGGACACGGCACCCACGTCGCCGGAATCGTCGGCGCCGTGCGGGACGGCCACGGCGTCACCGGGGTCGCGCCCGGCGTACGGATCGCCGCCGTCCGGCTGCTCGGGCCGCTCGGCCAGTACTACACCGAGAACATCGTCTGCGGCCTGCTCTGGGCCGCCGACCACGGCGCCAGGGCGATCAACAACAGCTACTTCGCCGACCCGTGGAAGTACAACTGCCCGGAGGACCGCGACCAGGCCGCACTGATCGCCGCCGTCGGCCGGGCCGTCGCCTACGCCCAGCGCAAGGGCGCCGTCGTGGTCGCCTCGGCGGGCAACGACGGGCAGGACCTCGGGGCGGCCAGGACCGACGAGCGCAGCCCCAACGACCGGGTCTCCGGCCCCGCGCAGTCCCGGTACCTGGGCACCGAGTGCATCCGGCTGCCCGGCGAACTGCCCGGCGTCGTCACCGTCACCGCCGTCAACCGGGACGGCCACCCGTCCGCGTACTCCAACTACGGGCGCGGCCGGATCTCGCTGGCCGCCCCGGGCGGGGACCCGGACGGCGGCCCGCAGGGCGCGATCGTCTCCGACTGGCCCGGCGGGCAGTACGCGGCGCTCGCCGGCACCTCGATGGCGGCCGCGCACGTCACCGGCGCGGTCGCGGTGGCCGCCGCGCTGCACCCGGACTACGACTCCGCCCGGCTCTCCGCACTGCTCGCCTCCGCGGCCGACGCCGCGTGCCCGCCCGGGCCGTACGCGTGCGGGGACCGGCAGTACTTCGGGGCGGGGATGCTGGCGCTGCCGAAGTAGCCCGCCGCGGCGGGAGGCCCGACTGGCGGGCACAGCAGGCTCGGCGGGCTCAGGCGCCCGGCGGGCGGTCCGGGATACTGGACGGCATGAGGCTGACGGAGTTCTGGCGACGGATGTACGCGCACTTCGGGGAGGCGTACGCGGAGTCCTTCGCCTCCGACCACGTGATGAGCGAGCTCGGCGGGCGGACCGTGCGGCAGGCGCTGGACGCGGGCTGGGAGGCCAAGGACGTCTGGCGGGTGGTCTGCGAGACCCAGGGGGTTTCGGCGTTGCTGCGCTGAACGACGCCCCGCCGAACGGCGCCGCCGGGCCCGCCCCGGACCATGCCCGTCCGACGTGCGAACGTGCGAGGCTTGAATCGAACAAGTGTTCTTTGTACTCTCCGGCGAGTAGTTTTCCACAGGCATAGCCCGGCCGGGCTCGTTTGTCGGTGGGACGCGCTAGCGTCGAGGACGATGAAGCGCACAGCACAGAACCCGAGGGTGGAAGCCATGGCAGGTACGGACCGCGAGAAGGCCCTTGAGACCGCACTCGCCCAGATCGAGCGGCAGTTCGGCAAGGGCTCGGTGATGCGCCTCGGTGAGAAGGCCAACGAGCCGATCGACGTGATCTCCACCGGGTCCACCGCCCTGGACGTCGCCCTCGGGGTCGGCGGCATCCCGCGCGGCCGAGTGATCGAGATCTACGGCCCCGAGTCCTCCGGCAAGACCACGCTGACCCTGCACCTGGCGGCCAACGCCCAGCGGGCGGGCGGCACCGTGGCCTTCGTCGACGCGGAGCACGCGCTCGACCCGGAGTACGCCAAGAAGCTCGGCGTGGACACCGACGCCCTGCTGGTCAGCCAGCCGGACACCGGTGAGCAGGCTCTGGAGATCACCGACATGCTGATCCGCTCCGGCGCGATCGACCTGGTGATCATCGACTCGGTCGCGGCGCTCGTCCCGCGCGCCGAGATCGAGGGCGAGATGGGCGACTCGCACGTCGGTCTGCAGGCCCGCCTGATGAGCCAGGCGCTGCGCAAGATCGCCGGTGCGCTGAACCAGTCGAACACCACCGCCGTCTTCATCAACCAGCTGCGCGAGAAGATCGGCGTCATGTTCGGCTCGCCGGAGACCACGACCGGTGGCCGGGCGCTGAAGTTCTACGCCTCGGTCCGCCTGGACATCCGCCGGATCGAGACCCTGAAGGACGGCACCGAGGCCGTCGGTAACCGCACCCGCGTCAAGGTGGTCAAGAACAAGGTCGCCGCGCCGTTCAAGCAGGCCGAGTTCGACATCCTCTACGGCGTCGGGATCAGCCGCGAGGGCGGCCTGATCGACATGGGCGTCGAGCACGGCTTCATCCGCAAGTCGGGCGCCTGGTACACCTACGAGGGCGACCAGCTCGGCCAGGGCAAGGAGAACGCCCGCAACTTCCTGCGGGACAACCCGCAGCTCGCCGACGAGATCGAGCGGAAGATCAAGGGCAAGCTGGGCATCGGCCCGAAGACCGAGGAGCCGGCCGAGGGTGAGGCCACCCCCGCTGCGGACGGCGCCGCCAAGCCGATCACCGCGACCGCCACCAAGACGGCCGCGGCGAAGAAGGCGGCGGCCGCCGCCAAGGCCTGAGCCGTTGACGCAGCACAACGAGGTGGGTGACGGCATCCCGGCGGGTCCGCAGGACGACGACTACGGCCCGCCGGACTGGTTCGCCGCCGTGGCGGAGGAGCCGGATCCGGAGCCGCCGGTGGCCGCACCGGCCCGGGCGCGGTCGCGGCGGGAGCTGCGGGCGGCGGCGCGTTGGGCATCCGGCCCGGACCCGGAGTTCGACCCGGCGCCGGCCCGGGCGGTGCGCGGCGCGGCGCCCGGACCGGGTCCGGCGGAAGGCCCGGCCGACGGGCTCGGGCTGCTGTCCGCGTCCGAGCTGCCCACCGGCCGACGGCGGCGCCGCTCGGCGCTGGCCGCCGAGGAGTCCTTGCCAGCCACCGAAACGGATGGGGCGGAGGCGGCCGCTCACGGGGGTACGGCCGCCTTCACCCCCGCCAACCGTACGGGCGCCGCCACTCGTACGGGCGCGCGTCGGAGCCGGGACGGCGCCGGCCGTTCTCGTGCGTCCCGGCGGGGTGCGCAGGACGGCGATGCCGCGCCGGCGCGGGAGTCGAAGCGGGCCGCGGCCGAGGAGTCGGCCGATCCCGAGGCCCGCGCCCGCGACATCTGCCTGCGGCTGCTCACCGGCGCCGCCAAGACCCGCAAACAGCTCGCCGACGCCTTGCGCAAGCGGGAGATCCCGGAGGACGTCGCCGACGGGGTGCTCACCCGGCTCGAAGAGGTCGGCCTGATCGACGACGCGGCCTTCGCCGCGGCCTGGGTGGAGTCCCGGCACGCCGTCCGGGGCCTGTCCCGGCGGGCGCTCGCCCAGGAGCTCCGCACCAAGGGTGTGGCTGCCGACCTGGTCGAACAGGCCGTCGCCCAGCTCGACCACGACGACGAGACCGAGGCCGCCCAGGCGCTGGTGGAACGGAAGCTCCGGAGCACTCGGGGGCTGGACCCGCAGGCTCGGATGCGGCGACTGGTCGGCATGCTCGCCCGGCGCGGCTACTCCGAGGGACTGGCGTTCCGGGTGGTCCGCACGGCCATCGACGAAGAGGGCGCGGCGGAGACCGAGGAGTGAGGACGCGGACTTCGCCCGGCCGCACGGCGAGTCCCCCGAGTCCCCCTAGGTGGTGCACGCGATCGCCGCCCACCACAACGAGGTGGAGCCGCGCACCGTGGAGGCGGTGCTGACCCAGGCGGCCGACGCCTGCTCGGGCGGGCGGCCGGGAGCGCGCCGGGAGTCGCTGGAGGTACACGTGCGCAGGCTGGAGCGGCTGGAGGAGATCGCCCGCTCGCACGAGGGCGTGGCCGAGGTGTACGCGATGCAGGTCGGGCGCGAGGTGCGGGTGATGGTGCGGCCGGAGGTGGTGGACGATCTCGGGGCGCAGCTGATCGCGCGCGAGGTCGCCCGGCAGGTCTCCGAGGAGCTGACCTACCCGCGGGGATCCGGGTCACGGTGGTCCGGGAGAGCCGGGTCACCGCGGTGGCGCGGTAGCTACGCCCGGGGGGAGTCCATCGGTTCGGCAGGAACGGCTGGTTCCGGTTCTGGTTCGGGGCCGCCGGTGAGCGGAGCCGGGCCGCCCCGGGCGCGGTCGGCGAGCGCCAGCAGGTCATCGGCGGCGGCGCCCTGGGTGACGCCGACCAGGTGCCCGTCCGGCCGGATCAGCAGCACGGTGTGCGGCCCGGCGTCCGGGTACTCCTCGGTGACCAGCACCTCGGCCGGCACCGGGAGCGCGGCGGCGACCTCGGCGAGCCGGGGCATCAGCCCGGCGCCCAGCCAGTGCTCGGCGGACCAGACGGCGGTGCCGGGGGCGACCAGCAGCAGGAGGAAGGTGGCGCCGAGCCGGGCGTGCAGGTGGTCAGGGGTGCCGTCGGCGGAGAGCACCGGCAGGTCCGGGACGAGCACGCCGGGGGCGGTGGCGGGCAGCAGCTCGCTGAGCGAGGTGGTGCCGCGTGCACTGCGCTGTACCGGCACCCGGCCGGGGACGCTCGAGGGCGCGGCCGGGTAGGCGGGCGCGCCGCCGAAGCGGCCGGTGCCGAGCTGGCCGTCGGCGAGCAGCGGGGCGTGCTTGCGGAAGCCGCCGACGAGCAGCGAGCGCCGGGTCTGCTGCCAGCCGCGCAGCGGGCGCAGCAGCGGCATGGCCTGGTCGACGGCCCGCAGCCGGGCGCCGACCGCGCCGCGGCGTTCGGACTCGTAGCCGTCCAGCAGGGAGCCGCCGGGCCGGGGGCCGCCGGCGCCCGGGGGGAGGTGCCAGGCGAGGGCGAGCCGCCAGGCGAGGTTGTCGGCGTCGCGCAGCCCGTCCGCGAGGTTCTGCATGCCGAGCGCGCCGTGCAGGTGGGCGGCGTCGCCGGCGAGGAAGCAGCGGCCGCTGCGGAAGCGGGCGGCGAGGCGCTGCTGGGCGGTGTGGTCGGCGGCGGCGAGCAGTTCGAAGCGGGGGAGTTCGCCGCACCAGCCGGTGAGGGTGGCGGTGACCCGGGTGAGCAGGGTGTCGCCGGTGACGATGCCGGGCCAGGTGGCGTGCGGGTCGACCGTTTCGGTGGGGGCGGGGCGGCCGGGGGGCAGCCGCCAGTCGAGTCGCCAGACGCCGTCCGGAAGCGGGCGGGCGGAAGCCTCGCGGTCGCCCCGCCACGGGGGTTCGCGGTGCAGCCGGGCCTCGTCGAAGGGCAGGTCGACCCGTACGGTGGCGACGGCGTTGCGGTCGACGGCGGGGCGCCCGGGGAAGCGGATCTTCAGGAGCTTGCGGACGGTGGAGCGGGCGCCGTCGCAGCCGACCAGGTGGCTGCCGCGCCACCAGGTGGTGGTGCCGTCCTGCGGGTTGTGGGTGCGGACGCTGACGCCGTCGTGGTCCTGTTCGAGCTCGGTGACCCGGCTCAGCGGGACCAGCTTGACCAGCGGGGTACCGGTGAGCGCGTCGCGCAGCCCGCGCTGGAGGCGGTGCTGGGGCAGGTGGAAGGTGGGGGAGTCGGTGAGGTCGATCCGCAGCACCTCCTGACGGCGCCGCCAGATGGCGAAGGAGTCCCACAGGGCGGAGTCGGAGACGGCCCGGGGGTATCCGATCCGGGTGAGGAAGGCGGTGGTGTCGGCCCCGAGGACGACACTGCGAGGGCCCTCGGGGCAGAGCCCGGAGCCCTCGTCCAGGACGACGGTCGGCACCTCGTGCCGGGCCAGCGCGAGGGCCAGGGCCAGACCGACCGGTCCGGCCCCGACCACGATCACCGGGTCCATGCCGGGACCTCCGGGCGCGAACCGGCCGACGGGCCGGCGTCAGGTACCGCTGCCGCATATGCCGCGTGGATGCTCCCGGGAGGTGTCACGAACAGCTATGCAACAGTTCACCTGCGTGTCCGTCAAGCAGAAGCTGAAGTGCGCCGGTTCGCGCCGCGGCGGCCACGTGCTTCGATCCACCGGGCGAGCGCGGTGAGGAGGAGGCACATCGCGACGTAGATCGGACCGATGATCAGGACCACGGGGATGTAGGGGAAGCCCGCGGCGTTCATAGGCTGGCTCGCGATCGCCTTACCGACGAACAGCAGCTCGTGGTAGGTGATGATGAAGCCGAGCGAGGTGTCCTTCAGGGTGACGACCAGCTGGCCGATCATCGTCGGCAGCATCGAGCGGACGGCCTGCGGCACCAGGATGCCGGCCATCACCTGGGTCTTGCGCATGCCGAGTGCGTACGCCGCCTCGCCCTGGCCGCGCGGGACGGCGTTGACGCCACTGCGGATGATCTCGGCCTGGACCGAGCCGTTGTAGAGGGTGAGGCCGAGCACCAGCGCCCACATCGGCTCTTTGGCGAAGAACGCGTAGTAGAGCGCGACGATCAGGATCAGCAGCGGCATCGCCCGGAAGAACTGGACGAAGGAGACGCACACCCAGCGCACCGGCTTGTGGTCGGAGAGCTGCCCGGCGGCGAGCAGCGCGCCCAGCGTGAGCGAGAACAGTGCCGCCAGCCCGAAGGCCTCCAGGGTGGAGATGAGGCCGTCCAGGATCCGCTGCTGGATGGTGTTGTACTGGAAGACGTCCCAGAGCCCGGCGTCGAACTGGCCGTTGTCGGTCAGCATCGTGATGGCGTACCAGATCAGGCCGGCGATCGCGATCAGCGACAGCACCCCGAACAGCCGGTACCGGGCGCGGGCCTTCGGGCCGGGGGCGTCGTAGAGGACGCTGGCCGTCGAGGCACGGGAGAACAGGGTGCTCATCGGGCCACCGCCAGTCGGGATTCCAGGAAGCGGAACAGCGTGGCGACCGTCGCGCTGATCACCAGGTAGGCGCAGGCCACCCAGAAGAAGATCGAGAAGATCGAGTAGCCGCGGTCGGAGAAGGTCTGCTGCGCGCTGTACAGCTCGCCGATGCTGAACGCGCCGGCGATCGCCGAGTTCCTCGGCAGGGCTATGAACACGCTGCTCATCGGCGCCAGCACGGTCCGGGCGGCCTGCGGCAGGACGACCAGGGTCAGCGTCTGGCCGAAGGTCATGCCGAGGCTGCGGGCGGCCTCGGCCTGGCCGAGCGGCACGGTGTTGATGCCCGAGCGCAGCACCTCGCAGACGAACGAGGCGGTGTACCCGCCGAGCGCCAGCGTCGCGAAGGTGAGGTGCTCGAAGTGCACGCCGAGCGCGGGCAGCCCGAACTCGACGGCGAAGAACAGCAGCGTCAGCGGGGTGTTGCGGAAGATCGTCACCCAGGCGGTGCCGAACGCGCGCAGCACCGGCGCGGGGGAGACCCGGAAGGCCGCCAGCAGGGTGCCCAGCAGCAGGGCGAGCAGAGCGCTGAGCGCGCTCAGCTCGATCGTCTGCAGGAAACCGTCGCGGAACAGCGCGAAGTTGTCGTCCTCGAACAGGAACCCCATGTGGCGGCCCTCCTCTCAGTAGTAGGTCAGAGTCGTCGGTCAGCGGATGGATCAGTACTTCTCGAGGGCCGGAACGGCGGGCGCCGCGGAGCCGGAGAGGCCGAGGGTCGCGTCGTACGCCTTCTTCCAGTCGCCGTTGTCCTGGTGGGCCTTGATGGCGTCGTTGATGGCGTTGCGCAGGGCCGCGTCGTCCTTGTTGAGGCCGACGCCGTACTTCTCCGTGGTGAACGGCTGGCCGACCACCTTGAGCTTGGGCGCGTACTTGGAGGCGTAGCCCTTGAGGATGGCGTCGTCGGTGGTGACGGCGTCGACCTCGCCGGACAGCAGCTTCTCGACGCAGGCCGAGTAGGTGTCGAACTGCGTGATCTTCGGGTTGTACTGCTGGATGTTCTTGATGGAGGTCGAGCCCGTGGCGGTGCAGACGTTCTTGCCCGCGACCGAGTCCTTGCCGGTGATGTCCTTGTTGTCGGCCTTCACCAGCAGGTCCTGGCCGGCGATGTAGTACGGGCCGGCGAAGGAGACCGTCTTCTTGCGCTCGTCGTTGATGCTGTAGGTGCCGACGTAGAAGTCGATCTGGCCCTTGGAGATGGCCGGCTCGCGCTGCGAGGAAACCAGCGTCTGCCACTTGATCTGCTGCGGGGTGAAGCCGAGGTCGGCGGCGATCATCTTGGCGATCTCGATGTCGAAGCCGCTGCGGTCGCCGCTGGCGACGTCCTCCCAGCCGAGGAACGGCTGGTCGGCCTTGGCGCCGATGATCAGCTGGCCGCGCTTCTTGGCCTCGGCCAGCACCGCCGAGTCGACCTTGACGTCGGTCTTGACCGTGTAGGTCGGCAGCGCCGGAGCGTTGCTCGGGCTCGCGGCGGCGTCGGGCGAGCCGTCCTTGCCGCAGGCGGCGGTGGCGGTGAGTGCGACGGCACAGAGCGCGACGGCGAGGGTGCGACGAGTCCTCATGAGGGTTGTTCTCCTGGGGGCTGGGCCACGGGGTCAACCGGGCTCTGGCGGCTGGAAGTTTGGCACACGGGCGGGCCGGCCGGCGCCGTTGCCGGGGCCGGCCGCACGTCAACTCGAAGCGGTCAGTGGTGCAGGATCTTCGAGAGGAAGTCCTTGGCGCGCTCGGAGCGCGGCGCGGTGAAGAAGGCGTCGGGGGTGTTCTGCTCGACGATCTTTCCGTCGGCCATGAACAGGACGCGGTTGGCGGCGGAGCGGGCGAAGCCCATCTCGTGGGTGACCACGACCATCGTCATGCCGTCGGCGGCCAGTTGGCGCATGACCTCCAGCACCTCGTTGACCATCTCCGGGTCGAGGGCCGAGGTGGGCTCGTCGAAGAGCATCACCTTCGGCTTCATCGCCAGCGCGCGGGCGATCGCCACGCGCTGCTGCTGGCCACCGGAGAGCTGGGCCGGGTACTTGTCCGCCTGCGCGCCGACGCCGACCCGCTCCAGCAGTTCCCGGGCGGTCTTCTCGGCCTGCGGGCGGGCGACCTTGCGCACCTTGACCTGGCCGATGACCACGTTCTCCAGCACGGTCTTGTGCGCGAACAGGTTGAAGCTCTGGAACACCATGCCGACCTCGGCGCGCAGCCGGGCCAGCTCCTTGCCCTCGGCGGGCAGCGGGCGGCCGTCGATGGTGATCGTGCCGGAGTCGATGGTCTCCAGCCGGTTGATCGTCCGGCACAGGGTCGACTTGCCCGAGCCGGACGGCCCGATCAGCACCACCACCTCGCCCTGCGCGATCCGCAGATCGATGTCCTGCAGCACGTGCAGCGCGCCGTAGTGCTTGTTCACACCGTTCAGCACGACCAGCGGAGCGGCTGCGGGGGTGGAGTCATCGACCGGATTCTCGGTCATCGCGCCTGCTCCCTCGTGTCGGCCCGAGAAGCGTGAACTCCCTTGGGCGGCAATGGTGGTACGTGATCCGGGGGCCGCGGCCGGCGGAGCCGCAGCCCCCGGTGGGCCGACCTTAGGAGCCGTGACGATGCCTCGTCAGCCGATCTGAGCGGAACTTGAGCATCACGAAACGGCCACACGGCGCGCGCACACTGTTCGTCCGGCCGCGATCAGGGCACGGTGACAGCGGGCATCCCCAGCCCGGCCTTGCCTTCTCGGAGCGTCCGAGGCGCGTCCCGGAGCGTCCGCGTCACGACCGAGCCTGGCGCCGGGCCGCCCGCTGGCCCATACTGCGCAGGACCGGGACCCGACCGAGCGGGCCCGGTGATCACCTTCCGGGGACGCGCCGGGAGCCCCTGGGAGACGTCGGGGCACGGGAAAGGAGGAGACATGCGACTGCTGCTCGTCGAGGACGACGAACGCGTGGCCGCCGCGCTGGTCGCGGTGCTGGGACGACACGGGTTCCAGGTCAGACACGCCCGCAGCGGGCACGAGGCCCTGGACGCGCTGGTGCCGGACGGCAACGAGCCGTACCGGGTGGTGCTGCTCGACCTCGGGCTGCCCGACCGTGACGGCTTCGAGGTGTGCAGCCGGATCCGGGCCGGCAGCGGCGTCCCGGTGATCATGGTCACCGCCCGCGCCGACATCCGCTCCCGGATCCACGGCCTCAACCTCGGCGCCGACGACTACGTCACCAAGCCGTACGACATGGGCGAACTGCTCGCCCGCATACACGCCGTCGCGCGCCGCGGCGCCGTCCCCGCCTCGGTCTCGGTGGCCGCGCCCGACGCCGTCCCGCAGCAGCGCGGCCCGCTGGAGTCCCGCGGCATCCGGATCGACCGGGAGCGCCGCCGGGTCAGCGTGGACGGCCGCGACGTGCCGCTCACCCGCAAGGAGTTCGACCTTCTCGCCCTGCTCGCCCAGAGCCCCGGCGTGGTCTACCGCCGTGAGCAGATCTTCAGCGAGGTCTGGCGCAGCGGCTGGGAGGGCAACGGCCGCACCCTGGAGGTCCACATCGGCTCGCTGCGCAACAAGCTCGCGCTGCCCGGCCTGGTCGAGGCCGTCCGCGGCGTCGGCTACCGGCTGATCCCCGACTGCCCGGCCCCCGCCGCGGAGACGCCCCCGCCCGCCGCCGCGGAGCACTGACCGTACGTGCGCACCCGCCTCCTCGGCATCCTGCTCGCCCTGATGGTCTGCGTCCTGGCCGCCCTCGGGCTGCCGCTCGCGGCGGCGGTCGCGGCGGCCCAGCAGACCAAGGTCGTCGTCGACCGGCTCGACGACGCCGCCCGCTTCGCCCAGGACCTGCCCACCTCCGGCACCTCGGACTCCGCGCGCAAGGGCGAGCCGGGGCCCGCCCCCGGCGACCTCAGCCGCCGCAACGCCATCGACGCCGAGGTCGCCCGCTACCACGACCTGTACGGCGTGCGGCTGGGCATCTTCCAGCGCGACGGCATGCCGATCTCCGCCGCCCCCAGGAACTGGCAGGTACCGGCCGGCGGCTCCGGCGCGCAGGCCTTCCAGGAGGCGCTGGACGGCCGGCGCAGCCACAACCCGCCGCAGGTCTGGCCGTGGAGCGACGACCGCACCATCACCGTCGCCACTCCGGTCGTGCGCGACGGCGACGTCGTCGCCGTGGTGCTCAGCGAATCCCCGACCGGGGCGCTGCGCACCCGGATCCTGCACAGCTGGCTGGTGATCGGAGCCGGCGAGGCCGCCGCCATGATCGTCGCCGTGCTGCTCGCCGTCCGGCTCACCGAGTGGGTGCTGCGCCCGGTCCGCACCCTCGACCGGGCCACCCACGACATCGCCACCGGCCGGATGGCCGCCCGGGTCGCCCCCGGCGGCGGCCCGCCCGAGCTCCAGCGGCTGGCCCACTCGTTCAACGAGATGGCCGACCACGTGGTGCTCGCCATGGACCAGCAGAAGGCGTTCGTCGCGGACGCCTCGCACCAGCTGCGCAACCCGCTCGCGGCGCTGCTGCTGCGGGTCGAGGTGCTCGGCCTGGAGCTGCCCGAGGGGCACGAGGAGGAGCTGGGCGGCGTCCGCGAGGAGGGCGCCCGGCTGGCCCGGGTCCTGGACGACCTGCTCGGGCTCGCCACCGCCGAGCACGCCCGCCCCGAACCCGAGCCGACCGACCTCGCCGCCCTCACCCTGGCCCGGGTGGACGCCTGGCGGCCGGTCGCCGAGCAGCGCGGCATAGAGCTGCGCTGGGACGGGCCGGTGCTCGCGCTCGGCATGGCGGACTCGATCGGCTTCGGCTCGGCGCTGGACGCCGTGCTGGACAACGCGCTCAAGTTCAGCCCGGAGGGCAGCCGGGTGCGGCTGCGGGTCGCGGTACGGCACGCGCAAGTCGCGGTGACCGTCACGGACGCCGGGCCCGGCCTCACCGAGGACGAGCTGTCCCGGGTCGGCGACCGGTTCTGGCGCAGCACGCGGCACCAGAACGTGGACGGCTCCGGGCTCGGTCTCTCGATCGCCCGCACCCTGCTGATGGCCGGCGGCGGTTCGCTCGGCTTCGCCCCGGTCAAGCCGACCGGCCTCGCGGTGACCCTCGCGGTACCGCGGCCGGGGAGCGAGTGACCGCGTGGCGAGTGACCAGGCCTCTGACCAGGGCCTCTGACCTAGGGCTTCACCGAGCGGTAGTAGCGCATCGCGCCCTCGTGGAGCGGGAGCGGGTCGGTGTAGACGGCGGTGCGCAGGTCGACCAGCTGGGCGGCGTGGACCTGGGCGCCGATCTGGTCGCGGCTGTCGATCACCGCCTGGGTCATGCCCTGGACCAGGGCCGGGTCCACGTCGTCCCTGGTGATCAGCAGGTTGGGCACGGCCACCGTGGCGACGGCGTCCCTGGGCTCGGCGTTCGGGTAGGTGCCCTTGGGCATGGTGGCCGCCCGGTAGGCGTCGGTGCCGCCGCCCTCTGCCTTGTGGAGCTGCTCGGCGAGGTCGCCCAGCGGCACGACCTTGATCCGGAGGTGGTCGGAGAGGTCGGTGAGCGCGCTGGTGGGCAGCCCGCCGGACCAGAAGAAGGCGTCCAGGTTGCCTCTGCGCAGCTCGTCGGCGGCCTCGCCGATGCCGAGATTGGACGGCTTGACGTCGTGCTCCGGGTCCAGGCCGGCCGCGATCAGCAGCCGCCTGGTCACCAGGTTCACCCCGGACTGCGGGAGGCCCATGTCCACCCGCAGCCCCCTGAGGTCGGCCGTGTGGTTCACCGGCGAGGAGGCCGGGACGATCAGCTGGAGGTAGTCGTCGTACAGCCGTGCGATCGCCCGCAGCCGGTCCTTTCCGGGCCCCTGGTAGTCGGCGACGGCATCGGCGGTGGCGATCGCGAACTGGTCCTGCCCGCCGGCCACCCGCTGGAGGTTGTCGACCGAGCCCTGGGTGTTGTCCAGCCGCAGCCGCACCCCCGGCATCGACCTGGCGACGTGCGTCTGCAGCAGCTGCCCGTAGCGGTCGTAGACCCCGCGCGGCACACCGGTCGCGAAGCGCGTCTCCCCGCGCGGGTAGCCGGGCGAGCGGCCGGCCGACAGCCACCAGCCGCCGAGCCCCGCCACCAGCAGCACCAGCACCAGGACCGTCCGCCACAGCGGGCTGCGGGCCGCGGCGCGGAGCGCGGCGCAGAGTCGTGGAGGAGTCGTGGGGGCCATGCAGGGATACTGCCAGGCGCCTCGGCCGAACGGGAGGGGACGCGGGCGGGCAAAAAGCGCTTCGCGGGTGCCCGTACCCTGGTCTGGTGAGCGGTGAGAGCGGATTTGAGAGCGGATTGAAGAGCTACAAGGTCGTCACGTACGGCTGTCAGATGAACGTCCACGACTCCGAGCGGCTGTCCGGGCTGCTGGAGGACGCGGGCTACGTCAAGGCCGGGCAGGACGGCGACCCGGACCTGGTCGTGTTCAACACCTGCGCGGTGCGCGAGAACGCCGACAACAAGCTGTACGGCAACCTCGGCCAGCTGGCGCCGGTCAAGAGCCGCCACAAGGGCATGCAGATCGCCGTCGGCGGCTGCCTGGCCCAGAAGGACCGCGACACCATCGTGCAGAAGGCCCCCTGGGTCGACGTGGTGTTCGGCACCCACAACATCGGCCACCTGCCGGCACTGCTGGAGCGGGCCGCGGTCGAGAAGAAGGCCCAGGTCGAGATCCTGGAGTCGCTGGAGACCTTCCCCTCCACGCTGCCGACCCGCCGTGAGTCCGCGTACGCCGCCTGGGTCGCCATCTCGGTCGGCTGCAACAACACCTGCACCTTCTGCATCGTGCCCGCGCTGCGCGGCAAGGAGGAGGACCGCCGCCCCGGCGACGTCCTCGCCGAGATCGAGGCGCTGGTGGACGAGGGCGTCATCGAGGTGACCCTGCTCGGCCAGAACGTCAACGCCTACGGCTCCGACCTGGGCGACCGCGAGGCCTTCTCCAAGCTGCTGCGCGCCGCCGGCCAGATCGAGGGCCTGGAGCGGATCCGCTTCACCTCGCCGCACCCGCGCGACTTCACCGACGACGTGATCGCCGCCATGGCCGAGACGCCGACCGTGATGCACCAGCTGCACATGCCGCTGCAGTCCGGCTCCGACCGCATCCTCAAGGCGATGCGCCGCTCGTACCGGCAGGAGCGTTTCCTCGGGATCATCCGGAAGGTCCGCGAGGCCATGCCGGACGCGGCCATCTCCACCGACATCATCGTGGGCTTCCCCGGCGAGACCGAGGAGGACTTCGAGGAGACGATGCACGTCGTCCGCGAGGCCCGCTTCACCAACGCCTTCACCTTCCAGTACTCCAAGCGCCCCGGCACCCCGGCCGCGGAGATGGAGGAGCAGGTGCCGAAGGCCGTCGTGCAGGCCCGCTACGACCGGCTGATCGCCCTCCAGGAGGAGATCTCCTGGGAGGAGAACAAGAAGCAGGTCGGCCGCACCCTGGAGATCCTGGTCGCCGAGGGCGAGGGCAAGAAGGACGACAAGACCGACCGCCTGTCCGGCCGCGCGCCCGACAACCGGCTGGTCCACTTCACCAAGCCGGCCGAGCCGGTGCGCCCGGGCGACATGGTGACCGTCGAGATCACCTACGCCGCCCCGCACCACCTGCTGGCCGAAGGCCCGGTGCTCTCGGTGCGCCGCACCCGGGCCGGTGACGCCTGGGAGAAGCGCCAGGCCAAGCCCGCCGCCAAGCCGGCCGGGGTGATGCTCGGCCTGCCGGGCATCGGCGCCCCGGCGTCGCTGCCCCTCGCCGCCCCGGCGGGCGGCTGCTGCGGCGACTGACGCCCACCGCGAACGGCGGCCCGGCGGGACTTCACGTCCCGCCGGGCCGCCGTTCTTCTTGGTTAGAGTGATCCACATGCTGGTAGCCGCCGCCGTGTGCCCGTGTCCGCCGCTGCTCGTCCCCGAGGTCGCCGCCGGGGCGGCGGCCGAGCTGGACGCGCTGCGAGCCGCCTGCGACGAGGCGCTGGCGACGCTGGTCGCGGCCGGGCCGCAGCTGGTCGTGGTGGTCGGCACCGGGCCGGCGGCCGAGGTGTGGACCGAGGGCGGGGCCGGCTCCTTCCACCGCTACGGGGTGCCGTTGGTGGCCAAGCTGCCCGGCGGCCGGGTCGAGGGCCCGCAGCTGGCGCCGTCGCTGACCGTCGGCGCCTGGCTGCTGGAGCGGGCCGGGGTGACGCTGCCGACGCACGCGTGTGCGGTGCCCGTGGACGCCCCCGCCGACCGGATGCTCGGCCTCGGCCAGGGTCTGGCCGGGCTGGCCGACCGGGTCGGCCTGCTGGTGCTCGGCGACGGCAGCGCCTGCCGCTCGGTGAAGGCGCCCGGCTACCTGGACGATCGCGCGGAGGGCTTCGACGCCGCGCTGGCGGCGGCCCTGGGCTCGGCCGACCTGGCGGCCCTGGCCGCGCTGGACGCCGGGCTGGCCGCCGAGCTGAAGGCCGAGGGCCGGGCGCCCTGGCAGGTCCTGGCCGGTGCGGCGGAGGGCGCCGGACTCACCGCGCGGCTCGGCTACCAGGACGCCCCGTACGGCGTCGGGTACTTCGTGGCCTCCTGGAGCTGAGCGGCAGGCCGAGTCTCAGGCCTGCGGGGCCGGGCCGCCGCCGGCGCCCTCCTCGCCCGGCTTGGGCTTGTGGGCGAAGTCGTCGACCGCGCCCTTGGCCTTGCTGGCGCCGTGCTCGATCTTCTCGCTGTACTTGCCCTTGGTGGCCTTGTCGATCGCGCCGCCGGCCCTGTCCACCATGTGATCGATCTGCTCGCTGTGCTTGCCGGCGAGTTCGCCGGCCTTCTCCTTGAGCTCCTCGGCCTTGCCCTTGAGGTTGTCCATCAGACCCATGGCGATCTCATCCTTCCGTCCCCGTCCGCACAACGTCCGCGTCCTGACTGCACAACGTCCGCGACGGCCGAACCGTTCGCAACCGCGCTCACGTGTGGCAATGGCTGGAAACAGTCATATCGTCGCGCGCCGGGCGGCGGGTGGCAGCCCGGTCACCGGTGCGGCGCCGGTTTGCGAGACTGGAGCGGTGAGCAGCTCCCGTACCGTCCAGCCCCGTGTCGTGTCGATCGTCGGGGCGACCGCCGCCGGCAAGTCCGACCTGGCCGTCGCCCTCGCCCGCAGCCTCGGCGGCGAGGTGATCAACACCGACTCGATGCAGCTCTATCGGGGCATGGACATCGGCACCGCCAAGCTCACCCCGGCCGAGCGCGGCGGCATCCCGCACCACCTGCTGGACGTCTGGGACGTCACCGAGGCCGCCAGCGTCGCCGAGTACCAGCGGCTGGCCCGGGCCGAGATGGACCGGCTGCTCGCCGCCGGGCGCACCCCCGTCCTGGTCGGCGGCTCCGGGCTGTACGTCCGGGCGGCGATCGACGAGATGGAGTTCCCCGGCACCGATCCGGCGGTCCGGGCCCGGCTGGAGGAGGAGCTGGCGCAGGCCGGCCCGTACGTGCTGCACGGGCGACTTGCCGAGCTGGACCCGGCGGCGGCCGAGGCGATCCTGACCAGCAACGGGCGGCGGATCGTCCGGGCGCTGGAGGTCATCGAGATCACCGGGCAGCCGTTCACCGCCAACCTGCCGAGCAACACGGCCGTCTACGACGCGGTGCAGATCGGCGTCGCGGTGCCGCGCCCCGAACTGGACGAGCGGATCACGCTGCGGGTGGACCGGATGTGGGAGGCCGGACTGCTCGACGAGGTGCGGGAGCTGGAGAAGCTCGGGCTGCGCGAGGGGAAGACCGCCTCCCGGGCGCTCGGCTACCAGCAAGTGCTGGACCACTTCGCCGGTGAGTGCACGGAGGACGAGGCGCGGGCCGAGACCGTCCGGGCCACCAAGCGCTTCGCCCGCCGCCAGGAGTCCTGGTTCCGCCGGGACGACCGGATCCACTGGCTCTCCCGGCCGGCCGGCACCGACCCGGTCGAGCTGCTGGAACGTTCCCTCGAACTGATCCGAGGAACCGGCCCGAGCTGATCGACCGTCAGCAGGCCGGGCGCCGTGGGCGGGATCCGGCCAATCCGGCGGTGCACCTGCGCACGCAGGTGGGCGTGCAGGACCAACCGGCGGTCACGGCCCGATCACGTGATGGCCACGGATCACCCGACGACGCCGGTCAGGCCCTGAACGCCCCTCTGGACATGCCATCATCGATGTCATGAGGGTCGACCCGACTGGGCCGACCGTACCGGCCGCGAGTCCGCTCGTGTCGAACTGTCAGGGGAGGCCGCGTGTCGACGGGTACCGGCCCCGAGCCCGGCCAGAGCGGGAGCGTCACCGCACCGGCCGACGAGTTCGACGAGTCCACGCTCGGCGACCTGCCCGTGCTGGCCGGACTGGACGCGCCCACCTCGTACGCGGTCGCGCTGCCGACCCTGGACACCCGCAGCCCCGCGGGCGCGGTGCACGAGCGGGAGATCCGTCCGCGTCGCCGCCTCCGGTGGTGGCAGACGCTGCCGATCGCACTGCTGGGCACGCTCGGCTCGCTGATGTTCGCCTTCCCGCTCGCCTTCGGCTCGGCCGGGGCGCGGGCGACCATGGTCGGGATGCTCGGACTGCTGCTGACCGCCGCCTCCGTCGGCTGGGGCGCGATGGCCGCCCGCCACGCCGGGTACAAGTGGCCGGGCCTGCCGCGCCGGGGCTCCGGACGGCGGGCCGCGTGGAAGGCGATCGCGGTCTACACCCTGATCGCGCTGGCCGCCTGCGCGCTCGCCGTCTGGCGGGTCGCCCACCTGCGGTAGGGCCGTCCGGCGGGGAGCCGCAGCGGCTCAGTACCATCGGGGATGTGAGCGCATCCTCCCCGCAGCCGGCCGGTGTCCGCTTCTCCAAGGGACACGGCACCCAGAACGACTTCGTCATCATCCCGGACCCGGACGGCCTGCTGGCGATCGGCCCGGAGGCCGTCGCCGCGCTGTGCGACCGCCGGGCCGGCATCGGCGGGGACGGGCTGCTGCGGGTGGTGCGTTCGGCCAACGACCCGGCGGCCGCGGACCAGGCCGACCGGGCCGAGTGGTTCATGGACTACCGCAACTCCGACGGCAGCATCGCCGAGATGTGCGGCAACGGCGTCCGGGTCTTCGCCCGCTACCTGGTCGAGGCCGGCCTCGCCAAGGCCGGCGAGCTGGCCGTCGCCACCCGGGCCGGGGTGCGGACGGTGTGGGTCGCCGAGGACGCCGAGGACGGTACGCCCGGCGAGGTGACCGTGGACATGGGGCGCGCGCGGCTGCCCGGGCCGGACGGCATCGAGGTCGCGGTCGGCGAGCGCCGCTGGCCCGCACTGAACGTCAACATGGGCAACCCGCACGCGGTGGCCTTCGTCGAGAGCCTGGACCACGCGGGAGACCTGTTCCGCGCGCCGCTCGTCGGCCCGGAGGGCGCCTACCCGGAGGGCGTCAACGTCGAGTTCGTGGTGGACCGCGGGCCGCGGCACGTCGCCATGCGGGTGTACGAGCGCGGCTCCGGCGAGACCCGCTCCTGCGGCACCGGCACCTGTGCCGTCGCGGTGGCCGCCATCCGCAGGGACGGCGCGGACCCGGCGGTCACCGGCGAGGCCGCCACCTACACCGTGGACGTGCCGGGCGGGCGACTGGTGATCACCGAACACCCCGACGGCCGGGTGGAGAAGACCGGCCCCGCGGTGATCGTGGCCGCCGGCGAGATCGACGCCCGGTGGTGGGCGGAGCTGACCGGTTGACGGCCCGTTTGCCCATTTCGTCCGGCGGTGAATCCCCCCGATCGGGTGATACCGGTCACGGGTGGGAAGCATCGCGTCGCGGAACGTGCTCTCCTCGGTAGCATGGACCACCGGGCCGATCGCCCCTGGGAGGGGTGGCAACGCATCCGGTGACGCTGCCGGGAGGTGCGATGACCATCGACGCCGGGCAGCCCCTGACGGGGCAGCCGACGAGCGCACGGCAAGCCGGGGCCCGGCGGCCCCTCGGCGGACTCGGCCGGGCCGCGCTCGGCCGGGCCGGGCGGGCCGCGTTACTGGCCACCGGCCGGCCGCCCGTGCCGGACGCGCTCGAACCCCTCGTCCGGGTCCACCGCGAGCACCATCCGCAGGCCGACCTCGGCCTGCTCGCGCGGGCGTACCGGCTCGCCGAGGCCAGCCACCGCGGGCAGAAGCGCAAGAGCGGCGAGCCGTACATCACCCACCCGCTGGCCGTCACCATGATCCTGGCCCAACTCGGCGCCGGGACGACCACGTTGGTCGCCTCGCTGCTCCACGACACCGTCGAGGACACCGAGTTGACGCTGGATCAGGTGAGCGCCGGGTTCGGACCCGAAGTCGCCTACCTGGTCGACGGGGTGACGAAACTGGAGAAGGTCGACTTCGGCGCTGCCGCCGAGGCCGAGACCTTCCGCAAGATGCTGGTCGCCACCGGGGACGACGTCCGCGTCATGGTGATCAAGCTCGCCGACCGGCTGCACAACATGCGCACCATCCGGCACATGAAGCCGGCCAGTCAGGTGCGGATCGCCAAGGTCACCCAGGACGTGCTGATCCCGCTGGCCGAACGGCTCGGCATCCAGGTGCTCAAGGCGGAGCTGGAGGACATCGTCTTCGCCACCCTGCACCCCGAGGAGCACGCCCTCACCCGCGCCCTGATGGCCGGTCACGAGGCCGAACCGGACGCCCTGCTGGACCCGTTCGCTCGGCTGCTGGCCCGCCAGCTGGCCGAGACCGGGGTGGCTGCCGAGGTCACCGTCCGGCCCCGGCACTGCGTCTCGCTGCACCGGGTGCTGGTCAAACGGGCCGCCGCGCGCGGCCGGGACGGGCGGCCGCAGGGGCCGCAGCCGGCCGACTTCGGGCGCCTGCTGGTGGTCGTCGAGGAGAACGCCGACTGCTACGCCGTCCTCGGCGAGCTGCACACCTGCTGGACGCCGCTGCCCGGCGAGTTCAAGGACTTCGTCGCCGCCCCCAAGTTCAACCTCTACCAGTCGCTGCACACCGCCGTCGCGCTGGAGGGCGGCGCGGTCGTCGAGGTGCTGGTGCGCACCCGGCGGATGCACGAGGTGGCCGAGACCGGGGTGGTCGCGCTCGGCGACCCCGAGCCGCCCGGAGCCGTCCAGGACACCGACGAGCTGGACCGCACCGACCCGGCCCGGCCCGGCTGGCTCAGCCGGCTGCTGGAGTGGCAGCAGGAGACGCCCGACCCGGACGCCTTCTGGTCCGCGCTCACCGCCGACCTGGCCGGCGACCGCGAGATCACCGTGGTGACGGAGAGCGGTGAAACACTCCAGCTGCGGGCCGGCGCCACCTGCGTGGACGCCGCCTACCTGCTGGGCGAGGAGACCGGCCACCGGTGCATCGGCGCCCGCGTCAACGGCCGGCTCACCGCGCTGTCCACCGTCCTCCAGGACGGCGACCTGCTGGCCGTGCTCACCGAGACCGTGCCCGCCGGGGCCGGGCCGCGCGCCGCCGAGCCCTCCGGGCCCGCGCCCGAGTGGCTGGCACACGTCCGCACCCCGGCCGCCCGGCTGGCCATCGAGCGCTGGCTCGCCGACCACCCCGCCCGGCTGCCGGTGGTCCGCACCGGCCCGTCCGCGGGGCAGCCCGCCCCGCCCGCGCACCGCACCGCCGAGCGCCGGGCCGCCCCCGTCGCGGTGGCCGGGCGGCCCGGGGCGCCGGTCCGGCTGGCCCGCTGCTGCACCCCGGTGCCCCCGGACGAGGTGGCCGGCTACCCGATCCGCGGCGGCGCCGTCGCCGTGCACCGCACCGGCTGCCCTGCGGGGGAGCGGATGCGGGCCGACGGGCGCGGCGAGCTGGAGGTGTGCTGGCAGCCGGACGGCACCCCGGCCGACGGCTACCGGGCCACCCTGCGGGCCGAGGCGCTGAACCGGCCCCGGCTGCTCGCCGACCTCACCGCGGCGATCTCCGCCGCGGGCGTCGGCATCGTCTCGGCCGAGGTCGAGCCGCCGCAGGAGCTGCGCGTCCGGCACACCTACACCGTCGAGCTGCCCGCCCCGGGCGCCCTGCCCGGGCTGATGCGGGCGATGCTCAAGGTCTCCGGCGTCTACGACGTGAGCCGCCCGCACGCCCCCGAGGGCGGCGACGCCCGGCAGCACGGGGGAAATGGGGGTGACCGGCCCGCGCCGGGCGTGCGACCATCATGGGGAATGCACGGCCGGTCCGCGGCGTTCACAGGGCACAGGAGCCCTGGTGGCGTCCGCGGCCCCTCGGAGGAGTAGCACGAGGGGTAGCTAGCCGGGGTGATCAGCCTTCGACCAAAGGACAGAATGACCTCCACGTTCGACACCCGCGACCACGCCGACGCCCCGCGCCGCATCGACGGTCTGCGGGCGGGAGCCCTCATGGACGAGGACCTCGCGGCCATCGACGAGGACCTCGGCCACCACTACGACGGAGACCAGTACGACCGCAGTGAGCGTGCCGCCCTGCGCCGTGTCGTCGGCCTCTCCACCGAGCTCGAGGACGTCACCGAGGTCGAGTACCGCCAGCTCCGCCTGGAGCGCGTGGTGCTCGTCGGCGTCTGGACCGACGGCACGCTGGAGGAGGCGGAGAACTCGATGGCCGAGCTCGCCGCGCTCGCCGAGACGGCCGGCTCCCAGGTCCTGGACGGCGTCATCCAGCGCCGCGACAAGCCCGACGCCGCGACCTACATCGGTTCCGGCAAGGCCCAGGAGCTGCGCGACATCGTCGCCTCCACCGGCGCCGACACCGTGGTCTGCGACGGTGAGCTCACCCCCGGCCAGCTGATCCACCTCGAGGACGTGGTCAAGGTCAAGGTCGTCGACCGGACGGCCCTGATCCTGGACATCTTCGCCCAGCACGCCAAGTCCCGCGAGGGCAAGGCGCAGGTCTCGCTCGCGCAGATGCAGTACATGCTGCCGCGCCTGCGCGGCTGGGGTCAGTCGCTCTCCCGGCAGATGGGTGGCGGTGGCTCCGGCTCGTCCGGCGGCGGTATGGCCACCCGTGGTCCCGGTGAGACCAAGATCGAGACCGACCGGCGCCGGATCCGCGAGAAGATGGCGAAGCTCCGCAGGGAGATCGCCGAGATGAAGAAGGGCCGCGACACCAAGCGCCAGGAGCGCAGGCGCCACCAGGTGCCGTCCGTGGCCATCGCCGGGTACACCAACGCCGGCAAGTCCTCCCTGCTCAACCGGCTCACCGGTGCGGGCGTGCTGGTGGAGAACGCGCTGTTCGCCACCCTGGACCCGACCGTGCGCCGGGCGCAGACGCCGAGCGGGCGGGTCTACACCCTGGCCGACACCGTCGGTTTCGTCCGGCACCTGCCGCACCACCTGGTCGAGGCCTTCCGCTCGACCATGGAGGAGGTCGCCGACGCGGACCTGATCCTGCACGTGGTCGACGGCTCGCACCCCGAGCCGGAGACGCAGCTGGCCGCGGTCCGCGAGGTCATCGTCTCGGTCGACGCGCAGAACGTCCCCGAGATCGTGGTGATCAACAAGGCGGACGCCGCCGACCCGCACGTGCTGCAGCGCCTGCTGCGCCGCGAGCCGCACGCCATCGTGGTGTCGGCCCGCAGCGGCGCGGGCATCGAGGAGCTGCTGAAGCTCATCGACGACGAACTGCCGCGCCCGGCCGTCGAGGTGCGGGCCCTGGTGCCCTACACTCAGGGCGGGCTGGTCTCCCGGGTGCACGCGGAGGGCGAGCTGCTCTCCACCGAGCACACCGGCGAGGGCACGCTGCTGCACGCCAAGGTCCCCGCCGAACTGGCCTCCGAGCTGGAGCGCTACGCGGTGGCGCTGCAGGGCTGAAAGACCTCACGGCCGCGGAAGGGCCCCGGACTCGTCCAGGGTCCTTCCGCGTTTCGCGGGCTACTTCACGTTCTTGCTGAAGTACTCGAAGGCCTGCTTCGCCTGGTCCTGGAGGGAGGGGCCCGCCAGGTCCTCGGACGGGTTGCGGTTGCCGATCGAGGTGACGCTGATCAGGTTCGGCTTGCCGTCCTTGGTGATGAACCAGCCGCCGCCGCTGGAGCCGCCGGTCATGGTGCAGCCGATCACGTACATCGGCGGGCGGGTCCGGTCGAAGGAAAGTCTGCTCGGCGGGATCGCCGAGTCGCAGTGGTCCAACTGCATGCCGTCGAACGGCCGCTCGGCCGGGTAGCCGTACGAGGACGCCGAACTGATCTGGTCGCGCGGGGCGTTGAACCAGACCGGGACCGAGCCGCCGACCGTCTCCTCCAGGGACTTGCCGGAGCCGCTCTCGCTGCGCACTCGGACGATCCCGTAGTCGTACTGGTCGTGGGCGCCGCCGCCGCTCTCCTTGACCCAGGTCGGCGAGACCAGCGCGCGCACCGCCGTCCAACGGCCGTACGGGGAGACCTGCTGCTCGCTGTACGGCTTGCCGCGGACGGCCTGGCCGTCGCGGTTGAAGCCGGGCACGAACGCGATGTTCTTCAGCCAGCCGCCGCCCTTGCCGTCGTGCAGGCAGTGCGCGGCGGTGTAGACGAGGTTGCTGCGGCCCGGGTTGACCGGGTCGGAGACCACCGTGCCGGAGCAGGCCGCGTCGCCCTCGGGCGTGGTCATGAAGATCCTGCCGACCACGGCCGTGGCCGGGCTGTACGGGTGCGGCTGCGGTTCGGCCCGGACGGCGGCCGGGGGAGCGTCCTGCTGGACGCCGCTCTGGGCGGCGGCGTGGGAGTACTCCGGGGTGGGCCGGCCCTTGGCGCCCTCCATCCTGGCGATGGACCAGAAGCCCTCCGCCACCTCGTTGCTGAAGGCGTTGTCCGAGACGAACCGGGCCCAGTCCTCCAGCTTCCAGTTCGCCAGGTCGTCCGGGCCGGTCGGCGGCGCCGGCTTCACGACGGGGGCGGGCGCGCTCGCGGCCTTGCCGCCGCCGGCGTGGCCCGGGCCGCAGGCGGTCGTGGTCAGGGCGAGTGCGGCGAGCACCGCGGCGCCGGCCACAGCGGCCCGGCGCCGCGGCACGCGCCCGCGGCTGGTGTACGGCATGCTGCATCGTCCCCCGTCGAATCTCCCGTCGCGTCGGTGAACGCGGTCACTGCTTCCTGGAGATCCAGTCCAGCGCGTTCCTGGCGACCGTCTCCAGGTACGGGCCGCTCAGCGAGGTGTGCTCCTGGGTGCCGATCGAGGTGTTGCTGACCAGGGCCGTCTTCCCGTCCGGCATGGTGGCGAACCAGCCGCCGCCGCTGGAGCCCTGGGTCATGTTGCAGCCGATCGTGAGCATCGACGGCCGCTTCGGGTCGAACGACAGCCGGGTCGGCCTGCCGCCGTCGCACTTGTACAACTCCTGGCCGTCGAACGGCTTGTAGAGCGGGTAGCCGATCGCCGAGACGGACAGCCTGTCGCGCGGCGCGTCGAACCAGACCGGGACGGCCGAACCGACCGTCTCCTCCAGCGACTTGCCGGTGTCGTTCTGGTTGTGCACCCGCATGACGGCGAAGTCGTACTGGCTGGCGGCGTCCCCGCTGCCGCCGCCCTCGACCATCCACTGCGGCGAGGTGGTGACGAGGTCGGCCCACCAGGTGCCGAGCGGGGCCAGCTCGGACAGCGGCGCCTTCTTGCCGCCGCTGGAGGCGCCCGAGTTGTTGTAGGCGGGGACGAACACGAGGTCCTTGAAGTAGTTGCCGCCCTTGCCCTCGTGCACGCAGTGGCCGGCCGTCCAGACCAGGTTGCTCTTGCCCGGGTGCTGCAGGTCGGTGATCACCGTCGCCGAGCAGTTGCCCCGGCCGCCCTGGGCGCTGAAGAACACCTTGCCGGAGGGCTGCTTGGTGTAGGGGCGGGACACGGGCGTGGCCTTGACCACCGGCGGCTCGGGGTCGGTCACGCCGTTGTCGGCGGCCGGCTTGGCGGTGGGCGGGGCAGGATCGGCCGGCTTGGAGTCGCCCATGTTGTCCGGGTTCCAGAAGTCCTTCACGACAGGGTTGTTGAAGACGTGCTTGGACGCCCACGTGTCCCAGTCCTCGAACTTCCACTTCTTCAGGTCGTCCCAGGTCTTGGGCAGGCCCTCCAGCAGGCTGGTCGGGATGCCCGAGGGCAGGGTGATCCCGCCGATCACGCCCCCGCCGCCCGCGCCGGCCGTCGCGCTCGCGGAGGCGGGCGGCGGCGCGGCGGTGCCGCCCTTGTCGCCGCCCGCCGGGCCGTCCGGGCCGCAGGCGCTCACCGCGAACAGGGCTCCCGCGACGAGGGCGGCGGCCAGGGCGGACCGGTGGATCGATGACATCTGTGCTCTTCCCCCTGTTGCTCGGTCAGATCGGTAACGCGGTCGAGACCCGGTCGAGTCGGTGCTCGGTCGGCTCGGTGCTCGGACGGGCGTGCCGGTGCGGCGGCAGGCCGCTCCGGAGTCTTTCACCGCTCAGCAGGACGGCACCGGCCGCCCCCCGGGTTGCGGACCTGACCGGAGGTCATCGACCTGTGACGAACCCGAGGCCGGCTCGTTGGCACAACAGGCGCCTTCCTCCCGGGTGGTGAACAATCCCCGATCTTCACTCAGACGAGTGAGCCGTCCTTGTGATCACCCATCAGGGATAGGTAACCCTTACCTGACGCGACGGGGCGAGCGCCCGCCGAACCTCTCCGCCACCCGCGCTCGTCCGCACCCCACGCGCCCCAAGGAGCAGCCTTGAGCACCGCCGCCCTCACCGGAGCCCCGCCCGACCCGCTGCTGCCCGCGGACCGGCCGTACGGGCCCGACCCGCTGCTGCACCCGGACCCCGCCGTCGCCGCCGAACAGGCCGCGCTGGAAGCCCTGTTGCGCTGCTGGGCGCGCGAGACCGGCGCCCGCCCCGGCCCGGACGGGCGGCTGCGGATCGCCGTCCTCGGCGGCGCAGCCCGGCTCTCGGCGCCCGTCCGCTACTGGTCGCCCGCCGGCTGGCACCGCTTCGGCCCCGCCGTCCTCGGCGCCGGCGAGGGCGCCGCCGACGCGCCGGTCGACGCTGTCACCGCCGCCGCCCTGCTCGCCGCCGCGGCCGCCGACCGCCCCGACCCCGGTCAGGTCGCCGACCTCGCGGCCCGGGTCGCCGACTCGGTCGTCCGCACCGCCGAGATCCTCGCGCACCGCCGCACCGCCGCCGCCCCCGGCGGGCCGGAGGGCTCGCACTTCCTCGCCGCCGAACAGTCCCTGCTGCTCGGCCACCCGCTGCACCCCACCCCCAAGAGCCGCGACGGCCTCGGCCCCGCCCAGAGCGCCGCCTACTCGCCCGAACTGCACGGCTCCTTCCAGCTCCACTGGTACGGCGTCGACCGCGAGCTGCTGGCCGCCGGCTCCGCCCTCCCCGAGAGCGCCGAGCGGATCACCGCCGGCCTGCTCGGCGCCCGCACCCCGCTGCCGCCCGGTACCGCCGCCCTGCCGCTCCACCCCTGGCAGGCCCGCGAACTCGCGCACCGCCCCGCCGTCGCCGCCCTGCTCGCCGAAGGACTCCTGCACGACCTCGGGCCGGCCGGCGAACCCTGGCACCCCACCTCCTCGGTGCGCACCGTCTACCGGCCCGGCACCCCGTGGATGCTCAAGCTCTCGCTCGGCCTGCGGATCACCAACTCCCGCCGGGAGAACCTGCGCAAGGAGCTCCACCGCGGCCTGGAGATGCACCGGCTGCTGGAGAACGGCCTCGCCGCCGAGTGGCGGGCCGCCCACCCCGGCTTCGACATCGTCCGCGACCCGGCCTGGATCGGTGTCGACCACCCCGGCCTCGGCGACCCCGGCGGCCTGGATACCGTGCTGCGCGCCCAGCCCTTCGCCCCCGCCGACCGCGCACTCTGCGTCGCCGGGCTGGTCGCCGAACAGCCGCTCGGCACCGGCGACACCGTGCCGTCCCGGCTCGGCGACACGCTGCGGGCGCTCGCCGCCCGCTGCGGCCGCCCGCCGCGCACCGTCGCCGCGGAGTGGTTCCTGCGCTACCTGCACGCCGTCGTGCTGCCCGTCCTCTGGCTGGACGGCCGAGCGGGCATCGCCCTGGAGGCGCACCAGCAGAACAGCCTCGTCCTGCTCGACGCCGAGGGCTGGCCGAGCGGCGGGCGCTACCGCGACAACCAGGGCTACTACTACCGGGAGAGCGCCGCCGAACGGCTCACCGCCCGGCTGCCCGGGCTCGGCGAGCACAGCGACACCTTCCTCCCCGACCAGGTGATCGACCACCACTTCGCCTACTACCTCGGCATCAACCACGTCCTCGGCCTGATCGGCGCGTTCGGCTCCCAGGGGCTCGCCGACGAGGCCGTGCTCCTCGCGGCGCTGCGCCGGTTCCTCGCCGGCCCGCAGGTGGCGGCCACCGGCTCGGCGCTGCCCGCGCTGCTGCTCGACGCGCCCTCCCTGCCCTGCAAGGCCAACCTGCTCACCCGGATCAACGGTCTGGACGAGCTGGTCGGCCCGGTCGCCACCCAGTCCGTGTACGTGGACATCCCCAACCCGCTGGCGGACGCGTGACGATGGTGGACGACGTGGCCGGGTGGGGCGCCATCCCCGCCCGGGCCGGCGAGTTCCGGCTCCGCCCGGTCCGGCTGCCCGCCGACCTCGAGCTGCTCGCCGGGTGGATGAACGACCCCGAGATCGCCGCCTTCTGGGAGCTCGCCGGGCCGCCCGCCGTCACCGAACGGCACGTCCGGGCCCAACTCGACGGCGACGGCCGCAGTCTGCCCTGCCTCGGCCTGCTCGACGGCACCCCGATGAGCTACTGGGAGGTCTACCGCGCCGACCTCGACCCGCTCGCCCGGCACTACCCGGCCCGGCCCCACGACACCGGCGTCCACCTGCTGCTCGGCCCCGTCGGAAGCCGGGGCCGGGGACTCGGCGCCGTCCTGCTGGCCGCCCTCGCCGAGCGGATCCTGCGGCAGCGGCCGCGCTGCGAGCGGGTGGTCGCCGAACCCGACGTCCGCAACCTCCGCTCGGTCCGGGCCTTCGAACGGGCCGGGTTCCGGGCGGCCGGCGAACTCGACCTGCCCGACAAGCGCGCCGCCCTGATGGTCCGCGCCCGCCTCCCTCACCCCGCCTAGGACATCCGCCGTGGACACCCCAGCAGCCCCGCCGGCGCCGTACGACCTGCTCGGCGTCGGCATCGGCCCGTTCAACCTCTCGCTCGCCGCGCTCGCCGAGCCCGTCCCCGGCCTGCGGACGCTCTTCTGCGACCAGCGCCCGGAGTTCCGCTGGCACCCCGGCATGCTGGTGGACGGGGCCCGGATGCAGGTGCCGTTCCTGGCCGACCTGGTCTCCCTGGTCGACCCGACCAATCCGTGGTCGTTCCTCAACTACCTGCGCGACCGGGACCGGCTCTTCCCGTTCTACTTCGCCGAGCGCTTCCAGCTGCCGCGCCGCGAGTACGACCACTACTGCCGCTGGGCCGCCGAGCGGCTCGGCAACTGCCGGTTCGGCACCGAGGTCACCGCCCTCCACTGGCAACAGGGCCTCTTCCGCGCCGAGTTGACCGACACCGCGACCGGCCGGCGCAGCCACGTGCATGCCCGCAACCTGGCGCTCGGCGTCGGCACCCGGCCCGTCCTGCCCGAGGCCTTCGCCGTCCTCGACGGCCACCCGCGGGCCTTCCACTCCGCCGACTACCTCGACCGCCGCGGCGACCTCGCCGGCGCCCGCGACATCACCGTGGTCGGCAGCGGGCAGTCCGGCGCCGAGGTCCTCCTCGACCTCCTCCGGCGGCACGACGGCGACGGCGTCCGGCTGCGCTGGCTCACCCGCACCCGCGCGCTCGCGCCCATGGAGTACTCCAAGCTCGGCCTGGAGCACTTCACCCCTGACTACACCCGCTACTTCCACAGCCTGCCCGAGCCCGTCCGGGACACCCTGGTTGCCGCCCAGTGGCAGCTGCACAAGGCCGCCAGTGCCGAGACCCTCGCCGAGATCCACGACCACCTGTACGAGCGCACCATCGGCCGCCCGATCGACACCGCACCGGTCGAGATCACTCCCGGCACCGCCGTGACCGACGCCCGGCCGGGCCCCCGCGGCGGCATCGAGCTGCACTGCCGGCACGCCGACTCCGGCGCCGAGCACCTCGTGCGCACCGACGCCGTGGTGCTCGCCACCGGCTACCGGGCCGCCCGCCCCGCGGCGCTCGAACCGCTCGCCCACCTCATCGACTGGGACGCGGCCGGCCGCTACCGCGTCGACCTCGACCACCGCGTCGCCACCCGCCCCCAACTCACCGGCGGCCTCTACGTCCAGAACGCCGAACTGCACACCCACGGCGTCGGCACCCCGGACCTCGGCCTCGGCGCCCACCGCGCCGCCGTCATCCTCAACGCCGTCACCGGCCGGACCGTCCACCGGCTGCCCACCCGCACCGCCTGGACGGGCTTCGCGCCGCCCCGCGCCGCCATCGCAACACCCACCATCCCCCGCCCCCAGGAGCTGACCCGTGCCGCAACAGCCGGCCGCTGAACCGCCGCTCTACCTGCCGCCGCAGCTCACCGCCGGCCACTGGCAGCGGGCGGGCCGCACGCTGCTGGCCAAGATGCTCGCCGAGTTCGCCTACGAGGAACTGTTCACCCCCGCCCCCGCCGCCACCGACGGCGAGTACCTGCTCCGGCTGCCCGAGACCGAGTACCGCTTCACCGCCCGCCGCAGCGCCTACGGCAGCTGGCGGGTCGACCCGGACTCCGTCCGCTGCTCCCGCCCGGACGGCCTCGACCCGCTGCGCTTCCTCACGTACGCCCGGCACACCCTCGGCCTGCGCGGCGAGACCACCGGCCACCTGATCCGCGAACTCACCGCCACCCTGACCGCCGACGCCCACCAGCTCGCCACCGCCCTCACCGCCGCCGAACTCGCCGACCTCGACCACCCCGGGCTGGAGGGCCGGCAGGGCGGCCACCCCTGGATCGTCCCCAACAAGGGCCGGATCGGCTTCTCCGCCACCGACGCCGCCCGCTGGACCCCGGAGGCGCGGACCGCGCGCCCGCTGCCCTGGATCGCCGTCCACCGGCGGCTCGCCCAGTACCGGGGCGTCCCCGGGCTGGAGCGCCCCGAGCAGCTGTACGCGCGCGAGCTCGACGACCCCGGCGCCCTGCGTGCCGCCCTCGGCCCGGACGCCGACGACTACCTGCTGCTGCCCGTCCACCCCTGGCAGTGGGACGAGACGGTCGTCCCGCTCTTCGCGCCCTGGATCGCCTCCGGCGAGATCGTCCCGCTGCCTTCCGACGGCGCCCCACGGCTGCCCCAGCAGTCCATCCGCTCCTTCTTCAACACCGCCCGCCCCGAGCGCTGCACCGTCAAACTGCCGCTGTCGATCCTCAACACCCTGGTCTGGCGCGGCCTGCCCACCGAACGCACCCTCGCCGCGCCCGCCGTCACCGCCTGGATCCACGGCCTGCGCGACGCCGACCCGTTCCTGCGCGACGAGTGCCGGGTGATCCTGCTCGGCGAGATCGCCTCCGTCACCGTCGACCACCCGCTCTACCGCGACCTGCCCGAGGTGCCCTACCAGTACAAGGAACTCCTCGGTGCGATCTGGCGCGAGCCGCTCGGGCCCTTCCTGACCGGCGGCGAACGCGCCCGCACCCTGGCGGCCCTGCTGCAGACCGGCTCCGACGGCCGCGCCCTCGCCGCCGAGCTGATCGCCCGCTCCGGGCTCACCCCGGCCGCGTGGACCCGCCGGCTGTTCGCCGCCATGCTGCCGCCGCTGCTGCACTTCCTCTACCGGTACGGGCTGGTTTTCTCCCCGCACGGCGAGAACGCCGTCGTCGTCTTCGACGAGCACGACGCCCCGGCCCGGCTCGCGGTCAAGGACTTCGTCGACGACGTCAACCTCAGCGACCAGGACCTGCCCGAACTGCGCGGCCTGCCCGCCGAGGTCGACGACGTCCTGCTGCGCGAGCCCCCGCAGGGGCTCTGCCAGTTCCTGCACTCCGGGCTGTTCATCGGCGTGTTCCGCTACCTCGCCCCGCTGCTGGAGGCGCAGACCGGGCTGCCCGAGGCCGAGTTCTGGACCCTGCTGCGCGCCGAGATCCGCCGCCACCAGGAGCGCTTCCCCGAGCTGCGCGAGCGCTTCGAGCTGTTCGACCTGTTCCGGCCGCGGATCGACCGGCTCTGCCTCAACCGCAACCGGCTGCTCCTCGACGGCTACCAGGACCGCCCGCACCGCCCGCACGCCGCCCGGCACGGGACCATCCCCAACGCCCTGGTCGCCCTCGACGCGGAACTTCCCGGGCGACGGGACCGGATTGTCACCCCCGCCCCGTAGGGTGGGAGTGTCATGACGAACGACTCCCGAACCCAGCTCCCCGGCGAGGACGCCGACACCGACGTCGACACGGACGTCGACTCAGACGGCGAGGAAGCCGTCGCGGTCCCGCGCGCCCGCATCCCCGAGCTGCTGCACGCCGCCGTGGCGGCCGTCGGCGGCGTGGAGCGGCCCGGCCAGGTGCGGATGGCCGAGGCCGTCGCCGACGCCGTCGACCACAACGAGCACCTGCTCGTCCAGGCCGGCACCGGCACCGGAAAGTCCCTCGCCTACCTGGTGCCCGCACTCGCCCACGGGGACCGCGTGGTGGTCGCCACCGCCACCCTGGCGCTGCAACGCCAGCTGGTCGAGCGGGACTTGCCGCGCACCGTCGAGGCGCTGCACCCGGTGCTGCGCCGCCGCCCGCTGTTCGCGATGCTCAAGGGCCGCTCCAACTACCTGTGCCTGCACCGGGCCCACGAGGGCACGCCGAGCGACGAGGGCGAGGGCCTGTTCGACGCGGCCGAGGCGCTCGGCGGGCCGGCCAGCAAGCTCGGGAAGGAGGTGATGCGGCTGCGCGACTGGGCCGACGAGACGGACACCGGCGACCGCGACGACCTCAGCCCCGGCGTCTCCGACCGGGCCTGGGCCCAGCTGTCGGTCACCTCCAAGGAGTGCCTGGGCGCCACCCGCTGCGCCTACGGGCAGGACTGCTTCGCCGAGCAGGCCCGGGAGCGGGCCAAGCTGGCGGACGTCGTGGTCACCAACCACGCGATGCTCGCGATCGACGCGATCGAGGGCGCGCCGGTGCTGCCCGAGCACGGGCTGCTGATCGTGGACGAGGCGCACGAGCTGGTCAACCGGGTCACCGGGGCGGCCACCGCCGAGCTGACCGTCGGCGCGGTCAACCGGGCGGTCAAGCGGGCCGCCCGGCTCGCCAACGAGAAGGCCGTCGACGCACTGCAGGCCGCCGCCGAGAACTACCACGGCCTGATGGAGACGGCCCAGCCCGGCCGGGTCGAGGAGCTGCCCGAGTACCTGGGGTACGCCGTCACCGCGATCCGGGACGCCGCCCGGCAGGTGATCACCTCGCTCGGCGAGACCAGGGACAAGGGGCTCACCGACGAGGACGCGGTGCGCAAGCAGGCGATGGCTTCGGCCGAGACGCTGCACGAGACCGCCGAGCGGCTGCTGGAGGGCTCCGAGTACGACGTGGTCTGGATCGAGCGCAGCGACCGGTTCGGCCTGGGCACCGCCTCGCTGCGGGTCGCGCCGCTGAGCGTCTCCGGGCTGCTGCGCGAGGGCCTCTACAAGGAGCGCTCGGTCGTCCTCACCTCGGCCACGCTCAAGCTCGGCGGGGACTTCAACGGTGTGGCCGCCTCCGTCGGCCTGCCCGCGGAGGCCCGGCTGCCGGACGAGCGCACGGCCGGCGACAACCCGGAGCCGGGTCTCGAGGAAGGCTCCGGCGGGGAAGATCCGGTGCCGTTCTGGCGGGGCATCGACGTCGGATCGCCGTTCAAGTACCCCAAGCAGGGCATCCTGTACGTCGCCAAGCACCTCTCCGAGCCCGGCCGCGATCCCGAACGGCCGGACATGCTCGACGAGTTGGCCGAGCTGATCGGCGCGGCCGGTGGGCGGACCCTCGGCCTGTTCTCCTCGATGCGCGGCGCCCAGGCGGCGGCCGAGGCGATGCGGGAGCGGCTCGACAACCGGATCCTGCTCCAGGGGGAGGAGACGCTGGGCGAGTTGATCCGCGAGTTCGCCTCGGACGCGAGCACCTGCCTGTTCGGCACGCTCTCGCTCTGGCAGGGCGTGGACGTGCCCGGCTCGGCCTGCCAACTGGTGGTCATGGACCGCATCCCGTTTCCGCGGCCGGACGACCCGCTGATGAGCGCCCGCCAGAAGGACGTCGAACAGCGCGGCGGGAACGGCTTCATGGCGGTCGCGGCGACGCACGCGGCGCTGCTGATGGCACAGGGCGCGGGCCGACTGGTCCGCGCGGCCGACGACCGGGGCATCGTGGCGGTGCTCGACCCGCGGGTGGCGACCAAGCGGTACGGAGGCTTCTTCCGCACCTCGATGCCGGAGTTCTGGTACACCACGGACCGCAACCAGGTGCGCCGCTCGCTGGCGGCGATCGACGCCTCGGCGCCGCCGGTCCGGCCGGTGGTGAAGCGGGGCTGAGTTCCCCGGAGACGCCGGAGGGGCTCCCCGCGCCGTCGCGGTGGAGCCCCTTTCCGGTGATGCCGTGGGAGTGCGTCAGAGGCGGCGCAGGACCGCCACGACCTTGCCCAGGATGGTCGCGTTGTCGCCGTTGATCGGCTCGTACGCCGGGTTGTGCGGCATCAGCCAGATGTGGCCGTCCTCGCGCTTGAGTCGCTTGACGGTGGCCTCGCCGTCGATCATCGCGGCCACGATGTCGCCGTTCTCGGCGACCGGCTGGCGGCGCACGGTGACCCAGTCGCCGTCGCAGATGGCCGCCTCGATCATCGAGTCACCGCGCACGGTGAGCGCGAACAGCTCGCCCTCGCCGACCAGTTGGCGCGGCAGCGGGAAGACGTCCTCCACCGTCTGCTCGGCCAGGATAGGCCCGCCGGCGGCGATCCGGCCGACCAGCGGCACGTAGGAGGTGGACGGGCGGCCGGCCGTCTCGGCGGTGTTCGGGCGCGCCACCTCGACGCCGCGGACCTCGTAGGCGCGCGGGCGGTGAGGGTCCCGGCGGAGGAAGCCTTTGCGCTCCAGAGCCATCAGCTGGTGGGCGACCGAGGAGGTGCTGGACAGGCCGACGGCCTGGCCGATCTCACGCATGGACGGCGGGTAGCCCCGGCGCTGGACGGAATCCCGGATGACCTCGATCACGCGGCGCTGGCGCTCGGTCAGCCCGGCCTCGTCGGTCCGGATGCCGGGGGGGCGGCCGGGCATCGCCCTGGTGGGCGCCGAGTGGGCGTCGTCGAGGGCGGGGGAGTGCTCGATCGGCTGGTCGGGAACGCGGCTCGTGCTGGAAACGGCCGGGCCGGAGAGGCGGTGGTCTTCGCTACGGTCCATGCTGATGTCCACGCTCTGCTGATTCGTGGTGCGCTGCCCCACCTTGAACTGGGAGTGTTCCTGCACCGGGATGGTGTTGCTTTCGATGGTGTTCACGGCGGCCCCTCTCGACGGCTGTCCTCTCCCTTTTCCAGCCCAACGCACCTCCTATCGAAAGGTTGCGCCAAACACACGTTCGAGTGAATTATTCGGGAGTTGGGTGACTCGATCAAGGCTTTGCTGTACATCGATTAAATGTTCGATCGAATCCCGACTTCCGCACTGTAATCCGCGTCGACACGCCAGGGGTGCCGCCTCCCCCCGTAGACCTACATGTAGTGGCTACTCTCCTCTCCGGGCCCAGTACTAGTGGTTACGGCGCATGATCAGCTTGCCGAGGCCGGGGTCGCATCGCATAGACTCAACCGTCCGCACGTCCTGCCAGGGAGGGATCCTCAGGTGCACTGCCCCTTCTGCCGGCACTCCGACAGCCGCGTCGTCGACAGCCGGACCACCGAGGACGGCAGCTCGATCCGCCGTCGTCGGCAGTGCCCGGACTGCGGCCGCCGCTTCACCACCGTGGAGACGGCCGCGCTGATGGTCATCAAGCGCAGTGGGGTCACCGAACCGTTCTCCCGGGAGAAGGTCATCTCCGGCGTCCGCAAGGCCTGCCAGGGCCGCCCGGTCACCGAGGACGCCCTCGCCCTGCTCGGTCAGCGGGTCGAGGAGTGCGTGCGGGCCACCGGCAACGCCGAGCTGACCACCCACGACGTCGGGCTGGCCATACTCGGCCCGCTCAAGGAACTCGACGTGGTCGCCTACCTGCGCTTCGCCAGCGTGTACCAGGCGTACGACGGACTGGAAGACTTCGAGGCCGCCATCGCGGAGATCCGCACCGGACGGCCCGCCCCCGAGGCGGACGGCACCTGCGTGCCCGTTCCCGCGGCCGCGCCCTAGGCGGCGCCGGCACCGGCCCCCACGGGCCCAGCTGCACCACAACCACAACATCGGGCCCTCCGGGGCCGAGGCGTGCCCGTAAACGGGGCGCAGAACACAACAAACCGTGCGCAAGCAGGCGAGGTCTCGGGCTGCCCGCACACCGGAAGAACGAACCAGCGGTGCCCGGACTTTTCGGGGCGCTTCGGGCGTTTGCCCAGGAGGAGGAAGAAGTGACAGACACCACGAGCGGTTCCGCACGCGGGTCGAAGTCCGACAAGGCCGCGGCCAAGGGTGCGGGCAAGGCCCCCAAGGGCGGTCTGCGGATCGAGCGCATCTACACCACTCCGGGCGTGCACCCGTACGACGAGGTCCGCTGGGAGCGGCGCGACGTCGTCATGACCAACTGGCGTGACGGGTCGATCAACTTCGAGCAGCGCGGCGTCGAGTTCCCCGACTTCTGGTCGGTCAACGCCGTCAACATCGTCACGTCCAAGTACTTCCGCGGCGCCGTCGGCACCCCGCAGCGCGAGTGGAGCCTGCGGCAGATCATCGACCGCGTGGTGCTCACCTACCGCGCCGCCGGTGAGAAGAACGGCTACTTCGCCACTCCGGACGACGCCGAGATCTTCGAGCACGAGCTGACGCACGCCCTCCTCCACCAGGTGTTCAGCTTCAACTCGCCGGTCTGGTTCAACGTCGGCACCAAGCAGCCCCAGCAGGTCAGCGCCTGCTTCATCCTGGCCGTCGACGACTCCATGGAGTCGATCCTCGACTGGTACAAGGAAGAGGGCATGATCTTCAAGGGCGGCTCCGGCGCCGGCCTCAACCTCTCCCGGATCCGCTCGTCGAAGGAACTGCTGTCCTCCGGCGGCAACGCCTCCGGCCCGGTCTCCTTCATGCGCGGCGCCGACGCCTCCGCCGGCACCATCAAGTCCGGCGGCGCCACCCGCCGTGCCGCCAAGATGGTCGTGCTGGACGTCGACCACCCCGACGTCGAGGCCTTCATCGAGACCAAGGTGAAGGAGGAGGAGAAGATCCGCGCCCTGCGCGACGCGGGCTTCGACATGGACCTCGGCGGCGACGACATCGCGTCCGTCCAGTACCAGAACGCCAACAACTCCGTCCGCGTCTCCGACGAATTCATGACCGCCGTCGAGAACGGCACCGAATTCGGCCTGCGCGCCCGCCTCACCGGCGAGGTCATCGAGACCGTCGACGCCAAGAAGCTGTTCCGCAAGATGGCCGAGGCCGCCTGGGCCTGCGCCGACCCCGGCATCCAGTACGACTCCACCATCAACCACTGGCACACCTGCCCGGAGTCCGGCCGCATCAACGCGTCCAACCCCTGCTCCGAGTACATGCACCTGGACAACTCCAGCTGCAACCTCGCCTCGCTGAACCTGATGAAGTTCCTGCGCGACGACACTGCGTCCGACAGCGGAACGGGCTTCGACGCCGCCACCTTCGCCAAGGTCGTCGAGCTGGTCATCACCGCGATGGACATCTCCATCTGCTTCGCCGACTTCCCGACCGAGAAGATCGGCGAGACCACCCGTGCCTTCCGCCAGCTCGGCATCGGCTACGCCAACCTCGGCGCCCTGCTGATGGCCACCGGCCACGCCTACGACAGCGAGGGCGGCCGCGCGCTCGCCGGCGCCATCACCTCCCTGATGACCGGCACCGCCTACCGCCGCGGCGCCGAACTCGCCGGCGTCGTCGGCCCGTACGACGGCTACGCCCGCAACGCGGCCCCGCACCAGAAGGTCATGCGGCAGCACGCGGACGCGTCGCTCGCCGCCGTCCCCGTCGACGACCTGGACGCCCCGGTCTGGACCGCGGCCAACGAGACCTGGCAGGACGTGCTGCGCATCGGCGCGCAGAACGGTTTCCGCAACGCCCAGGCCTCGGTGCTCGCCCCCACCGGCACCATTGGCCTGATGATGGACTGCGACACCACCGGCGTCGAGCCCGACCTCGCCCTGGTGAAGTTCAAGAAGCTCGTCGGCGGCGGCTCGATGCAGATCGTCAACGGCACCGTGCCGCGCGCCCTGGGGCGCCTCGGCTACCAGGACGAGCAGATCGAGGCGATCGTCGCCCACATCGGCGAGCACGGCAACGTCGTCGACGCGCCGGGTCTTCGGGCCGAGCACTACGAGGTGTTCGACTGCGCGATGGGCGAGCGTTCCATCTCGCCGATGGGCCACGTGCGGATGATGTCGGCGATCCAGCCCTGGATCTCGGGCGCCATCTCCAAGACGGTGAACATGCCCGAGAGCGCCACCGTGGAAGAGGTCGAGGAGATCTACTTCCAGGCCTGGAAGCTCGGCGTGAAGGCGCTCGCCATCTACCGCGACAACTGCAAGGTCGGCCAGCCGCTCTCCGCGAAGACCAAGTCCTCCGAGAGCTCCGAGGCCAAGGCCGTGCAGGCCCCGGCGGCCGCCGCGGTCGAGAAGGTCGTCGAGTACCGACCGGTCCGCAAGCGCCTGCCCAAGGGCCGCCCGGGCATCACCACCTCCTTCACGGTCGGTGGCGCCGAGGGCTACATGACCGCCAACTCCTACCCGGACGACGGCCTCGGCGAGGTCTTCCTCAAGATGTCCAAGCAGGGCTCGACGCTCGCGGGCATGATGGACGCCTTCTCCATCGCCGTCTCGGTCGGCCTGCAGTACGGCGTGCCGCTGGAGACGTACGTCTCGAAGTTCACCAACATGCGCTTCGAGCCGGCCGGTCTGACGGACGACCCGGACGTGCGGATGGCGCAGTCGATCGTCGACTACATCTTCCGCCGCCTGGCGCTGGACTTCCTGCCGTTCGAGACCCGCTCGGCGCTCGGCATCCACTCCGTCGAGGAGCGCCAGCGCCACCTGGAGACGGGCTCCTACGAGCCCCTGGAGGTCGAGGAGCTGGACACCGAGTCGCTCGCCCAGTCCGCCCCGGTGATCGCCGCGCCGGCGCCCGCCCCCAAGGCGCCCAAGGCCCCCAAGGCCGCCCCGGCGCAGGCCCACAACTCCACGGAGCTGCTGGAGATCCAGCTCGGCCTCAACGCCGACGCCCCGCTCTGCTTCTCCTGCGGCACCAAGATGCGCCGCGCCGGCAGTTGCTACCTCTGCGAGGGCTGCGGCTCCACCAGCGGCTGCAGCTGACAACGCTCGACCCCGGTTTCCACCCGATGAGGTGAAAACCTGAGGCGGGGCGAGGACTTCACGGTCCTCGCCCCGCCTTTCGCGTTCCCGGGGTGCCGATGTCACAGGTGGGGGTGGTGGGCGGTCCAGGGGGTGTACGGCTTCTTCGAGAGGAGTGGAGTGGTGATGACGGGGACGGTGCTGGTGACCGGGGCCACGGGGACGTTGGGGCGCGAGGTGGTGCGGCTGTTGGTCGCGCGGGGGGTGCCGGTGCGGGGGTTGAGCCGGCGGGAGCGGAGTGGTGGGGACGGGGTCGCGTGGGTGGTCGGGGATCTGGTGACCGGAGAAGGCCTCGGGGCGGCGGTGGCCGGGGTGGAGGTGGTGATCGACTGCGCGACCTCGACGGGGAAAAAGGACCTGGTCGGGGTGAAGAATCTGGTGGAGGCCGCGGAACGGGCGGGGGTGCGGCATCTGGTGTACGTGTCGATCGTCGGGGTGGACCGGGTGCCGATCCCGTACTACCGCACGAAGGACGCGTGCGAGCGGGTGGTCCGGAAGTCGGGGCTGGGGTGGACGGTGCTGCGGGCGACGCAGTTCCACGATCTGCTGCTGACGATCTTCGGTGTCTCGGCGAAGCTGCCGGTGTTCCCTGTGCTGTCCGGGGTGCGGTTCCAGCCGGTGGACGCGCCGGAGGTCGCGGAGCACCTGGTGGAGCTCGCCGGGGGAGCGCCCGCAGGGTACGCGCCGGAGGTCGGCGGGCCGCGGGTGCGGACCTACCGGGAACTGGCGGAGGCGTATCTACGGGCGGCGGGCCGACGGCGGATGCTGGTGCCGGTGAGGTTGCCGGGGGCGGCGGTCCGGGCGCTGCGGGCGGGCGGGAACCTCACGCCGGAGCGGGCGGTGGGGCGGGGGACCTTCGAGGAGGCCTTGGCGGAGCGCTTCGGCGACCGGTGATGTCCACCAGGGCTGGACGGACCTGAAGGGCGTCCGACAGTGCGTCGGGGGCGTCGCCAATCGGTGTGTGCCATGTGAATGAACAAGATTGACCGTCAACTGGTTGGTTGAGGCCAATGTCTGAATCGATATGATCGGCCGAAAGCGTGAACCGTTCAGCCGCCCGGAGACGTTTCACGACGTCGCCGGGCGGTCCCGTATGTGACCGAACCACCGTCGGCGGCTTCCACCGCCGTCGGCCGCCGCCCGCCGTTGTCGAGGACCGCACCGATGAGAGAAGCCACCAGCCCCGACGGCGGTCAGCGCCGACGGCCCGCGCTGCGCACCGGCGCCCTGACGGCCGCGGCCGTCCTGCTGGCGGTGGCCGCCGCCCCGGTCGGGATCAGCCGGGCGCTGGACGCACGCCAGCCGATGACCGCCGTCGCCGTCGGCGCGGTCACCGTCCTCTGGCTGATCGCGGTCGGCCTCGCGGCGGGCGGCACCGAGCGCTCCCGCCGGCTGGCCGAGGACCTCGCCGCGAAGCAGGAGGAGTCGACGATGGCGCTGGTCGTGGCCGGCGCCGCGCGACAGGCCGAGACGGCGGCCAAGAAGCGCGCCGCCGCCGCCGAGACCGAGCGGGACGCGGCGCAGGCCGAGCTGGCCCGGCTGCGCGCCGAGCTCGACGACGAGCGGGCCGAGTCCGCGGCCGTCCGGGCGGCGGTCGAGGCCGGGCGCGCCGAGCTGGACCGGCTCGCCGACGACGTCCTGCCCGAGGTGGTGAAGAAGCTGCGCGGCGGCGCCACCGTGGACAGCGCGCTGGCCGCCCACCGTACGCACCCCCAGCGCGCGCTGCTGCGCGCCGTCGCGGAGGAGGTCGGCCGGGGCGAACGGCTGCGGGCCGCCGCGCTCGCGGTGTGCGCGACCGCCGCCGGGCGCGTACAGGCGCTGGCCACGAGCATGCACGCCGAGCTGCGCGAGATGCAGCACCGGGACGACGAGGAGGTCCTCGGCGACCTGCTGCGGCTGGACCACTCGACCGCCCAGGCGGGCCGGATGGCCGACAGCATCGCGGTGCTCACCGGCGCCCGGTCGGGCCGTCGCTGGGCCAAACCGATCGCGGTGGAGTCGGTGCTGCGCGGTGCGCTCGGCCGGATCGGCGCCTACCAGCGGGTGCGGTTGCACAACGCGAGCACGGCGGCGGTCGCCGGGTTCGCCGCCGAGGGCGTGATGCACGCGCTGGCCGAACTGCTGGACAACGCCACCAACTTCTCCGCCCCGCCGGCCGAGGTGCACGTCTACGTCGAGGAGGTGTCGGCCGGGCTGGCGATCACCGTCGAGGACAGCGGGCTGGGGCTGGGCGACAGTTGGCTGCGCCGGGCCGAACGGGCCGTCTCCGCCGAGCCCCTGGACCTCACCACGCTCTCGGCCGGGACGCGGCTGGGCCTCGCGGTGGTCGGCGTGCTGGCGCGCAAGCACGGGCTGCAGATCTCGTTCCGGCCGTCGGCGCGCGGGGGCACGGGGGTGGTGATGCTGATTCCGCAGCAGCTGATCACGCACGCCACTCCGGCGCCGACCCCGGTTGAGACGCCCGTTGCGGAGACGGCGCGCCCCGCGCTCACCTCCGCACGCCCGGCGCCCGCCCCGCTGCCGTCCGCGCCCTCCGCCCCGGCGGTCCCGGCACCGGCCGCGCCCTTTGTCCCCGCCCCAGCCCCAGTCCCCGCGTCCGCCCGGGTCACCGACAGCGGCCTGCCGCAGCGCCGCCGCGGGCAGACGCTCACCGCCGCCACCCCGGCGGCGGTGCCGACCGCGAAGCCCGTCCGCTCCGACTCGCCGAGCACCGCCGCAGCCCGCTTCGGCGCCTTCCGCCGGGCCGCCCAGCAGGCAGCAACCTCCGCGGAACCCGCCCCGACCACGGACACCGACACCACACCCGACGCTTCCCCCGTCACCGAGAAGGACTCCCGATGAGCAGCGCCACCGACCGTGACCTCGACTGGCTGTTGGAGAACCTGCTGGCCGCCACCCCCGGCACCCGGCACGCCCTGGTGCTCTCCGCCGACGGCCTCAAGCTCTGCCACACCGCCGGCCTCGGCACCGACCAGGCCGACCAGCTGGCCGCCATCGCCTCCGGCCTGCAGAGCCTGGCGCACGGAGCCTCGATCGAGTTTGGCGACGGCAGCGGTGGCGTCCGGCAGTCGATGACCGAGTTCCACGGCGGCATCCTGTGCATCGTGGCGGCCGGCGAGGGCGCGCACCTGGCCGTGGTGACGGACGACGACGCGGACGTCGGCGTGGTCGGCCACAACATGCACGGCCTGATCGAGCAGATCGGCGTCCACCTCAGTGCTCCGGCCCGAGGTGAGGCCGAGGACACGGACGCGTCGCCGCAAGAGAGCGCCCGGGCATGAACGCCGGGCCGGTCCTGCCGGGTCGGGACGACGACCCGGACCGCCTCTACACGATCACCCGGGGCCGCAGCCGCTCCCCGGAGAACGCCTTCGACCTGGTCACCCTGCTCGTCGCCGAGCGGGAGCCGGCGCCGGGCATGCAGTCGGAGCACGTCCGCATCCTGCGGATGTGCGAAGCCCCGACCGCCGTCGTGGAGGTCGCCGCGGAACTGGCGCTGCCGGTCTCGGTGGTGAAGATCCTGCTCGGCGATCTGCTGGAGACCGGGGCGATCACCGCCCGCCACCCCCGGTTCGCGCCGACCAAGGCCCGGTTGCCCGATCTCGACACGCTGAAGCAGGTGCTGCATGGCCTCCAACGGCTCTGATCTCCCGCCCGCCGCCGGGCGCACCCCGCTGCGGGCGACCGCCGACAACGCGCTGAAGATCGTCGTGGTCGGCGGCTTCGGGGTGGGCAAGACCACCCTGGTCGGCTCGGTGAGCGAGATCCGTCCGCTGAACACCGAGGAGGTCATGACCAAGGCGGGGGAGGGCATCGACCCGGCCGGCGCCTGGGGCAAGCGCTCCACCACGGTCGCGTTCGACTTCGGTCGCATCACGCTCTCCGAAAGCCAGGTGCTGTACCTGTTCGGCGCGCCCGGTCAGGAACGTTTCTGGTTCCTCTGGGACCGCCTGTTCAGCGGCGCGCTCGGCGCGGTCGTCCTGGTGGACACCCGCCGGCTGGAGGACTCCTGGTACGCCATCGACCGGCTGGAGCACCACGGCACCCCGTTCATCGTGGCCCGCAACAACTTCGGCGAGCCGACGCACACGCTGGACCAGGTCCGCGAGGCCCTCGACCTGTCCGCCGAGGTGCCGCTGGTGGACTGCGACGCCCGGGACCGGGAGTCCGGCAAGCGGGTGCTGATCGAGCTGGTCCGGCACCTGACCGCCCTCGCGGAGGCCGAAGCCGCCGCCCTCCCCGAGGCCCGAACGGCCCCCGAGGCGCCGCAGGCCCCCGTGACCCTGGAGTACGAGGAGAGCACCCCGTGACCGAGCCCGCCGTCACCCCGCCCCCGGGCTGCCCGGCGCACGCCGCCGCCACTCCGCTGTACGGGCCGCGCTTCCAGACCGACCCGGCCCAGCTCTACCGCGAGCTGCGCGCCGCCCACGGCCCGGTCGCGCCGGTCGAGCTGGCCGGCGGCGTCCCCGCCTGGCTGGTCATCGGCTACCGCGAACTCCAGCTCGTGACCGGCCAGCCGCAGCTGTTCGGCCGCGACTCCAGCCGCTGGCGCCTGTGGGACTCCGTGCCCGCCGACTGGCCGCTGAAGCCGATGATGGCCCCCGTGCCGTCGATGCTGTACACCGAGGGCGAGGAGCACGTCCGCCGTTCCCGGGCGGTCACCGACGCGCTGGCCGGCATCGACCCGTACGAGCTGCGCAAGCACGGCGAGGAGATCGCCGACCGGCTGATCGACGGGTTCGCCGGGCGCGGCGAGGCCGATCTGGTGGCCGAGTACGCCCACCTGATGCCGCTGCTGGTGCTCTGCCGGGTGCTCGGTCTGGACGAGGAGCGGGCGCCGGAGCTGGTCGACGCGGTGCTCAGCATGCTGGACGGCGGCCCGGGCGCGCCGGCCTCGGCCCAGCGGCTGCTGGAGCTGATGCTCGACGTGGTCCGGTCGAAGGCCGAGTACCCGGGCGAGGACGTGGCCTCGCGGATGCTGGCCCACCCGGCGGGTCTCGACCACGACGAGATCATGCGCGACCTGCGGGTGCTGCTGATCTCCGGCCACCAGCCGTGCTCGTACTGGATCTCCAACGCGCTGCGGCTGATGCTCACCGACGAGCGGTTCTCCGCCTCGCTCGCCGGGGGCCGGCGCAGTGTCGGCCAGGCGCTCAACGAGGCGCTCTGGGAGGACACTCCGGTCCAGATCTTCGCCGGCCGCTGGGCCACCCGGGACACCCAGCTCGGCGGCCAGCGGATCGCCGCCGGGGACATGGTCCTGCTGGGCTTCGCCGGGGCGAACGGTGACCCGCTGGTGCGCCGCCCGGACGGCCGTCCGGCCGAGGGCAACCGGGCGCACATGAGCTACTCGTACGGCGAGCACGGCTGCCCGTTCCCCGCCCAGGAGGCGGCTGAGGTGATCGCCACCACCGCGATCGAGGTGCTGCTGGACCGCCTGCCGGACCTGCGGCTCGCGGTGGCCGAGCACGCGCTGGTGTGGCGGCCGTCGGCCTGGGTGCGCGGGCTGGTGGCGTTGCCCGTCTCGTTCACCCCGGGCCTGTCGGCCTGACGTCCCCGGATCCCGCCGCACGAAGGAGAGTTGCCGATGACCGCTGCTCCGGCCCCGATCGCCCTCGACCCGCTGGCCCGCGACAACGCCGCCGAGGGCGCCCTGCTGCGCGCCGCCGGCCCGGCGGTGCCGGTGGAGCTGCCCGGCGGGGTCGCGGCGTGGGCGGTGACCCGGCACGCGGCCGCGCGCGATCTGCTCACCGACGCGCGGCTGGTGAAGGACCCCGCGCACTGGGCGGCCTACCGGCGCGGGGAGATCCCGAAGACCTGGCCGCTGATCGGCCTGGCGGTGCCCGGCCCGAGCATGGTGACCACGGACGGCGCCGAGCACCGCCGGCTGCGCGCCCTGGTGGCGCAGGCGTTCACCCCGCGCCGGGTCGAGCTGATGCGCCCGCGCGTCGAGGAGATCACCCACCGGCTGCTGGACGCGCTGGCCGCGGGCGAGCCGGTGGTGGACCTGAAGACGGCGTTCGCCTTCCCGCTGCCGATGACGGTGATCTGCTCCCTGCTGGGCGTGCCGGAGTCGGACCACGACGTGCTGCGCGACCTGTACGAGCGGTTCTTCGGCATCAAGCCCGACCCGGCGGGCATCCAGGCGACCATCGCCGGCCTGAACACCCTCGTCAACGACCTGGTGGCGCAGCGCCGTTCGGCGCCCGGTGAGGATCTGGCGAGCGTGCTGCTGGCGGCCGACACCGAGGGCGGGGCGCTGACCGACGCGGAGGCCGGGGCCACCCTGCGGGTGATCATCGCGGCGGGGCACGAGACCACGGTGAACCTGATCGGCAACGCCGTCCGGGCGCTGCTGGCCCACCCGGACCAGTTGCAGCTGGTGCGGTCGGGGAAGGTGTCCTGGGACGCGGTGGTGGAGGAGTCGCTCCGCTGGACCCCGCCGACCAGCAACTTCCTGTTCCGTTTCGCCGCGGAGGACATCCCGGTCGGCGACACGGTGATCCCCAGGGGCGAGCCGGTGCTGATCTCTTACAACGCGATCGGGCGGGACCCGGCGCAGCACGGGGTCACGGCGGAACTGTTCGACATCACCCGGGACCCGACCCGCCACCTGTCCTTCGGGCACGGCCCGCACGTCTGCCCGGGGTCGCCGCTGGCCCGGCTGGAGGCGGGGATCGCGCTGCCGGCGCTGTTCGAGCGGTTCCCGGGGCTGTCGCTGGCGGTGCCGGACTCGGAGCTGCGGCCGAGCCCGTCCCTGGTGGTCAACAGTCTGCGGGAGCTGCCGGTCCGGCTCTACTGACGGTCGGTCAATTCGCTGGCCCCTGTTCGCGTCGGGCGGGGGCCGGTGGCGTGCTCGGTGGACATTCCGGGTGTGCGGGGGTTACGGCCAGGACACTGGCCGATGAAGGTCGAACGGGGACCTTGGCGGCGACCGGCGGCTGGGTTACCGTCGTCGGATCGGCCCGCCGTCCATGCCCGATGACAGTCCATCTCCGGCACAGCGCAATGTCGTTCAGTCCACAGCCCGGCAGTACGCCATGGCGAGGAGGACCACATTGACCCTCAACCCAACCGTGTCGTCCAGAAGTTCCCGCCGCCGCCTGATCGCCGTGCCCGCGCTGCTGGCGGCGCTGGCGCTGACCGCGGCCTGCTCGAACAGCTCCGGCGGTTCGGGCGACGGCGGGGGCGGCGGAGGTCAGTCGCTGTCCGGTGACTGCGCCAAGTACCAGCCGTACGCCGGACATTCGGGAACCACGGTGACGATGTTCGCCTCGATCCTGAGCCCGGAGTCGGACAACCTGGAGAAGTCCTGGGCGGAGTTCAGCAGGTGCACCGGCATCAGGATCAGCTACGAGGGCTCGAACGACTTCGAGTCGCAGCTGCCGGTCCGGGTGGCCGGCGGCAACACCCCGGATTTCGCGATCATCCCGCAGCCGGGCCTGCTGGCGCAGATGGTGAAGAGCGGCAAGGTCGTGAAGCCGCCGGCCGGGACGGTCGCCAACCAGGACCGGTGGAGCCCGGTCTGGAAGACCTACGGCTCGGTCAACGGCACCTTCTACGCGGCCCCGATGAGCGCCAACATGAAGTCGCTGGTCTGGTACTCGCCGAAGTCCTTCAAGGCGGCCGGCTACGAGGTGCCGAAGACCTGGGCCGACCTGATGGCGCTCAGCGAGCGGATCGCCAGGGCGGGCGCCGCCAAGCCGTGGTGCGGCGGCATCGCCTCCGGTACGGCCACCGGCTGGCCGGCCACCGACTGGCTGGAGGAGGTGGTGCTGGGCACGTACGGCGGCGAGGTGTACGACCAGTGGGTCGGCCACCGGGTGAAGTTCTCCGACGAGAAGATCACCACGGCGATGAGGACCGTCGCCGACTGGATGCAGAACCCGGCCTGGGTGAACGGCGGTTACGGCGACGTCAAGTCGATCGCCACCACCACCTTCCAGGACGCCGGCGCGCCGCTCCTCACCGGCAAGTGCCTCATGCTCCAGCAGGCGTCCTTCTACAAGGCGCAGTGGCCCAAGGACACCAGGATCGGCCCGGACGGCGACATCTTCGCCTTCCACCTGCCCGCGGTGAACCCGGCCATCCCCAGCCCGGTCGAGGGCGGCGGCGAGTTCCTGACCGCGTTCGCGAGCCGGCCCGAGGTGCAGGCGGTGCAGAACTACCTCTCCAGCTCGGAGTGGGCGAGCAGCCGGGTGAGGACCGCGACCGGCTGGGTCTCGGCCAACCAGGGCGTGGACAAGAGCCTGTACACGGACCCGATCGACAGGCTGTCGGCGGACGCGCTGACCGACCCGGGCGCGACCTTCCGCTTCGACGCCTCCGACATGATGCCGGCCGCGGTCGGCTCCGGGCAGGAGTGGAAGTCGCTGACCGCCTGGTTCGCCGAGGGCCAGTCGATCCAGAAGACCGCCGCCGACATCGACGCCGCCTGGCCGCAGTAGCCGCCCCGGCTGCTGTAACCGCGGTAGCCGCCGGGCCGACCAGGCGCCACCAGGGCCACCTGTCGAGGGCGGTGCGGGGCCACCCACCCGCACCGCCCGCCCCCTTCCCACCGCCACCAGGAGGGACGCACAGCCATGTCCGTACCCGACACCCCGTCTTCGGCCGCCGCGCTCGCCGGCGGCGCGTGGGGCGACGCGGTGATCAAGTTCGGCAATAGCTTCGGGGCCGTCGCGGGCTTCCTCGCCATCCTGCTGCTGGTCTTCTTCGTGGCCGGCCGCGCCCGGGGCCGCCTGGCCCGCCCGCTCGCCATCGCCGTGTTCCTCGGCCCGGCCGTGCTGCTGCTCCTGGTCGGCCTGGTCGTGCCGCTGCTGCGCACCGTCTATCTGAGCCTGCGGAACGACGACGGCACCCGCTTCGTCGGCGGCGAGAACTACGGCTGGGCCTTCACCACCGAATCGGTGCAGGAGGTGCTGGTCAACACGCTGCTCTGGCTGGTGATCGCGCCGCTGGCGGCCACCGGCCTGGGCCTGGTGCTGGCGCTGCTGGTGGACCGGATGCGCGGCCAGGCGGTGTACAAGTCACTGATCTTCATGCCGATGGCGATCTCGCTGGTCGGCGCCTCGATCATCTTCAAGTTCGTCTACGAGTCGCGCGGGCCGGGCCAGTCGCAGATCGGCCTGCTCAGCCAGCTGGCCGTCGCGCTGGGCTGGGACGATCCGCCGAACTGGATGCTCTCCCAGCCGCTGAACACCTTCCTGCTGATGGCGGTCATGGTCTGGGTGCAGACGGGCTTCGCGATGGTGGTGCTGTCGGCGGCGATCAAGGCGATCCCGGACGAGGTGACCGAGGCGGCCCGGCTGGACGGCGCCGGCGGGGTGCGGCTGTTCTGGTACGTCACCGTGCCGATGATCCGCACGACGGTGGTGGTGGTGCTGACCACCGTCATGATCACCACGCTGAAGGCCTTCGACATCGTCCGCACCATGACCGGCGGCAACTTCGGCACGCAGGTGCTGGCCAACGAGATGTACTCGCAGTCCTTCGTGCAGTTCAACACCGGGCGGGGCGGCGCGCTCGCGGTGATCCTCTTCCTCGCGGTGCTGCCGCTGGTGGCCTACAACATCGTCCAGCTGCGGAAGGAGCGTGGGGTCCGATGAGCGTGCCGACCACCGGGAGCGCGCGCCAGGGCAACCCCGTCCGGAAGGCGTTCAGCAGCCCGCTCGCCTCGGTCTTCGTGATCGCGGTGACCGTGCTGTGGACGATCCCGACCCTGGGCCTGCTGGTGACGTCGCTGCGGCCCAAGCAGGACGTGACGGCGGACGGCTGGTGGAACGCCTTCCTGCACCCGGACCTCGGCCTCGGCAACTACCACACGGTGCTGTTCGAGGGCGGCTCCGGCGTCTCCACCGGCCTGATGCCGTTCCTGGTCAACTCGCTGGCGATCAGCATCCCCGCGACCCTGTTCCCGCTGGTGCTGGCGGCGATGGCGGCGTACGGGCTGGCCTGGGTGAAGTTCCGGGGCAGCGACACGGTGTTCTTCGTGGTGTTCGCGCTCCAGGTGGTGCCGATCCAGATGGCGCTGATCCCGCTGCTGCGGCTGTTCTCCGGCGGCGCGCACCTGGGCTCGTTGACGCTGATCCCGCCGGTGGACCTGAAGGGCAGCTACGCGCCGGTCTGGCTGGCGCACACGATGTTCGCGCTGCCGCTGGCGGTGTTCCTGCTGCACAACTTCATCGCCCAGCTGCCGCGCGACCTGATGGAGGCGGCGGTGGTGGACGGCGCCTCGCACTTCAAGATCTTCCGTTCGATCGTGCTGCCGCTGTGCACCCCGGCGCTGGCGTCGTTCGCGATCTTCCAGTTCCTGTGGGTCTGGAACGACCTGCTGGTGGCGCTGACCTTCGCCGGCGGCACGCCCGAGGTGGCGCCGATGACGGTCCGGCTGGCGCAGCTGGCCGGGTCGTTCGGCGGGCGCTGGGAGCTGCTCACGGCGGGGGCGTTCCTGTCGATCGTCGTCCCGCTGATCGTCTTCTTCAGCCTGCAGCGGTACTTCGTGCGGGGGCTGCTGGCCGGGTCGGTGAAGGGCTGACGGCGCCGGGGGCGGCACAGAGCAGCACAGAGCACAGTGACCAGGAACTGAACCTGTTCAGAACAAAGTTTTGAACAGGTTCAGAATGGTCTACAGTCGGTTGCAGTCGCAGCGCCCCGCGCTTGCCGGCGGACTGCCCCAAGGGCGGCTTCCGCATGCCCACCGACCACAGAGGGGGACTCATGTCCGGCCTGTCCAGCTCCGCCCCGGCCGATCCGCCATCCGTACCCGGCCCGTACCGGACACAGGGCGTACCCTCGCCCTCGCCCTTCTCGTGGCTGCGGCCCAGCGATCCCGACGGCAAGGCCGGCGCCACCCCCCGGATCGTCCTCGCGGCGCTGCTCGCCGGACTCCTGACGGCCTGGCTGCTGGGCGACGGCGTCGGCGTCAACCTGCTCATCTGCGGGGCTACCGCGGCCTTCGCGGCCGGTCTCGCCGCCCGCGCGGCGGGCCGCCGGATCCGGCCCTGGCCAGTCCTGTGGAGCGCGCTCGCGCTGGCCCTGCTCGCCGTACCGGCCCTGTGGGAGGCGGGCTGGCCGGTGGTGCTCTCAACGGCCTGGGCGCTGGCCCTGGCCTCGCTCGCCCTGCACGGGGGCCGCCGCTGGCCCGGCGTCCTGCTCGCCCTGCCGGGCATCCTCTGGCAGCTCGGGCCGGGTGTGCTCTGGGCCCTGGACGGCCTGCACGGGCGCAGCCTGCCCGGCCGGGGCCGGATCGTGCCGGTGCTCAGGGCGGTCGCGGTCGCCGCCGTCCTGCTGACCGTGTTCGGCTGGCTGTTCGCCAGCGCCGACGCCGCCATGGCGGACGTCCTGAACAGCCTGAGCCCCCGCGTGGACCTCGACCGGCTTCCGGTGCGCGCCATCCTCTTCGCGGTCGGGCTGCTCACCGCGCTCGGCTTCGCGCACGTCGCCGCCGGCCCGCGCCGCTGGGACCGTACGGTCGTCCGGCCCGGCCGGGCCCGCGGCCGGCTGGAGTGGGCGCTGCCGCTGGTCGCGCTCGACCTGATGTTCGGCGCCTTCGCGGTGATCCAGGCCGTCGTGGTGCTCGGTGGCGCGGACGCCGTCCTGCGGAACACCGGGATGAGCCGCTCCGAGTACGCCCGGCAGGGCTTCTGGCAGCTGTCCGTGATCACGGTGCTGACCCTGGTCGTGGTGGCGGTCGCCAAGCGCTGGGCCCCGCGCGCCACCCCCGCCGACCGCCGCGTGGCGCGAATCCTGCTCGGCACGCTCTGCGTGCTCGCCCTGGTCGTGGTCGTCTCGGCGCTCGTCCGGATGTGGTTCTACGTGGACGCCTCCGGGCTCACCCGGCTGCGGCTCTGGGTGCTCGTCGTCGAGATCTGGCTCGGCGTCGTGTTCGCCCTACTGATCACCGCCGGGCTGACCCCCACTGCCGGCTGGCTGCCGCGTGTCGTGGTGCTCAGCGCCGCGCTCACCGCGGCGGTGTACGGGCTGATGGGGCCGGACGCGATGATCGCCGAGCAGAACGTCGCCCGCTTCGAGCGCACGCACCGGATCGACCTGCGCAACGTCCGTGACCTCTCGCCGGACGCCGTCCCCGCCCTGGACCGGCTGCCGGACGTCCAACGGACGTGCGCGCTCCAGCTGATCCGCACCGACCTGGAGCGCCACTCCGAGCCCTGGTACGCGACCAGCCGTTCTGCCGCCCGGGCCCGGGAGATCCTGGCCGCGCGTCCGCTGGCCGACAGCGGCGGCGGGGGCAGGAACGCCTGCGAGCAGGCGGGGCTGGACCTGACGTTGTTCTGACTGCCGGTGAATGAACGGGGCCGGGCCGGCCGGGAGCGTACTGCTCCCGGCCGGCCCGCTTCTTTCCCGGGTAGGTCAGCTTTCCCGGGTAGGTCAGCTTTCCCGGGTAGGTCAGTGCCCTTCCGGGCAGGTCAGTGCATCGCGACGCCGGAGGACTCCGACGGCAGGTCGCCGGCCTTGGCCTTGATCGCGAAGATCGCGACCAGCAGCGCGACCGCCGCGAGCGCGGCGCCCACGATGAAGCCGTGCGAAATGCCCTCGGTGAGGACCGAGTTGGCGGCGTCGGTGCCCTGCGGGAACTCGTGCTTCTCCTGCAGATGGGCCAGCTGGTCCGGCGTGGCCGAGGCCATGAACTTCGGCAGCTGCACCTTGGACTCGGCGGTGGCGTAGTGGGCGAAGACCGTCGTCAGGATCGACAGGCCGAGCGAACCACCGATCTGCTGCATCGAGTTGAGCAGGCCGGACGCGGCGCCGGTCTCCTCGCCGGGGACGCCCGCGACGGACAGCAGCATCACCGGGACGAAGATCAGACCCATGCCGAAGCCGAACACCACCGTGGGGCCGAGCACTCCGTCGACGTAGCCGCTGTCCTTGCTCATCTGGGTCAGCCAGCTCAGGCCGGCGGTGACCAGCAGCGCGCCGCCCGCCATGAAGGGCTTCGGGCCGTACTTGGCCTGGAGGCTGGACGCGATCTGCGCGGCGATGATGATCGACACGCTGATCGGCAGGAACGACACGCCGGCCTTCAGCGGGCTGTAGCCCAGCGGGCCCTGCACGAAGAGCACGACGTAGAAGAAGATGCCGAACATGGCCGCGGCTATGCAGAGCATCATCACGAGGCCGCCGGTGCGGTTGCGGTCGGCGAACAGGTGCAGCGGGGTGATCGGCTCGTCCGTCCGGTTCTCGATCACGAAGAACGCGGCGAGCAGGAGCGCGCCGGCCGCGAAGGAGCCGAGCGTGAGGGTGTCCGACCAGCCGTAGTCGGGGTTGGCGGCCCGGATGAACCCATAGACCAGGCCGACCAGGCCCAGCGTCGACGTGAAGGCGCCGGGCAGGTCGAAGCGGCCCTCGTGGCGCTCGGACTCGGCGATGTAGCGCGGCGCGGCGATCGCGATCAGCACCGCGATCGGCACGTTGACGAAGAAGACCCAGCGCCAGTTCAGGTACTCGGTGAGCAGACCGCCGGCCAGCAGGCCGATCGCGGCGCCCGAGCCGGCCACCGCCGAGAACACGCCGAACGCCTTGTTGCGTTCCGGCCCTTCCTCGAAGTTGGTGGCGATCAGGGCGAAGGCCGTCGGGGAACAGATCGCGCCGCCTATGCCCTGGAGAGCGCGGGCGGCCAGCAGCAGAGTGCTGTCCTGGGCGAAGCCGCCCAGCAGTGAGGCCAGACCGAACAGCAGGGTGCCGGCGATGAACACCCGGCGGCGGCCGAGGATGTCACCCGCGCGACCGCCGAGCAGCAGCAGACCGCCGAAGGTCAGCGTGTAGGCGTTGATGACCCATGACAGGTCGGTGGTCGAGAAGTTGAGCGCGTTCTGGATGTGCGGCAACGCGATGTTCACGATGGTCGCGTCGAGCACCACCATGAGCTGCGTGGCCGCGATGACGGCCAGGGTGATGTTCTTGCCCCGGTCCTTCCCCCCTCGTGGTGGTGAGTTCTTGCTGAGCGTGTCGGAGATAGCCACGATCGTGCCCCCTGCTGGCTATGTGCTTCGTGTGCTGTGGACCTCGGGTCCGGTGTGATCCTGCGACGTGGCGCAGGCTGGGAAGGAACGGGATCGTTCACTAGGCTGGACGATATCCTGGGCTATTTGTGAACGCAAGCGTTCCTTAAGGTTGGTGAGAATGGATCAGTCGATGCGACGCCAGGTGCTGGACCGGTCGGTGGATCGGTCGGTCGGTCAGGCTGCCGGGCGGCCGGTGGATCGGTCGGGCGGTTGGTCTGCCGGACAGGCCGAGGAGGTGCTGGGATCGGCCCCGCCGCCGTCGCGGACGGCCTCGGGGTCGGCGGCCCTGTGCCCGGTCCGTGTGGCCACCGAGGTCCTGACCCGGCCGGTGCGGCGCCGAGGGAAGGAGTTGGAGAACGCGATCTTCGCGGCCACGCTCGACCAGCTCACCTCCGGCGGCTACGCGCGGCTGACGATGGAAGGTGTCGCCGCTGCGGCGCGGACCGGGAAGGCCGCGCTCTACCGGCGCTGGGCATCCAAGGTCGAACTCGTCATCGACGCCCTGGACTCCACTCTCCCACGCCCCAACGGCATCCCAGACCTCGGGTCCGCCCGTGGTGAATTGCTGCAGCTCATCGAGGTGTTCGCGGATGCGATGAACTCCCGCGCGGGCAGCGCCCTGCACGCGCTGATGGGCGAGCTCTCCCACCAACAGGCCGAGGTGTTCAAGGACTTCATCGTGCAGCGGGTGATCGAGCCGACCAAGGACACCATCCTGGACATCCTCCGCCGTGGCGCCGAGCGCGGCGACGTCCGCGCCGACGCCGCCACCCCGATGGTCGCGGACGTCGTCCCCGCGATGTTCCTCTACCAGGTGAAGATCTCCGGCCGGGAGAACATGGCGCCCGACTACGCGGCCCGGATGGTCGACGACGTGTTGGTGCCGCTGATCCGGGCGTGAGTCGCCCCTGTGAAGGGTCGGGGCGGCTCCGGGCGTCCCGGGTTCGGGCGTCTCGGTACCGGTCTTTCGACTCCGGGTGTCTCCGGTGCCGGGTGCCTCCACTTCGCGTTCTCGGCTTCCGGGTACCTCGGATTCGGGCATATCGGCGGCGGGCTAGGCTGGAGGCTGCCCCAGCTGAACGGAAACCGTGATGCCCATCGTCCCGCCGACGCACTCCGTCGAACGCTCGCTCCGCCGGGCCGGCGCCAAGATCGTCGTCGGTCTGGACGAGGTGGGGCGCGGTGCCTGGGCCGGCCCGGTCACCGTCGGCGCGGCCGTCACCGGCCTGCGCAGGCCGCCGGAGGGGCTCACCGACTCCAAGCTGCTCACCGAACTGCGCCGCCGCGCGCTCGCCCCGGTCCTCGCCAACTGGGTCACCGCGTACGCGCTCGGCCACGCCACGCCACAGGAGTGCGACGAGCTCGGCATGACCGCCGCGCTGCGTCTGGCTGCCGTCCGCGCGCTGGAGGCGCTGCCGGTCGAACCCGACGCGGTGATCCTGGACGGCAAGCACGACTACCTCGGCGGACCCTGGCGGGTGCGCACGGTGATCAAGGGGGACCAGTCCTGCGTCTGCGTCTCCGCCGCCTCGGTGCTCGCCAAGGTCCACCGCGACGGGCTGATGGCCGAACTGGGCGAGCAGCACCCCGCGTACGGCTTCGCCGACAACGCGGGCTACCCCTCCCCGGTGCACCGCGCCGCGCTGGAGGAGTTCGGCCCCACCGATCTGCACCGGCTCTCCTGGGCGTACTTGGACGCACTGCCGAAGTGGCGGCATCTGAAGCGGGTCCGGCCTGGCCTGCAGGCAGTCGAAGACTCCGCCGACGAACAGTTGACACTTGGTTTCTGACGGTCCGTCTGTAATTGTCCCGGTGGGCCCGGCGAGGCTGTGCTGCCCAATGGGTGGGGCGGCCGTGCGCGTTCGACCGGCGTTTGATAGATATCCGGGTATGCCTGTCTTCCCCGAGGAGCCGGAGATTCACGAGAGCCTCCCGGGCCCCGGCGTTCCCTTCCCCCGAGAGTCGGACGCACAAGCCCTTCGCACGCCTACTGCCACCGGCGGCGCGCCCAACGCATCCACCACCGTCGCCGCGCCCGCCCCGGTGCCCGGCCCGCGTCCCGCGCCGCCGCGACCGGTGCCGCCGCGCGCCGACCGGCCCGGTCCGCAGCAGCGGCCGGTCCCCAAGCCCGGTCCCGCGCCGCGCCGCCCGGTGCCTGCCGCGCCGCAGGTCGAGGTCCGGCGGGTCGCGGCCACCCCGGCGGAGGCGCTGGAGCGCGCCGACGAGGTGGTCGACCAGCTGCTCGACGCGGGCCGCAACCCGGGCGAGATCCTGGTGCTGACGGTCGGCAAGGCACACCCCTGGCAGCAGCACGAGCTCTCCTTCGGCGAGGAGCGCTACTGGGCGCAACTCGTCGAGGGCGCGGACGTGTTCTACGCGGACGCCGCGCTGACCCGCCCGGCTCGCCGCGAGGTGGTCGTCCTGGTGGCCAACGGCGGACCGCCCGCCCGCGCCGCCGAGGCGTACACGGAGGCGCTGGGCCGTGCGACCGTGCTGCTCGTGGTCTGCGGTGACGCCGGCCCCGCCGCCGGGAGGGCCGCTGGAGCGGCGTCCGGCCGTCCGGTGAGCGCCTGAGATCAGCCGTCCTGCCCGGGCCCGGCGCCGTTCGGTGCCGGGCCCGGGGCCCGGGACCGTCGTACCCTGCCCTGGTGCCCTGGTGCCCTGGTGCCCTGGTGCCCTGGTGCCCCGGTGCCCGGGCCTGCGCGGGCCACACAGGGGCCCGGCAGGCTCAGCGGGTGCCGGTGCGCCGGGCCGGCGCGATGTCGGCGACCCGGGCCGGAGCCCAGGACCGTTCGGGCGCCTGGCGAAGTGCGCGCCGGCCGCTCGGTGCATCCGCGGTCGAGCGAGGCGGCAGCTCCGTCACGGTGTGGACCGGCCCGTCCGCCCATGAACCCGCGTGCGGGTGGCGCCCGCTCCGCCCGTCCCCGAGGATCTGCCAGCCCGCCGGGGTCAGCCCGATGTAGGAGCCGCAGCGCAGCCCGTGCAGGGCGGCCGCGTCGCGCAGCGCCCACATCCAGGCCCCGTCCTGCTCGCTCCAACCCGGGGCGCCCTCGCGGCAGCGCAGCAGTACAGCCGTGCGGCTCGGTTCGGGCCGGCGCAGGTCGTGCGGGGTGATCCGGCGCAGGTGCGCGAGCAGGGCGTTCCGGTGCTGCCAGCCGTCGGTGTCGCGCGGCCAGGGCGTGAACGAGGCCGAGGCGCTCACCTGGTGCAGTGCGTCGAGGACCGCGACCACGATCGTGCCCGGCTGGGGCAGATGGCGCTGGTGCAGTTCCAGGACGAAGTCGCGCGGATCGCGTAGCAACGGGATCCCCGAGGCGGTCCAGGTCTCCAGGTCCAGCAGCCGTCTGGGCGCCGAACTCCGGGCGAGGGGAGACTGACCTCGGCCGATACCGTTGATCACAATCCTCCTTCCCGACCCGCACGCACGCGGGTACCTGCGTACGCCGAAGGCGGGGTCCACCGGACCGGGTTTCGGGTACGCGCCAATTCTCGTGGTATCGAGGGCGGAGCGGCAACGATGAAATGATGAACGCCGCCCGAAAGCCGACGTTCTGCCGGATATATTCCACGGCTGCACAAGCGCCACTCAGGCAGCCCCGCATACCGGCCAGGGCTCGCGTAAACGGCCGATGAACCGTGTTCGGCAATGTCACCACTCCTCTCTTCGCCTCTCCTGTCACTGTGGTCACACGCGTTCGCCGCTGTTGTGCTCGACCCCTCCTTTAGGCCATTCGGGTGAAGTCATTCCCGTGTGTCGACAGTGCCGCCGTCCGGCGGCTCAGCCCTGTACGGCCAGCACCAGTGGCAGCACCGCGCTCGCCCCGGCCCGGCGAAGCAGCCGCGCGGCGACGGTGACCGTCCACCCCGAGTCGACCAGGTCGTCCACCAACAGCAGCGGACCGCTCGCGGCGGCCACCGCCTCCACGAGCTCCGGCGGCAGGACCAGAGCGTCGGCCACCGAGTGCAGCCGCTGGGCGCTGTTGCTGCGGGCCCCGTGCGGGGGCCGGCCGTCCGCGTACTCGATCCGCCCGAGCAGCGGCAGCCGCCCGATCTCGGCGATCCGTGCGGCGAGGCTGCCGACCAGCTGGGGGCGGGTCGAGGAGGCCATGGCCACGACGCCGACCGGACGGTCCAGCCGGGTGCCGTCCGCCGTGGCGGGGCCGGCCCATCCGCCCGGGCCGCGGGCCCAGTCGGCGAGCACGGTCACCAGTGCGTCCACCGCCTCGCCGGGGACGGGGACGTCCGGGGCCTGTTCGGCGAGCAGGGTGCGCAGCCGGGTGCCCCACCCGATGTCGGACAACCGGCCGAGCGCCCGACCGGTCTCGGCCTGCTCGCCGGCCGGGATCCGGCCCTTGAGCGGCACGCCCAGTGAGTCCATGCCGGTCGGCCAGAGCCGCCGCGGCTCGAAGCCGACCCCGGGGCGGCCGAGCGCGGCGCGGGCGGCCTCCAGCGTGGCGGCGGAGACCTCCGGAGTGTGCAGCGGCCCCGCGCAGTTGTCGCACCGGCCACACGGCGCGGCCTGCTCGTCGTCCAGCTGCCGCCGCAGGAACTCCATCCGGCAGCCGGTGGCCGTCGCGTACTCGCGCATCGCCCGCTGCTCCGCCTCGCGGGATTCCGCGACCTTGGCGTAACGGGCGGTGTCGTACTCCCAGCTCTGCCCGGTGGCCGTCCAACCGCCCTTGACCCGCCGGACCGCGCCGTCCACGTCGAGCACCTTGAGCATGGTCTCCAGCCGGGTGCGGCGCAGGTCCACCCGGGGCTCCAGCGCGGCCGTGGAGAGCGGCCGGCCGGCCTCGGCCAGCGCGTCGATCGTGCGACGGACCTGCTCCTCCGGGGGGAAGGCCAGTGACGCGAAGTAGCGCCAGATCGCCTCGTCCTCGCGACCGGGCAGCAGCAGTACCTCGGCCCGGTCGACGCCGCGGCCGGCCCGGCCGACCTGCTGGTAATAGGCGATCGGGGAGCTGGGCGAGCCCAGGTGCGCCACGAAGCCGAGGTCGGGCTTGTCGAAGCCCATGCCCAGGGCGGAGGTGGCGACCAGCGCCTTGACCCGGTTCGCCAGCAGATCGGCCTCGGCGGTGCGGCGCTCGGCGTCCTCGGTGCGGCCGGAGTAGGAGGCCACCACGAAGCCGCGCTCGCGCAGGAACGCCGTCACCTCCTCGGCCGCCGCCACCGTCAGGGTGTAGATGATGCCCGAGCCCGGCAGCCGGTCGAGGTGGTCGGCCAGCCAGGCGAGCCGGTGCGCCGGGTCGGGGAGGGCGAGCACGCCGAGGGTGAGGCTCTCCCGGTCGAGCGGGCCGCGCAGCACCAGGGCGTGCTCGTCGGTGGTGCCGGTGCCGAGCTGCTCGGCGACGTCGGCGGTGACCCGGGCGTTGGCCGTGGCGGTGGTGGCCAGCACCGGGACCCCGGAAGGGAGGTCGGCGAGCATGGTGCGCAGACGGCGGTAGTCGGGCCGGAAGTCGTGGCCCCAGTCGGAGATGCAGTGCGCCTCGTCGACCACCAGCAGGCCGGTGGAGGCGGCGAGCTTGGGGAGCACCTGGTCGCGGAAGTCGGGGTTGTTCAGCCGCTCCGGGCTGACCAGCAGGATGTCCACCTTCCCGGCCGAGACCTCGGCCTGGATCTCGTCCCACTCGTCGGTGTTGGCCGAGTTGATGGTGCGGGCGTGGATGCCGGCCCGGGCCGCCGACTCGACCTGGTTGCGCATCAGGGCGAGCAGCGGCGAGACGATCACCGTCGGCCCGGCGCCCCGGGCGCGGAGCAGAGCGGTGGCGATGAAGTAGACGGCGGACTTCCCCCAGCCGGTGCGCTGCACGACCAGGGCGCGGCGGTGGTCGACCACCAGCGCCTCGATGGCCGTCCACTGGTCGTCGCGCAGGACGGCGCCGGGCCCGGCCAGCTCGCGCAGGACGGCCTCGGCCCGCGCCCGGACCTCGGCTCGGTCGGCGGCGGTGGCGGTGGTGTGGATCTCGGGCTGCTGCATGGCGTCCATGTAACCCCGTGCCGCCGACAAGGGGCGAATGCCGAGGTGGCGCGGCCAGGCGGAGTGCAGGTGTAGGTCATCCGCTCTTCTGTTGAACGGCCGTCAAATATCCTCCGGGGGAGTGGCGATGGCGTGCGCCGAATGAGGTAAGGGAAAGCCGGGGGCGGAGTTATCCACAGGAAAAAAGAAAAAACCGGTGCGGATTTCGGAGTGCGGCACTCTTCCGGTCATGAACGCCACGAACAACGACAGCGCCATGAACAACGAGCCTGTCATCCTGTCCCTCGGCCCGGCCTCCGGCCACCGGCCGGTCATCATGCGCGGTCCGGCCGACATGGCCGAGTTGCTGCCCTATCTGATGGGCTTCTTCCCCGACGACAGCATCGTCGCCGTCGGACTGCATGGCCCTGACCTGCACCAGGGCGGGGTGATCCGGGCGGACATCCCCGCCTCGCCCGCGCTGTGGCCGGCTGCGGCGGAGGAGACGGCCGCCCTGCTGGTAGACCTGTCCGAGCGGCGCGACAGCCGCCCGCTCCAGGTGCTCCTCTACCTCTGCCAGGATCCCGCCTCGGAGCACGGGCCGCCGGTCCTGGACGGCCTGCGGCCGCTGGCCGACGGCCTCCGGGCCGCGTTCGCCCGCCGCAGCGTGCCGGTCAAGGAGTCGCTGTGCGTCTCGGACGGCCGCTGGTGGTCATTCCTCTGCCGCCGCCAGGGGTGCTGCGATCCGGCGGGCAACTCGATCCGGCGCGCCCCCGCCCCAGGGCCGGCCGCCGCGGCGGCGACCTTCGCGGGTCTCGCCCCGCGCGGCAGTCGCAAGGCGATCATCGCGGGGCTGGCACCGATCGGGTCGCCCAGCGCGGACGCCCAGCGTGCGGCGATCGCCCGGGCTGAGGCGGCCGAGCTGCCGGAGCCGGGGATCGATCTGCTCGACCAGGCCTTCGCCGAGTTCGCGGCCGGTGTGTGCGAGCTGGACGAGGACCGGACGGCGCGGCTGCTGCTCGCCCTGCGCGACCGGTCCACCAGGGACCGCGGCGCCGAGTTCGTCCGGCCCGCCGAGCTGGCGCCCGCCGAGCGGCTCTGGCGCTTTCTCGCCCGGCGGGCCGTGCCGCCGTACGAGAGCTGTGCGGTGGCCCCGCTCACACTGCTGGCCTGGGCCTCCTGGGTGGCCGGGGACACCGCGACGGCCCGGGTCGTCCTCGGCCGCGCCCTCGATCTCGACCCGTGCTACCTGCTGGCCGATCTGCTCCACGAGTCGCTCAACGACGGAATGACGCCGGAGGCGCTGCTCGCGGCCGTCGAGGGCCAGCGGCAGCGGCGCGAGGCGCGGCCGTCCGCGGTGGCTCCCGAGCCGGCCGCCGAGGAGCGCCCCGGCCCGGTCCCCGGGCCCGGTCCCGGTGGGGCGTCCGGCGGATCGGCCGGCACGGCGGTGGCCAGGCGCCGCCGCCGCGCCCGCCGGGCGGCCTCGGCCGCAGGCACGGTGCCCGCGGACGGCGGTCCGGTCAGCCCCGCCGAGGGTGTGCCGGAGCCGGGCGGCCCCGGGCCGGTCGCCCTCCTCCCGGCGCCGGGCTGCCGGCCGGGCGAGCGGTCCGCGGGCGGCCTGCGGCTGGGGCGAGCGTGGTCGTGCGGGTCGGCGGCGGCCCCGCGCCACCGGTGTACCCGGCGGTCAGCCCGGGGAGCCCGCCATGCGCGCTGACGTCCTCGGTCGACCGCCTCGGCCACCCCGGGGCGCGGCGTTGCTACACCTCGCCGCGAGCCATCCTGATCAGGCGGTCGAGCACCTTGCCGCCGCTCACCCGCAGGCCGTCGTGCTCCCACTCGTTGGTGATCCAGGTCCGCAGGCCGCGCACCGCGCGGGCGGTCTCCAGCGAGTCGGCGGTGTCCACGTACATGTCGTCGTGGTACACGGCCGCCACGACGGGCACCTCGTTGGCGGCCAGCCGCTCCGCGTCGTACAGGTCGGGCCAGTCACTCCGGGCGGCGAGCAGGTCCGCGGTCTCCTTCAGCGGGCGCAGCGCCGGGTCGGTGTCGAACATCCAGGGGTAGATCATCTCCCCGGTGAACAGCACCGGCGCGCCCGTCTCCAGCGCCGCCCGGGCGTCGAACTCCGGGAACTCCGCGCGGATCCGCTCGGCCGACCACGTGGTCCCGCCCTGGTCCACCGACCGCTGGCCGTAGATCGACTCGTGCAGCACCGCGTACAGCGGGCCCTCCGCGAAGGAGAGCTTGGCCTGGACGCCGTATCGGAACGTGTCGGAGAGCTCGGGCCCGTCCGGTCCCTCGACCCAGGCCTCCTCCAGGAGGTGGTGCAGGGCGCCGGAACCGCTGCCGCCGCCGAGCATCATCCCCAGCGCCTGGAACGCCTCGACGGTGAGCAGGCCGCCGTCGGGCAGGGTTGCCGGGGTGGCGGCGAGGTGCGCGGCGATCCGCCGCACCGCTTCGACGTCCTGCGGGAACCAGGCGTAGTGGCCCTCGTTCTTGCGGACCACCCGTGGGTAGGCGGCGCGGTAGACGTCGTCCGCCGAGCTGCGGAGGCCGGACAGGCCGCCGGTGATGAAGGCCTCGGTCAGGCCGTCGGGGGCGATCGAGAGGTAGGTGAGGGTGCAGAAGCCGCCGAAGCTCTGGCCGAGCACGCTCCAGCGCCGGTCCCATCCGAGCAGCCGGTGGCGGATCAGCTCGGCGTCGCGCACGATCGAGTCCGCGCGGAAGTGCGCCAGGTAGTCCGCCTGTTCCCCGGCGCCGCCGCGCCGGGCGAGGGTCTGCCGGGTCGCGGGCGTGGAGCGCCCGGTGCCGCGCTGGTCGAGCAGGAGCACCCGGTAGTCGTCCAGGGCGCGGTCCAGCCAGGCGTCCCGGCCGAGCGGGCGGGCCGCCTTGCCGCCAGGCCCGCCCTGGAGGAAGAGCAGCCAGGGCAGATCGTCCCGCTCACGGCCGGCAGCCACCACCTCGCGGGCGTACACCTCGATCTGCTCGCCCTGCGGGGCGGCGTGGTCGAGGGGGAGCTGGAAGACGTGGTCGGTCGTGACAATCCCGGGCAGCCGGCTGGCGGTGGACATGCAACTCCTCGGTCTCTGCTGGTCACAGCGGTCACGTCGCCGTTCAAGGGGTCACCTGGTGCGGGCGCCGCGACCCCCGCACCGTATCCTGGCGGCGGTCGAGCACCGGTTCGACGGTCGCCGTCCGCCCCGCGGCGCGCCCGGGACAGGCCGACGCCCGGACCACGCGGTTCGCCCTGGGACCGGGCCCGAACGGCGAGCGGTCGGCGACGGCGGTTGGACGAAGCCCGTACGAGCGCCCGCCCGGCCAGCGCGCCGGAGCCCGGGGTTTCGCGCGGGGCGTGACCTGCGGCCGGTGTGCGGCGTTCACCCCCTGGGGGGCCTGTGCCCGCCCGGCGGACGGTTCGGCGCCGCGCCGACCGCCCGAGGAACGGTGCCGCACTGGCACTCAGGGCGAGAGTGGCCGGCACGGGGAGGCGGCCGCGGGGAGAGGGGGCGTCACCGGCCTGCCGGGGCGCAGGACCTGACGACGGGCCTGGCACAGCGGCGTGCCCGGCACGAGGGCGTGGCGCGCCGGTACCGGCCCGGTGCCGCGCACCGCGTGGCACGACCCGCCAGGTGCGGCCGGAAACGGCACACCCGCCGACGGGACACCCCGTCGGCCCGGCAGCATCAGCACGCGATCGAGCATGTTCGCGGCCCACCGGCCAGACCCGGCCACCGGACCGCCAAGGGGAGGAGAGCCCGGTGACCGCCATGAGGCCACCACAGGCCATGCCGGCCGAGAGCGTGGTCGGCGCGCCGCGACCGGTCGGCCGTTCCGACCAGGTCCCGGCGGGCGGACCCGCGGGCACACCCGGCGGGCCGGGCCGGCCCGCTGCTCCGCTGCGGCCGCAGCCCGTCGCCGTCCATCACGAGGTGCTCTGCGTCAACGCCCCCGCGATGGCCGCCTCCGGACCGGACGGTCAGCTGCGCGGCCACGGGCTGCACGGCTTCTACCGCAACGGCGTCCGGGTGCTGGCCAGAATGGAGCTGCGCCTCGGCGGCATGGAACCGCTGCCGCTCCAGGGCACCCTGACCAGCACGGCCCAGGCCCGCTTCCTCGGCGCCGTCCGCCTCCCCGGCGACCTCGACCCGGACCCGGCGCTCACCGTCGAACGGCTGCGTCACGCGGACGGCGTGGAGACGGTGATCGTGCGCAACACCGGCACCCGTCCCGCCCGGCTGCCACTGGAGATCGCCCTCGGCACCGACCTGGGCCCGGTGGCCGAGATCGCCGCCGGGCACCGCCCGCCGGACCTGCCGGGCCAGGTGCAGTCGGCCGGCCTGCGCTGGGCAGGTCCGGCGCACACCGCGGTGGTCGGCGCCAAGCCGTCGCCGCACGCCGTCCTGGCCGGCGCCGGGGTGCTGCGCTGGGACCTGGAGGTGCAGCCCGGTGCCCGCTGGTCGGTCGAGCTGCGCGCCGAACTGGAGAGCACCAGCCCCGGCCCGCGCCCGCCGGGCGGACGGGGCACAGGCGTGCCGCTGCCCTGGTCCGAACCGGAGGTCCGCAGCGACGACGCCCGGGCCGCGATGCTGGTCACCCGCTCCCTCGACGCCCTCGGCGGGCTGCTGTTCGCCGATCCGGACCGCCCGACCGACCTCTACCCGGCCTCCGGCGCGCCCTGGCGCTTCGGCCTCGCCCCGGCCGACGCGCTCTGGGCTGCCCGCCTGACGCTGCCGCTCGGCACCCGGCTCGCAGCCGGCACCCTCCGGGCGCTGGCCCGCCGTCAGCAGCTCACCGCTGCCCCGGGCCGCATCGGGGGCCTGCTGCCCGGCGCCCTCCGGCACGGCGGTCCCGAGCTGCCGCCCACCTGCACCGCCACCGAGGCCACCCTCCTGTTCGTCACGGTGCTGGCCGAGGCCTGGCGCTGGGGCCTGCCCCACAACGAGGTCGCCGACCTGCTCCCGGCTGCCGAGCGGGCCCTCGCCGCCCTCCGCGAGGGCTTGGCCGACGGCTTCGTCACCGACCTGAGCCGCCCGGCGGAGGACCGCGCCGCCCATCCGGTGGCCGCCCGCGCCGAGGTCCAGGCCCAGGCACACCGCGCCGCCCTCCACGGCGCCGAGCTGCTGGAGGCCTTCGGCCGCCCCGGCGCCGAGGAGTGGCGCGACTGGGCCGCCGAGCTGCGCGGGCAATTCCGCGCACGGTTCTGGGTCGACGACCTCTCCGGCGGCCGGCCCGCCGCCGGCCTCGCCCCGGGCGGCCAGCCGCTCCCGACCGTCACCTCCTCGCTCGTCCACCTGCTCGACACCGGGCTGGCCGGCGAGGGCGGCCGGCACGAGAGCCTTCTCGACCGCGAACAGACCCGGCTGCTCGCCCAGCGGCTGGTCGCACCGGAGCTGGACAGCGGCTGGGGCCTGCGCACGCTCAGCGCCAAGTCGCCGCGCTTCAACCCGCTCGGCCACCGCGGAGGCGCGGTGCGGGTGCACGAGACCGCACTCGCGATCGCCGGCCTCGCCGCGGCCGGCCACGAGAACGAGGCCGGCACCCTGCTGGAGGGCCTGCTCGCCGCGGCCACCCACTTCGACGGGCGACTGCCCGAGATGTACGCGGGCGAGCAGCGCGCCCCCGGCTGCCCACCCGTCCCGCATCCGGCCGCCTGCCGCCCGGCGGCGGTCTCGGCGGCCGGCGCCGTGCACGCCGTCTTCGCCCTCGCCGGTATCCGTCCCGACGTCCCGGGCGGCCGGGTCCTGGTCCGCGCGGCCAGCACCGCACCCCTCGGCGAGCTGGAACTGACCGGCCTTCGCGTCGCCGGAGAACCGTTCTCCGTCCGGGTGAGCCGCATCGGCGTGGCCATGGTCGAGGAGGCCCCCGCCGCCCTCCAGCTGGTCGCCCGCTGACCCCCTCCCGGGGTGGACCCTGCCCGGCCGGGCCTGCCCAGGCTCCGCCCCCGGCTACGCTGAGGCACTGCTCGTACACGGGTCTGTGCTTATCGTCAGAGAGACGACTATGATCGTCACCATGTCGCGCTATGACCCGTCGGCCTTTCCCCCGTTCGCTGTCACGGTAGACCTGGTGGTGCTGACGGTGCGCGACCACGCGCTGTGTGCGCTGCTGGTCAGACGAGGCGAGCCGCCGTTCCAGGGGTACTGGGCGCTGCCCGGAGGGTTCGTCCGGCCGGACGAGGGGCTGGCCGAGGCGGCCTCCCGGGAACTGGCCGAGGAGACGGGGCTGCGAGCGCACTCCGCGCCCGGCCACGACGCGGCCGGGCCGGGGGCGGCCGGCGCCCACCTGGAGCAGCTCGCCACGTACGGGCACCCGCAACGCGATCCCCGGATGCGGGTGGTCAGCGTCGCCTACCTCGTCCTCGCCCCCGACTTGCCGACACCCCGCGCGGGCGGCGACGCCAGCAGTGCCCGCTGGGCGCCGGTCGCCGAACTGCTCGGCCAGGCCCCGGCCGACGGCGTCCCGCTCGCCTTCGACCACGGCCTGATCCTCGCCGACGGCGTGGAACGCGCCCGCTCCAAGATCGAGTACTCCTCGCTCGCCACCGCCTTCTGTCCGACCGAGTTCACCGTCGGCGAGCTGCGCCGGGTCTACGAGGCGGTCTGGGGCGTGGCCCTGGATCCGCGGAACTTCCACCGCAAGGTCACCGGCACCCCCGGCTTCCTGCTGCCCTCCGGCGGTACGACGACCCGTCAGGGAGGGCGCCCGGCACAGCTCTTCACGGCGGGCGGCGCGACCGTCCTCAACCCGCCCATGCTGCGCCCGGAGTCCTGACCCCGCGAAGCTCACGAACTCGGCAGAACCCACGAAACCCCGAATCGCAGGATCGGATTGTCCCCTGATCGGGTGAGGTGGGCGGCCGCCGGGCCCGTGCCGCTCCCGTAATGCCCGGAATCTCCGTCACCGCCCCCTAGTGTGCTGGCGCGGGGCCGTGCGGGCACGGTCCCGTTCCGCGTGGAGCAGGCGGCCGAGGGCATGGGAGCAGGCAGCGATGATCCAGATCACCGGACTGACCAAGGTCCGCGGCAAGGGCGCCCCGCCCGCCGTGCTGGACCTGACCTTCGACGCTCGGCCCGGCATGGTGACGGCGCTGCTCGGCCCCGAGGGCGCCGGCAAGTCCACCGCGCTGCGCCTGATGCTCGAGCTCGAACGCGGCCAGGGCGTCACGCTCTTCGACGGCCGCACCTATCGCCGCCTGCGCCGCCCCGAACGCGAGGTCGGCGTGCTGCTGCCCGCCCCGGGAGAGGGCCCGGCCGCCCTGGCCGGACACCCTGGGCGCAAGGCGCGCAGCCACCTGCGGATGCTCGCGGCGGCCGTCGGCGTGCCCGCCCGGCGGGCCGACGATCTGCTGGAACAGACCCGGCTGGCGGCCGTCGCCGGGCAGCGGCTGCGCGCCTTCTCACCGGGCATGCACCGGCGGCTGGCGCTGGCCGCCGCCCTCCTCGGCGACCCCGGCACGCTGGTCCTGGACGCGCCGACCGAGGGCCTGTCACCGCGCAACGTCGAGTGGTTCCACTGCTTCCTGCGCTCCTTCGGCGTCGCGGGCGGGACGGTTCTGGTGACCACCCGTACCCCGCAGGAGGCGGCGCAGCTGGCCGACCGCGTGATCACGCTGGACCGGGGCAGGATGGTGGCCGACCAGCACGTGGCGGAGTTCCGCCGCACCCGGCTCTGCCCCGAAGTGTCCGTCCGCGGACCGCAGATGGCACGGCTCGCCGATGTGCTGGTCAGCCAGGGCGCCCAGGTGCGCCGGGACGGCGGCGCCGGCCTCGCGGTGGTGGGCGTCGGCCGCAGCGAGATCGGTGAACTCGCCTACCGCCACGGCATCTTGCTGCACGAGCTGGCCGACCGGGTGGTCGAGCAGCCCGCGCCGACGGCCGCCCTACCGGTCTCCTCGGGTCGCTCCGGCCACGTCAGGGTGTATGTGCAGCCGGCCCCGGAGCGGGGCGTTGACCGGGCTGGAGCGCCGGTCGAGCCTGTCGTCCCCAGACCGCAGGAGGACGGCACCCTGCCCGCAAGGACCCTGCCCGTCCTCTCCGCCGCAACCGCACTCTCCGCGCTCGCCGTCGTCGAACCCGAGCCCTACGGCAGCGCGGACGCCACCCCGACGGTGGCCGTGGACCGCCTCTTCCGCGACGGTCCTGTCGCCTCGCGCCGACCGGCCTCCGACGACCTCCTGGCCGACGACACCATGCGTCTCGGCAGCCTCGGCCGCCTCATGCCGAACGCGGCCCCGGCCGCCGCCCCCGCGACCCCCGACGACCACCGGAGCGAGTGAACCGTGCGTGTTCTGGCCTACGAGCTGCGCCGACTGCGCGGCCTCCGCTCCACCTGGCTGCTTCTCGCCGCCGTGCTGCTGTGCGACGCCGCCGCGGCCGCCGTCCTGGCGAGCCAGACGCCCGCGGGCCCGCTGGCCGGTCCGGCGGGGGTGCGGCTGCTGACCGCCGCCGTCCCGCTGGTGCCGCTGCCCTTCGCGGCGCTCGGGGCCGGTGTGCTGGGCGCCCTCTCGTACGGGCACGAGGTGCGCAACCCGGGGCTGCCGGCCTCGCACGTGTCGTACTCGCGCCGGGTGCGGCTGCTGCTGGCCAAGCTGCTGGTGATCGGCCCGGTGGCGGGGGCGTTGGCGCTGACCACCTTGCTGTTCGACACGGTGGCCGTGCACCTCGCGCTGCCGGCCGGGGTGACGGTGGCGGCCTGGTGGCAGCCGTCCGCGCTGTCGGGTGGGGTGTCCGGGGTTCTGGCCGGCGCCGGGCTGTCCGGACTCGCCGATCTGCCGGGCGCGTTCGCCCCGGTGGCACTGGCTGCGGGGCACGGGGTGCCGGCCGCACTGCTGGCCTTCGTCGTGCTGACCGTGGTGGCGGGCTGGACCGGGGTGCTGACGGCGTCGGTGACCCGCAGCGCCGCGGCCGGGGTGCTGGTGCTGTGCGCGCTGCCGCCGCTGCTGGAGTCGGGCGTGGCACTGCTGCTGCGGCAGACCGGCACGCCGTGGCCGACCCGGGCGGCCGAGCTGCTGCCGTTCCAGTCCGGTGTCGAGTGGGCGTACGGATGGGTGTACGGCGGGGACCGGCGGGCGGTGCCCGGGGGTGCCGCGCTGACCGATCCGGCCCTGCTTGCCACGGTGGCGGCGCCGGCCGCCGTCCTGCTGCTGGTGGCCTTGCTGGTGCAGGCCCGCCGCCGTGCGCTGTGACGCCCGGTCCTGACGCCCGGTCCTGACGCCCGGTCCTGACGGACGGGCACCGTCCCGAACCACCAAGATCGACCGGCGTGACCGTAATGCGTGGTTCTTCCTGATAAGAAGTCAATCATCCAGTCACGGTCGATCACCCTTTCGTGTGCTTTTCACGAGAATTCTCAAGCTGCGCCTGCCGATCGCCGACAAAGGACCTGTGAGTACCCTTGCGCACCCCACGATGACCCCCGCCCGTTCCGCCGAAGGGCCCATCCACGGCCCCGGCGACCTCGACCGCTTCTCGTACGCCGACCGGCCGACCCCGCCGGCGCCCCGCTGGGAGGGTGCCGAGTCCGAGCTCGCCCGGGTCGGCCGCAAGACCACCAGCAGCCGCGGTCGCGGTCTGCACGGCCAGCTGGTCCAGCAGCTCGGCCAGATGATCGTCTCCGGCGACCTCGGTGCCGACCGCCCGCTGGTGCCCGAGGAGATCGGCCAGCGGTTCGAGGTCTCCCGCACCGTCGTGCGCGAGTCGCTGCGCGTGCTGGAGGCCAAGGGCCTGGTCAGCGCCCGGCCGAACGTCGGCACCCGGGTCCGCCCGGTCGGCGACTGGAACCTGCTGGACCCGGACATCATCGAGTGGCGCGCCTTCGGCCCGCAGCGGGACGAGCAGCGCCGGGAGCTGTTCGAGCTGCGCTGGGCGATCGAGCCGCTGGCCGCCCGGCTGGCCGCCGGCCACGGCCGGGAGGACGTCCAGCAGCGGCTGGTCGAGCTGGTCGAGATCATGAGCCACGCCGCCGCCCAGGCCGACCTCTCCACCTACACCCGGGCCGACGCCGAGCTGCACGGGCTGGTCCTGCAGATGGCCGGCAACCGGATGCTGGAGCACCTGTCCGGGATCGTCTCCTGCGCGCTCCAGGTGTCGGGCGGCCCGGCGACCTCGTGCGAGCGGCCCTCCGAGGCCTCGGTCAGTCTGCACGCGCGACTGGTGGACGCGCTCGGCACCGGCGACGGCACCGCGGGCGAGGTCGCGATGCGGGCGCTGCTCACCGTCCACCCCGAGATCGAGCCGTCCGTCCCGGCCCCCCGGGAGCACTGAGCGGTCTGGTTCGCCCCGCCGGCCCACGGCCCTCCGGCTGCACCACCCGGTGCGGCGGGAGGGCCGTCCTGTCGGATCAGGCCGTCCGCAGCGCTCCTCGATGCGGCTCGTCATGGGCATGCCGGCCGGTTTCGGCGCGAGTGCGCGATGATGGATGCCGGCCCTCGGGCCGCGGGCGCCGAGCGGTGTGACCCGCGACACGAAGGCCATGCGTAACACTTGACGAGTAGCAGCGATGTGTCCTGAGCGGAAGCAGCTCCGGAATACTCCAGCACGCCAGACGGCTGTGTTGGTCCGCGGCGCTGCTGCCGTCCTGCAAACCCAGTCCTCAAGCCCGAGTCGGTCGGAATCGACACCGCGCGCCCGGCGTGCGATCTCCTTCCCCGCCCGCTCGGGCGGCCGGTACGGGTTCGAGTCCACTCATCGTCCGAGAGGTTGTTCGTGTCGGCCAGCACATCCCGTTCGCTTCCCCCCGAGATCGCCGAGTCCGCGGCTCTGCTGGCGCTCATCGAGCGGGGCAAGGCCCAGGGGCAGATCGCCGGTGACGACGTGCGCCAGGCGTTCGAGGCGGACCAGATCCCGGTCACCAAGTGGAAGAACGTCATGCGCAGCCTCAATCAGGTGCTGATCGAGGAGGGGGTGGACCTCATGGTCAGCGCGGCCGAGCCGGCCGGCGCCAAGCGCAAGAGCGTTGCTGCCAAGAGCCCCGCCAAGCGCACCGCCACCAAGGCTGTCACCACCCGGACCCCGGCCGCCCCGGCGGCCCCGACCAAGCCGCCCGTGCGCATCGCGCCCGGCGCGCCCGTCGCGGCCCCGGCCGTGGCGGCTGCCGCCGCCGCGCCGGCCCCCACGGTGTCCGCCGACATCACCGCCGGCGAGACGACCACGGTCGTCGCCGAGGTGAAGGCGGCGCCGGCGAAGAAGGCGGCTCCCGCCAAGAAGGCCGTGGCCAAGAAGGCCGCACCCGCCAAGAAGACCGCCGCCAAGAAGACCACCACCGCCAAGGCCGCCAAGGGCGGCGAGGAGGAGCTGCTCGGCGAGGAGGAGCTGCTCGACGACGCGGCCCTGCCCGGTGACAAGGCCGGTGCCGAGACCGAGGCCGGCCCGGAGGAGGAGTCGGAGGGCTTCGTCCTCTCCGACGACGACGAGGACGACGCGCCGGCCCAGCAGGTCGCCGTCGCCGGTGCCACCGCCGACCCGGTCAAGGACTACCTGAAGCAGATCGGCAAGGTCCCGCTGCTCAACGCCGAGCAGGAGGTCGAGCTCGCCAAGCGCATCGAGGCCGGCCTGTTCGCCGAGGACAAGCTCTCCGCCGCCGACAAGCTCGCCCCGAAGCTCAAGCGCGAGCTGGAGATCATCGCCGAGGACGGCCGCCGCGCCAAGAACCACCTGCTGGAGGCCAACCTCCGTCTGGTGGTCTCGCTGGCCAAGCGCTACACCGGCCGCGGCATGCTCTTCCTGGACCTGATCCAGGAGGGCAACCTCGGTCTGATCCGTGCGGTCGAGAAGTTCGACTACACCAAGGGCTACAAGTTCTCCACCTACGCCACGTGGTGGATCCGCCAGGCGATCACCCGCGCGATGGCCGACCAGGCCCGCACCATCCGTATCCCGGTGCACATGGTCGAGGTCATCAACAAGCTGGCCCGCGTCCAGCGCCAGATGCTCCAGGACCTGGGCCGCGAGCCCACCCCGGAGGAGCTGGCCAAGGAGCTCGACATGACCCCCGAGAAGGTCATCGAGGTCCAGAAGTACGGCCGCGAGCCGATCTCGCTGCACACCCCGCTGGGCGAGGACGGCGACAGCGAGTTCGGTGACCTGATCGAGGACTCCGAGGCGGTCGTTCCGGCCGACGCGGTCTCCTTCACCCTGCTCCAGGAGCAGCTGCACTCGGTGCTGGACACCCTGTCCGAGCGCGAGGCCGGTGTGGTCTCGATGCGCTTCGGCCTGACGGACGGTCAGCCGAAGACGCTCGACGAGATCGGCAAGGTGTACGGGGTCACCCGTGAGCGCATCCGCCAGATCGAGTCGAAGACCATGTCGAAGCTGCGCCACCCGTCGCGGTCCCAGGTGCTGCGCGACTACCTGGACTGATCCGGTTACGGCGGACAGTCGCACAGAAGGCCCGGAGCCCCACGGCTCCGGGCCTTCTCTGCCGTCTGTGTCCGGGCGTGTCAGCGTCCGGGTGGCGGTTGTCGCTCGTCCGGGTGGCGATGCGGCGGGAAGCGGTCGCACAGCGTAGTTGGTCACCTACGCTGTGCCGGTTGCCTGCTGCCGAGCCAACTGGAGACACGGTGCTGCCCAACCCGGACCGCGCGGACCTGCCGACAGCCGCCCCGCCCCCGGCACGCCCGGCCGCCGTCGCCCGGCCCGGCCGTCGCCGCCGGGCCGCCGTGCTGGCGCTGCTGCCCGTCGTCCCCCTCCCGCTGGTCGCGCTCGGCGCAGCCGCACCTGCCGACGCGGCCGCGCCGCGGCACCGGATCGTCGGCGGCACCCTCGCGAGTACCGCCGACCACCCGTGGGTGGTGGCCCTCAGCAGCCGCCAGCAGTTCGGCAGCGGCCGCTCCGGCCAGTTCTGCGGTGGGGCGCTGGTCGCCCCGACCAAGGTGGTGACGGCCGCGCACTGCCTCTACGACGAGGCCAAGGGCATCCGGGTGGACCGGCCGGGCCTCAAGGCGATCGTGGGCCGGGACGACCTGCGCGGCTCGGCCGGCCGCGAGGTGCCCGTCCAGGCGATCTGGATCCACCCCGAGTACAACTTCGCCGCCAACATGAACGACGTCGCGGTGCTCACCCTCGCGGAGCCGCAGGGCTCCCGGCCGGTGATCGGTCTGGTCGGCCAGGGTGAGACCGAGCCGTACGCGGCCGGAACCAGGGCGCAGGTGTACGGCTGGGGCGACGCCACCGGGCGGGGTGACTACTCGCCCGTGCTGCGCGGTGTGGACGTGCCGATCGTCGCGGACCAGACCTGTGCACGCGCCTACCCGGGCGGGCCGGACGGGAAGTTCGACGCCCGGGGCATGGTCTGCGCGGGCGAGGAGAAGGGCGGCAGGGACTCCTGCCAGGGGGACAGCGGCGGCCCGCTGGTCGTCGGCGGGCGACTGGCCGGCCTGGTGTCGTGGGGAACGGGCTGCGCGGATCCGGCCCACCCGGGCGTGTACACCAGGCTCGCCGCCGTCGCGGACGTGGTGCGCCCGGTGCTGTGAGCCCCGGCCCTCAAGGCGTCGGACAGGTCGGCTGTGACCGCCCGGTCACGTTCTGACGTCACGTCGGGACGAACTCCCCTGAGAACACGCAGAGCCGGGCGACCGACCCCGAAGGGTCGATCGCCCGGCTCACCGGTCGCGCACGGTGTGCGACCGGACACAGCTCGACGCTGGCTGCTGGTGGCGCCCGGGATCAGCGCTCGTCGTCGCTGGCCGTCGCGGTGGTGCTGGTCAGGCGGCCGCTCTCGTCCTGTATCTCCACGGCGATCTTCTTGAGCTCGGGCTCGAACTTCCGGCCGTGGTGGGCGCAGAAGAGCAGCTCTCCGCCGCTGGCGAGCACGACGCGCAGGTAGGCCTGGGCGCCGCAACGGTCGCAGCGGTCAGCCGCGGTGAGCGGGCTCGCAGGTGTCAGAACAGTAGTCACGTCGCCTCTTCTCTAGCTCGACGAGCTGTCGTACCAGGGTCAACATCCAACCAGGCCGAAAACGTTCCCGCTCGTGGCTTTTCTTCTTTGAGGATTCTGCTGTGTTGATGAGGACGTGCCCCGGGGGCCACTGGTTCATGCGTACCAGATCCCGGGATCCGCCCGCGGCTCGAACGCCCGATCGGGATCGGGTGCGAGGTCCGCGTAGCATAATCCTCTGCCGGGTTGGAGCATAAGCCCCGTCCCAGGCCCCGGTAGCCTGCATAACGGCAGTTCCGGAGCCTGCGCCGGGCCCCACGATCCGCCAGGGCCGGTGGTACCGGGAGGAGATGGCGCCCCGGCGCCCCGAACTCCGGCCCAGCCCTTGTTCGCGCAGCGCGTACAAGCTGCGCGGGACCGGCCCGCCGTGCTGCACACCCAGCGGAGGGGAGTGCACACGCTGGGAGACGGCTGTCGGTGCGGCGTGCTGCACTGGCGGAAGATCCGGACGCGTCCGGATGTGACCCATGAGACAGAACTTCACCGAGGAGAGTGCCGCGTGAGTGCCGAAACGACCGTGCCGTCCGCACTGCTGGCCGGCGACGACGGTTCCAACTACACCGCTCGGCACCTGCTCGTCCTGGAGGGCCTGGAGGCGGTCCGCAAGCGCCCGGGCATGTACATCGGCTCGACGGACAGCCGTGGCCTGATGCACTGCCTCTGGGAGATCATCGACAACTCCGTCGACGAGGCGCTGGGCGGCTACTGCGACCGCATCGAGGTCGTCCTGCACGCCGACTCCTCGGTCGAGGTCCGCGACAACGGGCGCGGCATCCCGGTGGACGTCGAGCCCAAGACCAAGCTGTCCGGCGTCGAGGTCGTGATGACCAAGCTGCACGCCGGTGGCAAGTTCGGCGGCGGGTCCTACGCGGCCTCCGGCGGCCTGCACGGCGTCGGCGCCTCCGTCGTCAACGCCCTGTCCGCCCGGCTGGACGTCGAGGTCGACCGCGGCGGCCACACCCACACGATCAGCTTCCGCCGCGGCACTCCCGGCATCTTCACCGAGACCAGCCCCGACGCGCCCTTCGAGCCCGCCAGCGGCCTGACCAAGGCCCGCAAGGTGCCGAAGACCCGTACCGGCACCCGCATCCGCTACTGGGCCGACCGGCAGATCTTCCTCAAGGACGCCAAGCTCTCCCTGGAGAACCTGCACAACCGGGCCCGGCAGACCGCCTTCCTGGTGCCCGGCCTGACCATCGTCGTCCGTGACGAACGCCTCACCGAGAGCGAGCAGATCGACGAGGCGGTCTTCCACTACGACGGCGGCATCGCCGAGTTCTGCGAGTTCCTGGCGCCCGACAAGCCGGTCTGCGACGTGCTGCGGCTGCGCGGCGAGGGCACCTTCAAGGAGACCGTGCCCGTCCTGGACGACCTCGGCCACATGACGCCCACCGAGGTCACCCGCCACCTCGGGGTGGACATCGCGCTGCGCTGGGGCGCCGGTTACGACACCACCCTGCGTTCCTTCGTCAACATCATCGCCACCCCAAGGGCGGCACCCACATCACCGGCTTCGAGCGCTCGCTCGCCAAGACCCTCAACGAGGTGCTGCGCGCCAGCAAGCTGCTGCGCGTCGCCGAGGACGACGTCACCAAGGACGACGCCACCGAGGGCCTCACCGCGGTGGTCACCGTCCGGCTCGCCGAGCCGCAGTTCGAGGGCCAGACCAAGGAGGTCCTCGGCACCTCGGCGGCCAACCGGATCGTCGCCGCCGTCGTTGCCAAGGAGCTCAAGGCCTTCCTCACCTCGGCCAAGAAGGACCACAAGCTCCAGGCCCGGGCCGTGCTGGAGAAGGTCGTCGCCGCGGCCCGCACCCGGGTCGCCGCCCGCCAGCACAAGGAGGCCCAGCGCCGCAAGACCGCGCTGGAGACCAGCTCGCTGCCGGCCAAGCTGGCCGACTGCCGCAGCGACGACGTGGACCGCAGCGAACTCTTCATCGTCGAGGGCGACTCCGCGCTCGGCACCGCCAAGCTCGCCCGCAACTCCGAGTTCCAGGCGCTGCTGCCGATCCGCGGCAAGATCCTGAACGTGCAGAAGGCCTCGGTGAGCGACATGCTCAAGAACGCCGAGTGCGCCGCGATCATCCAGGTGATAGGGGCCGGTTCGGGCCGCACCTTCGACATCGACCAGGCCCGCTACGGCCGGGTCATCTTCATGGCCGACGCCGACGTCGACGGCTCGCACATCCGCACCCTGCTGCTCACCCTCTTCCACCGCTACATGCGGCCGATGGTCGAGCAGGGCCGGGTGTTCGCCGCGGTGCCGCCGCTGCACCGGATCGAGCTCACCAACCCCAAGCGCGGCCAGGAGAAGTACCACTACACCTACTCCGACGCCGAACTGCGCTCCACCCTGCTGGAGTTCCAGGGCAAGGGCATGCGCTGGAAGGAGCCGGTGCAGCGGTACAAGGGTCTGGGCGAGATGGACGCGGACCAGCTGGCCGAGACCACCATGGACCCGCGCCACCGCACCCTGCGCCGGATCAACCTGGGCGACCTGGAACAGGCCGAGAAGATCTTCGACCTGCTGATGGGCAACGACGTCGCCCCGCGCAAGGAGTTCATCGTGGACTCGGCGGCCACCCTGGACCGTTCGCGCATCGACGCCTGACGCTCTGCTGCCGCGAGGGCCCTCCACCCACGGGTGGAGGGCCCTCGCGGCTGCGCCTCCACCCCCGGTCCACCCCGGCTCCGATCACCGGGCGGCGCCGGATCCGTAGCGTCGGAGAGGTCAGCCCAAGCTTCCCGTCGGGACGGAGAGTCCGATGACCGCCCTCGTCAACGTCGTTGTCATCCTCGTGGTGATGGCCCTGGTGGCGCAGCGCCAGATGCGGGCCCGGCGCCTCGACACCGAACGCCGTTTCTGGCTGCTGCCGCTCATCCTCGGTGTGCTCGCCCTGCGCGACCCGCAGCTCATCGACCACCAGCACACGGCGGTCTCCGCCGCCCTGCTCGCCTGCGGGCTGGTGGCGGTGCTCGCCATGGGGTCCGTCTGGGGCTGGACCGTCCGGCTCTGGCAGGCCGCGGACGGCTCGGTGTGGGCCAAGGGCACCAAGGCCACCGTGGCCGCCTGGTCCGGCATGATCGCCGTCCGGGTCGGCCTGTACGGCCTCGGCACGGTCCTGCACGTCCACCAGGCGGGCAGCGCGCTGCTCCTCAGCCTCGCGGTCCTGCTGCTGACCCGGTCGCTCGTGGTGAACTGGAGGGCGCGAACCATGGAGCTGCCCCGGCAGGCCACCGCGATCGGCTGACCGGACTTCGGCCGTCCACGTTCGAGATCGCCGAGGAGGCACCCGTGACCGGGTGGTACTGGACCCGCTGGCCGTCCCGCGAGGGGCTGGAGCGCGACGCCGAGAGCCGGCCGCGCCGGGTCCTCACCCTGCTCGGGCGGATCGTGCTGCTCGTCACCGTCACCTGGGGGACGTTCTCCGACGGCCGTTACCACGGCTGGGCGGTCGCGGCCGTCGCCACCGGACTGGTCGCCGTGGTGGGGCTGAGCACCCTGTACCTGCGCGCCACGCGGGAACAGCGGCTGGCGTCCTCGCTCGTCACAGCCGCCGCGCTGCTCGGTGTCGCCTGGCTGGCCGACTGGGGCCAGGCCTACCCGCTGGCCGACTTCACCTGGTTCGGGCTGGCCGTGACCGCGTTGGTCCGGCTGCCGCCCGCACCCGCCCTGGCCGTCGCGGCGGCGGCGCTGGGCTCCTACACCGCGGTCAGCTGGGCGAGTTGGCTGAGCATCGTCTCATCGGTCGGCGGGCTCACGCTGCTGGGCTTCCTGCTGCGGCTGGACATCGAGGCGCGCGGCACCGCCCGCCGGCTGCTCGCCCAGGAACGCGCCGCCCGGGCCGCCGAGGCGGAGAGCGTGGCGCTCGCCGAACGGGCCAGGATCGCCCGGGAGATCCACGACGTGCTCGCCCACAGCCTCTCCGCGCAGCTCGTCCACCTGGAGGCGGCCCGGCTGATGCTGGACGCCGGCACCGACCGCGAGCAGATCCGCGAACGGGTCGTCGCCGCGCGGCGGATGGCCCAGGACGGCCTCGCCGAGACCCGGCAGGCGCTGTCCGCGCTGCGCGGCGAACTCACCCCGGTGGGAGACTTCCTGGTCGAGCTGACCGGGCGCGAACGGGCCGCGCTCACCGTCACCGGCGCGGCCCGGCCGATCGCCGCCGAGGCCGCGCTGGCGGTGCGGCGCACCGCGCAGGAGGCGGTGACGAACGTCCGCAAGCACGCGCCAGGTGCCCGGTGCGCCATCGAACTGCGGTACCTGCCGGGCGCGGTGGAGCTGGAGGTGAGCAACACCCGGGCGCCGCGCGGCGAAGCGCCCGGGGAGCTGGCGGCCAGCGGCAGCGGGTACGGTCTGCTCGGGATGCGCGAACGCGCGGAACTGCTCGGCGGCACCCTGCTGGCGGGCCCGGAGGACGGAGGGTGGCGCGTGCTGCTGCGGGTGCCGGCATGACCGGTGAGTCGACCAGAGTGCTGGTCGCGGACGACCAGACGGTGGTGCGCGAGGGCATCGTGATGCTGCTCGGGCTGCTGCCCGGGATCGAGGTGGTCGGCGCGGCGGCGGACGGGGAGGAGGCCGTTGCCCTCGTGGAGCGGCATCGCCCCGACGTGGTGCTCATGGACCTGCGGATGCCGCGCTGCGACGGCGTCGAGGCGACCCGGCGGATCCGGGCGGCGCACCCGGAGACCGAGGTCGTGGTGCTCACGACCTTCGCCGACGACGACTCGCTGTTCCCGGCGCTCCAGGCCGGGGCGCGCGGCTACCTCACCAAGGACGCCGGGGGCGAGGAGATCGCCCGGGCCATCGCGGACGTGCGCTCGGGCGCGGCCGGGCTCTCGCCCCAGGTCCAACTCCGGCTGCTGGAAAGGCTGTCGGAGACGCCATCCGCAGCCCCGCCCGAGCAGCCGACCGCGTCCGCCCGGCCGCGGGAGCTGCCCGACGGGTTGACCGCCCGCGAGGCGGAGGTGCTGGCGCTGATCGCCGAGGGGTTCTCCAACACCGAGATCGCCCAGCGGCTGTTCGTCAGCCCGGCCACCGTGAAGACGCACATCAACAACCTGTTCGCGAAGACCGGCGTGCGGGACCGCGCGCAGGCCGTCGCGTACGCCTTCCGACACGGAATCACCGGTACGCAGCAGTAGTCGGATGAATGTCCGTCGGATGATCGACCCCCTCATCGAGTGAACGTATCTGCAATGGCCAAAGACGCTGCTCAGGGGCCCCCATGATGGTTCGGGTCAGAGTGCCCTCCGGTTCAGGAGCAGCAGTGCCACAGCAGCAAACAAGCAGTCCCGAGCAGGGGCAGCAATTCGACTGGTGGGCCGCACCGGTCGCCACCTCCGCCGTCCAGGGGATCGAGGCCGTCCCGTCGGCCCCCGTCCGGACGGAGCAGTTGGTACCGGCTCAGCCCGCGCCCGTCGCGGCCGTCGTCCCCGCTGTCCTCGCAGTGCCCGCTCCCACCGCGCAAGCCGCCGACAGTACCGAGGTGTACCGGGCCGTCCAGCGCAGCGAGGTCTTCCAGGAGATCCGCCGCAGCTACCGGGCGTTCGTCTTCCCGGCCAGCTTCGCCTTCCTCGGCTGGTACCTGACGTACGTCGCCGCCCAGGCCGCCGCGCCCGGCCTGATGCGCACCCCGGTGGCCGGCCCGCTCAACGTCGCCTGGCTGCTCAGCCTGCTGCAGTTCGCCTCCACCTTCCTGCTCACCTGGCTCTACGCCCGCAACGCCCGCACCAAGCGCGACCGCGCCGCCCGGGGCCTGCGCTGGGACACCCAGGACCAGCTGCGATGACGACCTCGATGACAACAGCCACCCCGCCCCCCGTCGCCCCCACCGGCGACCACCACGACCTCGCGATCGTGCTCTTCGCCGTCGTCGTCCTGGTCACCCTCGGGATCACCGTGCTGGTCGGCCGCCGTGGCAGCGCCGCCGAGGACTTCTACGCCGGCGGCCGGGACTTCACCCCGTTGCAGAACGGCTTCGCACTCTCCGGCGACTACCTCTCCGCCGCCTCCTTCCTCGGCGTCGCCGGGCTGATCGCCCTCTACGGCTACGACGGCGTGCTGTACAGCATCGGCTTCCTGGTCGCCTGGCTGGTGGTCCTGATGCTGGTCGCCGAACTCGTCCGCAACGCCGGCCGGTACACCCTCGCCGACGTGCTCGCGCTGCGGCTGCGCCGTCGTAGCGTCCGGGCCGCGGCCGGCGGCGCCAGCGTCGTCGTCACCCTGCTCTACCTGGTCGCCCAGATGGTCGGTGCGGGCTCGCTGATCGCCCTGCTGCTCGGCACCAACAGCGTGCAGGCCCGGACCTGGAGCATCATCGCGGTCGGCGGCCTGATGATCGTCTACGTCACGGTCGGCGGCATGCGGGCCACCACCTGGATCCAGATCGTCAAGGCGTTCCTGCTCGTCGTGGGCTCGGTGGTGCTCACCGTGCTGCTGATGGTGCGCTTCCACGGCGACCTCGGCGAACTCGTGCGCCAGGCCGCCCAGCACAGCGGCGCCGGGCAGCGCTACCTCGAACCCGGGCTCAAGTACGGCACGACCCTCACCAGCCGGCTCGACTTCTTCAGCCTGGGTCTCGCCCTCGTGCTCGGCACCGCAGGTCTGCCGCACATCCTGTCCCGCTTCTACACGGTGCCCACCGCCCGGGCCGCCCGCCGTTCCACGGTGTGGGCGATCGGCCTGGTCGGCGGCTTCTACCTGATGGCGATCGCGCTGGGCCTCGGCGCGACCGCGCTGATCGGTTCGGCGGAGGTCCGGCACGCCAACTCGGCGGGGAACACCGCCGTTCCGCTGCTGGCCCTGGTGCTTGGCGGCGGCAACGGCAGCACCGGCGGGGTGGTGCTGTTCGCGCTGATCTCCGCGATCGCCTTCGCCACCATCCTCGCCGTCGTCGCCGGGCTCACCCTGGCTTCCTCGGCCGCCTTCGCCCACGACATCTGGGCCGGTGTCTGGCGCGGCCGGCCGCGGCGCCGGCGTCGGCGCGCCGATGCAGCCCCGGCCTCCCGGCTCTCGGGCGAGGGAGACGTCAGCGAGCAGCAGGAGGTCGTCGTCGCCCGGATCGCCGCCGTCGGCATCGGCGCGGCGGCGATCGTGATCAGCCTCTACGCACAGCACCTGAACGTCGCCTTCCTGGTCGGCCTGGCCTTCGCGGTGGCCGCGTCCGCGAACCTGCCGGTGCTGCTGTACAGCCTGTTCTGGCGGCGGTTCACCGCCCGCGGCGCGATCTGGTCGGTGTACGGCGGACTGATCCCGGCCATCGTGCTGGTGACCTTCTCACCCGTCGTGTCCGGTACCAAGGAGGCGCTCTTCCCCGGCGTCGACTTCCACTGGTTCCCGCTGGAGAACCCCGGCATCATCTCCATCCCGCTCGGCTTCCTGGCCGGCTGGATCGGGACGCTCATCTCGCCCGAACCGGCCGACGCGGATCGCTTCGCCGAGCTGGAGGTGCGCGCCCTCACCGGTGCGGGCGCGGTCTGAGCCGTGCCCCGGGGAACCCCGGCGGGCCTGGGGCCGCCGGGGTTCCCCCATGTCCAGCGGCCGTGGTTCAGCGGGTTCACCGGCCGTGGTTCACCGGCCGCGCGTGGCCAGCCCGTACCGGTGCTCCGGCCGACCGGTGTCGCCGTAGCGCAGCGTCAGCCGCAGCCGGCTGTCGCGCTCCAGCTGCTTGAGATAGCGCTGCGCCGTCGACCGGCTCAGCCCGGTGGCGTCCGCCACCTCCTGCGCCGACAGCGGACGGCCCGCCTTCCGCAGCACGCCCAGCACCAGGTCGGTGGTCGGCGCGGAGTGGCCCTTCGGCAGCGGACCGGCCGGGGAGACGGCGCTGCGCAGTGTGGCGAACAGCCGGTCCACCTCGTCCTGGCCCGCCTCCCGGGCCGGTGCGGCCAGTGCGTGCCGCAGCTGCGCGTACGCGACGAGCTTCTCCCGCAGCCCGGCGAACGTGAACGGCTTGACGAGGTACTGGAGCGCGCCGTGCTGCATCGCCGCGTGCACCGTCGACACGTCCCGGGCAGCCGTCACCATCATCACGTCGCACGGTACCTGCCGCTCCCGCAGGCGGCGTACCAGGGCGAGGCCCGTCTCGTCCGGCAGGTGGTGGTCGAGCAGCAGCAGGTCGACCGGGCGGCGCTCCAGCGTGGCCAGCGCCTCACCGGCCGAGTGTGCCGTGCCCGTCACCCGGAACCCCGGCACCTTGGCCACGTAGGCGGCGTGCACGTCCGCGACCCGGAAGTCGTCGTCCACCACGAGTACGTCGATCATCACGCCTCCACGAGTCGCTGGGTGAGCAGGGCCTCCGGCAGCTCGACCGTGAACCGGGCGCCGCCCAGCGGCCCCGCGTCGAGCACGATCCGGCCGCCGGTGCGCTCGACCAGCCGCCGCACCATCGCCAGCCCGAGCCCGCGCGGCCGGTGCGCGGGCGCGTCCTTGCTGGTCCACCCCTCCTCGAAGACCTGCTCGCGCAGCTCCTCCGGCACGCCCGGGCCGCTGTCCGCGACCTCCACCAGCAGCGTGGAGCCGGCCGCCGCCAGCGTCACCTCCACCCGGCCGCCCCCGCCCGGCGCCACCGCGTCCACCGCGTTGTCGATCAGATTGCCGAGCACCGTCACCAGTGCCCGCGCGTCCACCACCGCATCCGGCAGGTGTGCCGCCGGGGCCAGCAGCAGGCGCACCCCGCGCTCGCCCGCCACCGCCGACTTGCCCGCCAGCAGCGCCGCCACGTGCGGGTCCTGTACCTGCTCGGCGATCCGCGCCGCGACCGCCGCGTGCGAACCGGACTGCTCCGAGATGAACGCCACTGCCTGCTCGTGCCGGCCCAGCTCCAGCAGGCCCAGCAGCGTGTGCATCCGGTTGGCATGCTCGTGGTCCTGCGCCCGCAGCGCCTCGGTCAGGCTGCGGGTGGTGTCGAGCTCCCGCACCAGCGACTCCAGTTCGGTGCGGTCGCGCAGCGTCACGACCGCGCCGCCCTCGGCCGTGGTCATGCGGTTCACCACCAGCACCCGGTCGTCGCGGACGGCCGGCAGGTCGGCTCCGGTGATCCGCCCGGTCAGTACGTCCGCGAGCCGCCCCGGCGGCAGCACCGCGTCGATCGGACGGCCGGTGCAGCCCTCGGGCAGGCTCAGCAGCCTGACCGCCTCGTCGTTCGCCAGCCGGATCCGGCCGCGTTCGTCCAGCGCCACCATGCCCTCGCGGATGCCGTGCAGCATCGCCTCCCGCTCCACGAGCAGCGCCGAGATGTCGGCCAGCGCGATGTTGTGCGTGCGGCGCTTCAACCGTCGGGCCAGGGCGAGCGTGGCGACCGTCCCCGCGGCCAGGCCGGCGCCCGCGCACAGCAGGATCCCGGTCAGCATCTTCAGCAGGCGGCGGCGGATCGAGTCGTCGCTGATGCCCACCGACACCTCGCCGACGATCCGGCCGTCCGCGACCCGCAGCGGCACCTTGCCGCGTGCGGTGCGCCCCAGCGTGCCCTCCTGGATCGCGGTCACGCTGCGCCCGCTGAGCGCGGGCTCCGGGTCGGTGCTGACTCGGTGGCCGATCCGGCCCGGATCGGTGTGCGAGAGCCGGATCCCGTCCAGGTCGGTGACCACGACGAAGCTGGCGCCGGTGGCCAGCCGGATCTGCTCGGCGTTGCGCTGCGCGGTCGCCGAGTCGCGGGTCTCGGCAGCCCGGGCGATCACCTCGTCGGTGGCGGTGGCCTGGGCGATCGACAGCGCGCGCTGCATCGCGTCGTGGTCCAGCTCGCTGCTGACCGGAGCCAGGAACAGCCCGGCGGTCACCGCGGTGACACCGACGGTGACGACGGTCTGGCTCAGCAGCAGCTGCGCGAAGACCCGGCGGGGCCAGCGGGGCAGCTTCATCCGGGCCTCCTCTCGGCGGCTTCGGGTCCATGCGGGCGGGGGTCGGGACACCCTACGTTTCCCGCGTGTTTCTGTCAGCCGCGTCCCCGCAGTTGTAGCGGAAGCAAAACGAGCAGAACAGCCCTCAACGCGGAGAAGCCGCAGTACGCCGAGAAGCCTCCCGCCGGGGCCGGGCCCGCTCCTACCTTCCTGGGCAAGCACAGACCCGGAGGTCACCATGAGCGAGCGCAGCGAGCCGATCATCACGAAGTGCCGATCCTGCGAGGCACCCGCCGAGCGGTCGGGACACCGCAGGCGGGAGGCGGGGGCATGAGCACCACGCCGGCGATCGAGCTGACCGGCGCCACCAAACGGTTCCGCACCCCGTCCGGGGCCCTGCACACCGCCGTCCGCGATCTCCATCTGAGCGTGGCCCAGGGCGAGTTCGTCGCCGTCGTCGGACCGACCGGCTGTGGCAAGTCCACCACGCTGACCCTGGTCAGCGGCCTGGAGGAGCCTACCGAGGGCGAGGTCCGGGTGTACGGCGAGCCGGTCCGCGGGATCAGCCCCAAGGTCGGCTTCGTCTTCCAGCAGGATGCCGTCTTCCCCTGGCGCACCGTCCTGTCCAACGTCATGGCCGGCCCCCGCTTCCGCGGAGTGCCCGCCGCCGAGGCCAGGCAGCGCGCCCGGGACTGGCTGGGCCGGGTCGGCCTCGGCGCCTTCGAGGACCGCTACCCGCACCAGCTGTCCGGCGGTATGCGCAAGCGCGTCGCGCTCGCCCAGACCTTCGTCAACGACCCGGACATCCTGCTGATGGACGAGCCGTTCTCGGCACTGGACGTGCAGACCCGCGCACTGATGTCCGACCAGCTGATGGAGCTGTGGGCCGGCACGGGCTCGTCGGTCGTCTTCGTCACCCACGACCTCGACGAGGCCATCGCGCTCGCCGACCGGGTCGTCGTCATGACCGCCGGACCGGCCACCGTCAAGGAGATCTTCACCGTCGACCTGCCGCGACCGCGCACCGTGGAGGCCGTCCGGCTGGAGCCGAGGTTCGTCGAGCTGTACCGCGAGATCTGGACCTCGCTCGGCGAAGAGGTCCGCATCACCAGGGAGAGAGGAGCGGGTCGTGCCGCCTGAGACCGCGCCGGCCGTCGCCGGCAAGCCCCCGGCGGCCGCCCCCGCCACCCGTACCGAGGCCCGCGAACGGGCCGCCCGCAACCGGAAGTTGGGCGTCCTCGGCGCCCGGATCGCGGTCCTGCTCGGCTTCCTCGGGCTCTGGGAGGTCTGCGCCCGCACCGGCGTCGTCGACCCGTTCAACTTCTCGCAGCCGTCGAGGATCTGGGACCAGATCTGGCAGTGGGTCACCCACGGCACCGCGCAGGGCTCGCTCGGCGAGCAGATTGGCTACACCCTCTACGAGGCCCTCACCGGCTGGGTGATCGGCGTCACCGGTGGTGTCCTGCTCGGCATCGCGCTGGGCCGGATCCGGTTCCTGGCCGACGTGTTCGGGCCCTACATCAAGGTGCTCAACGCCATTCCGCGCATCGTCCTCGCCCCGATCTTCCTGATCTGGTTCGGCCTCGGCCCGGCCTCCAAGGTCGCCTCCGCCGTCGTGCTGGTGTTCTTCCCGGTGTTCTTCAACGCCTTCCAGGGTGCCCGCGAGGTGGACCGCAACCTCGTCGCCAATGCCCGCATCCTCGGCGCGGACAACCGCAAGGTCACCCTCCAGGTGGTCATCCCCGCCGCCACCACTTGGATCTTCACCAGCCTGCACGTCAGCTTCGGCTTCGCGCTGATCGGCGCCATCGTCGGCGAGTACATCGGCGCCACCAAGGGCCTCGGCCTGCTCGTCGCCGCCGCCCAGGGCACCTTCAACGCGGCCGGCGTGTACGCCGCCATGACCATCCTCGCCGTCGTCGCGCTGCTCACCGAGGGGCTGCTGACCTTCGCCGAGAAGAAGCTGTTCCGCTGGAAGCCCGCCGACGCGGGCGACGGCCGCTGAACCCGAACCCGTAGTAGAGAGGTACCCCCACCCATGCGCAGATCCGCCGCAGCCGCCCTCGCCGCCGTCCTGCTCCTCCCGCTCTCCGCCTGTGCCAACGACGCCGCCCAGTCCACCCACGGCGCCGTCGCCCCGGCCGGCCGGCAGGTCGACGGGCCCAAGGTCAAGATCATGGTCGGCGGCCTGGACAAGGTCATCTACCTGCCCGCGATGCTCACCCAGCAGCTCGGTTTCTTCGCCGAGGCCGGCGTCAACGTCGAGCTGATGAGCGAGCCCGCCGGCGTCAACGCGACCACCGCGCTGCTCGCCGGGGACGTCCAGGGCGCCGTCGGCTTCTACGACCACACCATCGACCTCCAGGCCAAGGGCAAGAACGTCCAGTCCGTGGTGCAGTTCTCGCAGGCCCCCGGCGAGGTCGAGATCGTCTCCACCAAGCAGGCCGACGCCGTCAGGTCCGGCGCCGACTTCAAGGGAAGGAAGCTCGGCGTCACCAGCCTCGGCTCCTCGACCGACTTCCTCACCAAGTACCTCGCCGTCAAGAACGGCACCGCCGTCAGCGAGTTCAGCCCGATCGCGGTCGGCGCCGGCCAGACCTTCGTCGCCGCGCTCCAGCAGGGCAGCATCGACGCCGGGATGACCACCGACCCGACCGTCGCCAACGTCCTCGACAAGGGCCTCGGCAAGATCCTCTACGACATGCGCACCCCCGAGGGCTCGCGCCAGGCGCTCGGCGGGCTCTACCCCTCGTCCTCGCTCTACATGAACACCGACTGGGTGGAGAAGAACAAGGACACCACCCAGAAGCTCGCCAACGCCTTCGTGAAGACCCTCAAGTGGATGTCCACGCACAGCCCCGAGGAGATCGCCGCGAAGATGCCCGCCGACTACGCGCAGGGCGGCGCCGGGCAGTACGCGGCCGCGATCAAGGCGACCCTGCCGATGTTCACCACCGACGGCGTGATGCCCGCCGACGGCCCGAAGACCGTCCTCGCGGTGCTCGCCGCCTTCCACCCGGACGTCAAGGGCAAGGAGGGCACGATCGACCTCTCCCGCACCTACACCACCGAGTTCGTCGGCAAGGCCGCCGGCTGATCCGGCCCCGGTACGGCGGTCCCGCGCTCACCCCCACGGGCGCGGGCCCGCTCGCGCACGACGCGCCCGGACCGTCAGACCCCCCGGACGGACAGCACGTCCATCCGCGACGGCCTGCCCGCCGCCTTCCCGCAGCTCTCCGGACGCGGCGGCTCGCTCGCGCCCTCGATCACGTCGACCTCCCAGGCTCTGCCGTCCTCGTGCAGCACCGAGACCAGCCAACGGCCCTCGCCGTCCGGCCGCAGCGTCAGCGTCAGCGCGCCCACCCTGGTCTCCCCGATGGCCAGCCGCACCGCGTGCTCGGCCGCCTGACCCGGACGCTCCCAGCCCGAGCAGCCCCGCGACCACTCCGGCACCATGTGCCCGGCCGCCGTCGCCGCCAGCACCTCCTTGGCCGTCTCCGGCGTCAACCGCCCGTACGCGTAGCCGTACGGCAGCACCAGCATCGTGGGGGAGAAGCGGTGCCCGCCCAGGTGCGTCACCTCCCACACCTCGCTGTGCCCGGCCGCCGCCAGCTCCGCCGCCAGTGGACGGCCCAGCAGCGCACAGCAGCGGTCCCGCCGCCCGTTCGTGCACACCAGCGCCACCGGGCCGCCGACGTGCTCCGCCCCGAAGCCGCCGTGGTCACCGACGCCCAGCGCCGCGAAGTCCAGCCCCAGCAGCTCCGCCGGATCAGCCACCTCCGCCCGGCGCACCCAGCCGCGACCCGGCACCGCGTGCGCCACGATCACCTCGTGCCGTGCCGTCGGCGGGCAGTCCGCGTGCCGCCCCGGCCGCCGGATCAGTGCCACCCGCACACCCGTCCCCGCCGCGGCCGCCTCCAGCGCCCGCCCCACCGCCGGGTCCAGATGACTCTCGCCGACCGCCTTCGCGCCCCACGGCCCGTTCTGCTCCACCAGCAGCCACGTGGTGGCCACGGCCGCGGTGGCGGCCAACGGCTCCGACAGTTCACGCGACAACGTCGTACAGGTGCTCACGCGGGCAAGGCTACCCTCACCTGCCGCCGTGCCCCGGAACGACCGAGGAGGGGCACCCTGCGGGTACCCCTCCTCGGTTCACGGCTACGCCGGGCCCGCGACCACCGCGATCGGCGTCGTCACCGGCGAGCCCGAACCGTCCCGGCGCGGATCCCGCTCCGGCAGGTCCACCGGAGCGCCCTTGGCCGTCGCCGCCAGCGCCGGAGCCGCGCCCGCCCAGGCGAACGTCAGAGCGTCCTCACCGCGCAGGAACCGCTGGCAGCGGACACCGCCCGTCGCCCGGCCCTTGCGCGGATACTGCTCGAACGGCGTGACCTTCCACGTCGTCTGCTCCGCGCCCGTCAGCGTGCCCGAGGCACCCGCCACCGTCACCACCACGGCGTCCACCGCCGGATCCACCGCCGTGAACGACAGCACCCGGGCGCCGTCGGACAGCTTGATGCCCGCCATGCCACCCGCCGGGCGGCCCTGCGGACGCACCTGGCCCGCCGGGTAGCGCAGCAACTGCGCGTCCGAGGTGACGAAGACCAAGTCCTCCTCGCCGGTGCGCAGTTCCACCGCGCCCACCAGCTCGTCACCCTCCTTGAGGGCGATCACCTCGAACTCGTCCTTGTTCGCCGGCCACTCCGGCACCACCCGCTTCACGACACCCTGCACCGTGCCCAGCGCCAGCCCCGGCGACGACTCGTCCAGCGTCGTCAGCGCCAGCACCCGCTCACCCGCCTCCAGTCGCAGGAACTCGCCCACCGCGGCCCCGCCCGCCAGCGTCGGCGACGGCGTCGGCGGCAGCGCCGGCAGATCGATCACCGGCAGCCGCAGCACCCGGCCCGCCGACGTCACCACACCCACGTCCGCCCGCGCCGTCGCCGGCACCGCCGACACGATCACGTCGTGCTTCGACCGCCGCTCCGACACCTCGAACGGCTCCCCGTCCGCCGTCCGCGCCAGCAGACCCGTCGACGACAGCAGCACCCGGCACGGATCGTCCGCCACCTCCAGCGGCACCGACAGCGCCGCCGACGGCACCGCTCCCGCCTCCAGCAGCACCGTCCGCCGCTCCGTCCCGAACTGCTTCGCCACCGCGCCCAGTTCGGACGACACCACACTGCGCAGCCGCGTGTCCGACTCCAGGATCTCGGTCAGCTCCGCGATCTCCGCGGTCAGCTTCGCCTGCTCCTGCTCCAGCTCCACCCGGTCGAACCGGGTCAGCCGCCGCAGCGGCGTGTCCAGGATGTACGCCGTCTGCGTCTCCGACAGCGAGAAGCGCTCCATCAGGCGCTCCTTCGCCTGCCCCGCGTTGTCGCTCGACCGGATGATCGCGATGACCTCGTCGATGTCGAGCAGCGCCACCAGCAGGCCCTCGACCAGGTGCAGCCGCTCCTGGCGCTTGCGCCGGCGGAAGTCGCTGCGCCTGCGCACCACCGAGAACCGGTGGTCGACGTAGACCTCCAGCAGCTCCTTCAGGCCCAGCGTCAGCGGCTGGCCGTCCACCAGCGCCACGTTGTTGATGCCGAAGGTCTCCTCCATCGGCGTCAGCTTGTAGAGCTGCTCCAGCAGCGCCTCCGGCACGAAGCCGTTCTTCACCTCGATCACCAGCCGCAGCCCGTGCTCGCGGTCGGTCAGGTCCTTGACGTCCGCGATGCCCTGCAACTTCTTCGCGTTGACCAGGTCCTTGATCTTCGAGATGACCTTCTCCGGGCCGACGTTGTACGGCAGCTCCGTCACCACGATGCCCTTGCGGCGCGCCGTCACAGCCTCGATCGTCGTCGTCGCCCGGATCTTGAACGTGCCCCGGCCCGACTCGTACGCGTCCCGGATCCCCGACAGACCCACGATCCGCCCGCCCGTCGGCAGGTCCGGACCGGGCACGAACCGCATCAGCGTGTCCAGATCCGCGTTCGGGTGCTTGATCAGGTGCCGGGCCGCCGCCACCACCTCGGACAGGTTGTGCGGCGGCATGTTCGTCGCCATGCCCACCGCGATGCCCGTCGCGCCGTTCACCAGCAGGTTCGGGAACGCGGCTGGCAGCGCCAGCGGCTCCTGCTCACTGCCGTCGTAGTTCGGCCCGAAGTCGACGGTGTCCTCGTGGATCGACTCCACCAGCGCCATCGACGCCGCCGTCAGCCGCGACTCCGTATAACGCATCGCCGCCGGCGGGTCGTCGTTGCCCAGCGAACCGAAGTTCCCGTGCCCGTCGATCAGCGGCAACCGCATCGAGAACGGCTGCGCCATCCGGACGACCGAGTCGTAGATCGACGCGTCCCCGTGCGGGTGCAGTCGACCCATCACGTCGCCCACCAGACGGGCGCACTTCACATGCGCGCGCTCCGGCCGCAGGCCCATCTCGTTGGCCTGGTAGAGGATCCGGCGGTGCACCGGCTTCAGACCGTCCCGCGCGTCCGGCAACGCACGCGAGTAGATCACCGAGTAGGCGTACTCCAGGAAGGAGCCCTGCATCTCGTCCACGACGTCGACGTCGAGGATCCGCTCCTCGAAGTCTCCGGGCGGCGGGGTCTGCGAACTGCGGCGGGCCATCGCGGCGGGGCTCCCTTACGTCTCGCTTGCTGTGTCTCGGACTGTCTCTGTCGCTGTCTCTGTCGTCCAGCCGCCGGCCCCGTCGAGCAGGGTGCGGCGCCCCCATTGTGGACCCTCGCGCCGACACTCCCGGCCAGCGGCCCTCTTCCGCCCCTGGCGAACGCCCCGTCCGCGCGGACACATCCACGGCTCCCGCGCGTTGCACCACAATGGGGGACGCCACACGAACCCCCGACATCGACGACGGGAAGGACCCGAGCGCATGGCCAACCCGGCCCCCGCCTCCAGCCGAGGCATCGCCATCACCGAGCACCGCCTGGCCAACGGCCTGCGCGTCGTCCTCTCCGAGGACCACCTCACCCCGGTCGCCGCAGTCTGCCTCTGGTACGACGTGGGCTCCCGGCACGAGGTCAAGGGCCGCACCGGACTCGCCCACCTCTTCGAGCACCTCATGTTCCAGGGCTCCGCCAACGTCTCCAACAACGGCCACTTCGAACTCGTCCAGGGCGCCGGCGGCTCGCTCAACGGCACCACCAGCTTCGAGCGCACCAACTACTTCGAGACCATGCCCACCCACCAGCTGGAGCTCGCCCTCTGGCTGGAGGCCGACCGCATGGGCTCGCTGCTCGCCGCCCTCGACGAGACGTCCATGGAGAACCAGCGCGACGTCGTCAAGAACGAGCGCCGCCAGCGCTACGACAACGTCCCCTACGGCACCGCCTTCGAGAAGCTCACCGGGCTCTCCTTCCCCGACGGCCACCCCTACCACCACACCCCCATCGGCTCCATGGCCGACCTCGACGCCGCCACCCTCGAGGACGCCCGCACCTTCTTCCGCACCTACTACGCCCCCAACAACGCCGTCCTCTCCGTCGTCGGCGACATCGACCCCGAGCAGACCATCGCCTGGGTCGAGAAGTACTTCGGCAGCATCCCCGCGCACGACGGCAAGCGGCCCCCACGCTCCGGCGAACTCCCCGACACCATCGGCCGCGAACTCCGCGAGGAGGTCCGCGAGGACGTCCCCTCCCGCGCCCTGATGGCCGCCTACCGGCTCCCGCACGACGGCACCCGCGAAGCCGACGCCGCCGACCTCGCCCTCACCATCCTCGGCAGCGGCGAGTCCAGCCGCCTCTACAACCGGCTCGTCCGCCGCGACCGCACCGCCGTCGCCGCCGGCTTCGGCCTGCTGCGCCTCGCCGGCGCCCCCAGCCTCGGCTGGCTCGACGTCAAGACCTCCGGCGACGCCACCATCGCGCAGATCGACACCGCCGTCGACGAGGAACTCGCCCGCTTCGCCGCCGAGGGCCCCACCCCCGCCGAACTCGAACGCGCCCAGGCCCAGATCGAGCGCGAATGGCTCGACCGGCTCACCACCGTCGCCGGCCGCGCCGACGAACTCTGCCGCTTCGCCGTCCTGTTCGGCGACCCCAAGCTGCTCAACGACGCCCTCCCCAAGGTCCTCGACATCACCGCCGAGGAGGTCCGGGCCGTCGCCGAGGCCCGGCTCCACCCCGACAACCGGGCCGTCCTCGTCTACGAGCCCACCGCCGCCGAGACCGACGCTTCCGCCGCCACCGATGAGGAGGGCGCTGCCGTATGAGCACCGACTACGTCCCCGCCATGACGTTCCACCCCCAGCCCGAGCCCGGCACCCCCAGCCCGTGGGCCTTCCCCTCCCCCGAGCGCGCCGCCCTCGGCAACGGCATCACCGTCCTGCACTGCCACCGGCCCGGCCAGCAGCTCGTCGCCGTCGAGGTCCTCCTCGACGCCACCCTCGCCGCCGAACCCGACGGCCTCGACGGCGTCGCCGCCATCCTCGCCCGCGCCCTCAGCGAAGGCACCGACACCCTCACCGCCGAGGAGTTCGCCGCCGAACTCGAGCGCGCCGGCGCCACCCTCGACGCCCACGCCGACCACCCGTGCATCCGCGTCTCCCTGGAGGTCCCCGCCTCCCGCCTCCAGCGCGGACTCGCCCTCCTCGCCGACGCCCTGCGCGCCCCCGCCTTCCCCGAGGACGAGATCGAGCGCCTCGTCGCCAACCGCCTCGACGAGATCGTCCACGAACAGGCCAACCCCGCCCGGCGCGCCGCCAAGGCCCTCTACGCCGAACTCTTCGAGGCCACCGACCGCCTCTCCCGCCCCCGCAGCGGCACCGCCGACACGGTCAAGTCCATCGACCGGGCCGCCGTCAAGGCCTTCTACGACGCCCACGTCCGCCCCGCCACCACCACCGTCGTCGTCGTCGGCGACCTCACCGGCACCGACCTGCCCGCCCTCCTGGAGAGCACCCTCGGCACCTGGAGCGGCTCCTCCGCCGAGGCGTCCGTCCACGCTCCCGTCACCGCCGACGACCGCGGCCGGGTCCTCATCGTCGACCGCCCCGGCTCCGTTCAGACCCAGCTCCTCATCGGCCGCGTCGGCCCCGACCGCCACGACCCCTCCTGGGCCGCCCAGATCCTCGGCACCTACTGCCTCGGCGGCACCCTCACCTCCCGCCTCGACCGCGTCCTGCGCGAGGAGAAGGGCTACACCTACGGCGTCCGCGCCTTCGCCCAGCCGCTGCGCTCCGCCGCCCACGGCAGCGGGCGCTCGCTGCTCGCCATCAGCGGCTCGGTGGACACCGCCTCCACCGCCCCCGCGCTCGCCGACACCTGGACGATCCTGCGCACCCTCGCCGCCGAGGGCCTCACCGACGCCGAACGGGACGAGGCCGTCCAGTTCCTGGTGGGCGTCGCCCCGCTGAAGTACGAGACCGCGGGCTCGGTCGCCGGCACCCTCGCCGACCAGGTCGAGCAGCAGCTGGCCGACGACTACCAGGCCGAGGTCTACCGCCGGCTCGCCGAACTGCCCACCGCCGAGGCCACCGAGGCCGTCGTCGCCGCCTTCCCGCCGGACCGCCTGGTCACCGTGCTGGTCGGCGACGCCGCCGTGATCGAGGCCGACGTGCGCGCGTTGGGGATCGGCGAGGTCACGGTCGTCACGGCCTGATCCATTCGGTTTCCCGGCACGGCCCGGTGGAGCACCCGCTCCTCCGGGCCTGTCGCGTTTTTAAATCCGTTGCGGGCCCGACGTGTTCCGTGGATAGATATCCCCCGGCACACACGTACGAACTCCGACGAGTGAAGGGAGGCGGTCACCATGCGGGTCGAGCGAACCATACGACGACGCTCCCCAAGGCCGCTCTCCCTCTATGCCCTGGGCGCCTGAGCCCTTCCGGTCTTCCCCGAGCCACGCCGGGATTCTCTTCGCGCGGCAACTCCCTGTGAACCAACCGACCTTGGAGGTCGAACACCCATGTCGTACACCGAGGTGCCCGGTATCCGGGTCCCGATCCGGATGTGGACCGACCCGGCCACCGTCGAGGGCCAGGCCATGCAGCAGCTGCGCAACATCAGCTCGCTGCCGTGGCTGCACGGCCTCGCCGTGATGCCCGACGTCCACCTGGGCAAGGGCGCGACCGTCGGCTCCGTCATCGCCATGAAGGGCGCCGTCTGCCCGGCGGCGGTCGGCGTGGACATCGGCTGCGGAATGAGCGCGGTGAAGACCTCCCTCACCGCCAAGGACCTCCCCGACGACCTGTCCCGCCTCCGCTCCAAGATCGAGCAGGCCATCCCCGTCGGCCGCGGCCTCCACACCGACCCCGTCGACCCGCGCAAGCTCCACGGCTTCCAGACGGCCGGCTGGGACGACTTCTGGCAGCGGTTCGACGGAGTCGCGTCGGAGGTGAAGTGGCGCCGCGAGCGGGCCATGCAGCAGATGGGAACGCTCGGATCCGGCAACCACTTCTGCGAGCTGTGCATCGATGAGACCGGTTCTGTTTGGCTGATGTTGCATTCCGGATCGCGCAACATCGGCAAGGAGCTGGCGGAGCACCACATGGACGTCGCTCGCTCGCTGCCGCACAACCAGGGCCTGGTGGACCGGGATCTCGCTGTCTTCATCGCGGACACGCCGCAGATGGCGGCATACCGCCAGGACCTGTTCTGGGCGCAGGAGTACGCCAAGCACAACCGCGCGGTGATGATGGCCCTTTTCCAGAACGTCGTCCGCCGCGAGTTCGCCAAGGCGAAGGTCACCTTCGACGAGGTCATCAGCTGCCACCACAACTATGTGGCGGAGGAAAGCTACGACGGCGTCGACCTGCTCGTGACCCGCAAGGGCGCGATCCGGGCCGGCAACGGCGACTACGGGATCATTCCGGGCTCGATGGGCACCGGTTCGTACATCGTCCGCGGTCTCGGCAACAAGGCGGCGTTCAATTCCGCCTCGCACGGCGCCGGCCGCAAGATGAGCCGCAACGCCGCGAAGAAGCGGTTCACCACGAACGACCTGGTCGAGCAGACCAAGGGCGTGGAGTGCCGCAAGGACAGCGGTGTCGTGGACGAGATCCCGGGCGCCTACAAGTCCATCGAGAAGGTCATCGAACAGCAGAAGGACCTCGTCGAGGTGGTCGCGCACCTCAAGCAGGTCGTCTGCGTGAAGGGCTGATCATGCCGACAGGGGTGCACCGCTCGGCGGTGCACCCCTGTCGGTTGATCGAGCTCGCTCAGGCGGCGGCGGGGAGCTCGTCGAGGCCTTCCTGGACGAGCTTGGCGAGGCGGTCGAGGGCGTCGTCGGCGTTGTCGGCGTCGGAGGCGAGGATGACCTCGTCGCCGCCCTGGGCGCCCAGGGCGAGGAGGCCGAGCATGGAGGCGGCGTTCACCGGGTTGCCGCCGGGCCGGGCGATGGTGATCGGCACGCCGGTCGCCGCGACGGCCCGGACGAAGACGGAGGCGGGACGGGCGTGCAGGCCCTCGGCCCAACCGATGGTGACGCGGCGCTCGGCCATGAGACGTGCCTTTCCGGTGAAGCTGGTCACGGCCGTGCTCGGGAAGCGGCCATGTTGTCTAGACCAGTGTTGCATGCGGGTCACCCCTCCGAGGCGCCGCGTTCGGGACTTGTGATTGTTTCTTTCCGGGCCATAAGGCCCGGCGCGATGCGGCCCGCCGCCGGATAACCTGACGAATGTGGACGACTCCGCGGTAGCGCACCCCGAGCAACCGGACTATCCGCAGCACTGGGAGGCCGACATCCTGCTGCGCGACGGCGGCACGGCCCGGATCCGGCCGATCACGCCCGCCGACGCCGCGCGGCTGGTGGAGTTCTACGAGCAGGTCTCCGACCAGTCCAAGTACTTCCGCTTCTTCGCGCCGTACCCGAAGCTGTCCGAGAAGGACGTCCGCCGCTTCACCCACCACGACTTCGTGAACCGGGTCGCGCTGGCCGTCGTCATCCGCGACCGCTTCATCGCGACCGTCCGCTACGACCGGATCGACGCCGAGGGCCGCCCGTCCGACACCGGCACCGACGCCGAAGTGGCGTTCCTGGTGCAGGACGCCCACCAGGGCCGCGGGGTCGCGTCGGCGCTGCTGGAGCACATCGCGGCGGTGGCGCAGGAGCGCGGGATCCGCCGGTTCCAGGCGGAGGTGCTGCCGGAGAACCGGAAGATGGTGAAGGTCTTCACCGACGCTGGCTACACCCAGCGCCGCAGCTTCGCCGACGGCGTGGTGCACCTGGAGTTCGACCTCGAACCGACCGCCCGCTCGCTGGCCGTGATGCGGGCGCGCGAACACCGTGCGGAGGCACGTTCGGTCCAGCGGCTGCTCACTCCGCGCTCGGTGGCGGTGATCGGCGTCTCGCGCAATCCGCAGACCGTCGGCCGGGCGATCCTGCGCGACCTGCTGGGGAGTTTCGACAGCACGCGTCCCGTCCACGCGGTGAACCGCAACGCCCCGCCCGGCACCGAGCTGGACGGCGTTCCGGTGCACCGCTCGATCCTGGACGTCCCGGGCCCGGTGGATCTGGCGGTGATCGCCGTCCCCGAGGGTGCCGTGCCCGCGGCCGTCGCCGAGTGCGGTGCGCACGGGGTGCAGGGCCTGGTGGTGGTGACCGCCGGGTACGCCGAGACCGGCGCGGAGGGCCGCGACCGGCAGCGGGCGCTGGTCCGCCAGGCGCGCGCGGCCGGGATGCGGGTGATCGGTCCGAACGCGTTCGGCCTGATCAACACCGACCCCGGTCTCCCGCTGAACGCCTCGCTCGCGCCGCACCTGCCCCGGCGCGGCGGCTTCGGGATCTTCTGCCAGTCCGGCGCGATCGGGGTGGCGCTGCTGGAGGCCGCCCACCGCCGGGGTCTGGGCGTCTCCTCGTTCGCCTCGGTCGGCAACCGGGCGGACGTCTCCGGCAACGACTTCCTGCAGTACTGGGCGGAGGACGACGCGACCGAGGTGGTGCTGCTCTACCTGGAGTCCTTCGGCAACCCGCGCAAGTTCACCAGGATCGCCCGCCGCCTGGCCGCGGTGAAGCCGATCGTCGTGGTGAAGGGCGCCCGCCACACCGGCAGCCTGCCGCCCGGCCACGCCGTCCCGGGCACTGCCACCGGGCTGAGCGACGCGACGGTGGACGCGCTGTTCCAGCAGGCCGGGGTCATCCGGGTGGAGACGATCACGGAGCTGTACGACACCGGCGAGCTGCTCGGCCTCCAGCCGCTGCCGCCCGGGGACCGGGTCGCGGTGGTCGGCAACTCGGACTCGCTCGGCCTTCTGACGTACGACGCCTGCCTGAGCGCGGGCCTGCGCCCACGCACCCCCGTCGACCTGAGCACCGCGGCGACCGGCGAGAACTTCCGGATCGCCCTGGACGTGGCGCTCGGCGACCCCGCGGTGGACGCGGTGATCGCGGTGGCGATCCCGCCGATCGGCACGTCCGCGCACGCGTTCATGGGCGGCCGGCTGACCGGCTCGGACGATCCGGAGATGGGCTCGGACGATCCGGAGATCGCCGCCGCCCTGCTCGAAGCCGGAGAGCGGGCACGGGAGTTGGGTAAGCCGCTGCTGCTGGCCCACCTGGCGCTGACCGACCTGCCGGCCCGGCTGCGCCCGGGCGGCATCCCCGCGTTCGCGGCGCCCGAGCGGGCGGTGCACGCCCTCGCGCACGCCGTTCACTACGCGCAGTGGCGCCGCCGGATGGCCGAGGCCGAGGAGACGGCCCGTGTCCCCGAGCTGGACCGGATCGACGAGCCCGGCGCCCGCGCCCTGGTCGAGGCGGCGCTGAGCGCCCGTGCCGCGGCCTCCCGCCCGTCGCCCACCACCACCCTCGTTCGAGGTGCCACGCGCCGCTCGCTCCTGATCCGCACCCAGCCAGGCGGCGCCCGGATCACCCTGCCGGACGCACAGGCCCGCGAGCTGCTGGCCCACTACGGGATCGACGTGTCGCCGACGCTGCCCGCGCCGGACGAGGCGACGGCCGTCGCGGCAGCTGCCACGCTCGGTTACCCGGTGGCCCTCAAGGCGACGGCCCCGCACCTGCGCCACCGCCCGGACCTGGGCAGCGTCCGGCTGGACCTGACCGGCGAGCCGGGCCTGCGCCGCGCCCACCGCGAGCTGGACGCGCTGCTCGGCGGTGCGGCGCAGGCCGAGCTGGTGGTGCAGCGGCTGGCCCCGCGCGGGGTGGACACGGTGATCGGTGCGACGGTGGACCCGGCGGTGGGCGCGATCCTGTCCTTCGGCCTGGCCGGAGCGCCGGCCGAACTGCTGGGCGATGTCGCGCACCGGCTGGTTCCGGCCACCGATCAGGACGTCGCGGGGCTGATCCGGGAGGTCCGGGCGGCTCCGCTGCTGTTCGGCTGGCGGGGCGCGGAGGCGGTGGACACGGACGCGCTGGAGGTGCTGCTGCTGCGGGTGTCGCAGCTGGTGGACGACGTGCCGGAGGTGGCGTCGGTGGATCTCGAACCGGTGGTCGTCGCACCGCACGGGCTGGCGATCCTGGGGGCGCGCGTGCGGATCGCGCCGCTTCCCGTCCGCAGCGATCTGGGCCCGCGCGCCATGAGCACCCTGTAACCTTCCTTGGTTGCGCCTGCCCGTGGGCGCTGTTGTCCGAAGCTCGGCGCCGCACCGCCCGCTTCGTCGGCGGACCATGCCAGGATGGAGTTATGGCGAAGACCGGTACCACCACTCAGGACCTGCGTTCGGCGATCGAGCGCAGCGGCTACTACCCGGCCCTGGTGTCCGAGGCGGTGGAGTCCGCGGTGGGCCCGGAGCCGATCGGCTCCTACCTGGTGCACCAGGAGACGACGTTCGACGCGAACGAGGTGCGCCGGCACGTCACGGTGCTGGTGCTGACCCCGACCCGGTTCGTGGTGAGCCACACGGACGAGCAGTCCGGCGACGCGGGCAGCCCGTCGGTGCCGTTCGCGACGACGTCGACGGAGAGTGTCCGGCTGGACCGGATCGGCTCGGTCGTGGTGAGCCGGATGGTGGCGAACCCGGAGACGTACACGCCGGGCACGCTGCCGCGCGAGGTGGTGCTGACGATCGGCTGGGGCGCGGTGCAGCGGCTGGACCTGGAGCCGGCGGGCTGCTCGGACCCGAACTGTGAGGCGGATCACGGATACACCGGTTCGGCGACGGCTGACGATCTGTCACTGCGGGTGAGCGAGGCCGGTGACGGTCCGGAGACGGTCGCGCAGGCGCTGGTGTTCGCCCGGGCGCTGTCGGACGCGACGATCAGCAACGGTCCGCGAGCCTGAGCGTCACGGCTCCCGGGCACCGCCGCTCCTGAGCGCCTCCGTTGACGACCGCTACCGCCGACGACCGCCCCCACTGACGCCCTCCGACGACCGCCACGAAACCGGATTCATGTCTTTCGCACCTTCCGACGGCTACGACGCCTTCGAGATCCTCGATCCCGCCACGGCCCCCGCGCCCGCGTACGGCAGCGGTTCGCTCTGCGACCTGCTGCCCTCGGTGGCGGCGGGGCTGGGCGTCGAGGGCTTCGCCGCGACGCTGCCGATCGCCCCGGCGGACCGGGTGGTGGTCTTCCTGGTCGACGGTCTCGGCTGGGAGCTGCTGCTGCGGCATCCCGAGTACGCGCCGTTCCTGTCCTCGCTGGCGGGGAGTTCGCTGGGCGGCACCGGCCGCCCGCTGACCGCCGGCTTCCCGTCGACCACGGCGACCTCGCTGGCCTCGGTCGGCACGGGCACTCCGCCGGGGCTGCACGGTCTGGCCGGATACACGGTGGCGGTCCCCGACGCCGGTTATCTGATGAACCAGCTGCGCTGGCAGCCGCCGACGGACCCGGCGGCCTGGCAGCCGTACCCGACGGTCTTCGAGCGCACGCACGCCGCCGGGGTGGCGACGGCGCAGGTCTCGTCCCCGCTGTTCGCACAGACGCCGCTGACGCGGGTGGCGCTGTCCGGTGGCACGTTCCTGGGCCGGACCACGGGCGAGGAGCGGATGGACCAGGCCGCCGCCTGGCTGGCCGAGCACGACCGGGCGCTGGTGTACACGTACGTCAGCGAGCTGGACGGCGCGGGCCACCGCTTCGGGGTCGACTCGGACGAGTGGCGGATGACGCTGGACGCGGTGGACCGGCTGGCCCGGCGGCTGGCCGAGCAGCTGCCGCCGCGCTCGGCGATGTACGTGACGGCCGACCACGGCATGATCGACATCGCGCCGGAGGACCGGATCGACTTCGACGAGGACTGGGAGCTGGGCGCTGGCGTGGCCCTGCTGGGCGGCGAGGGCCGGGCCCGGCACGTGTACGCGGTGCCGGGGGCGGCGGCCGACGTGTACACGGTCTGGAGCGAGGTGCTGGGCGACCGGATGTGGGTGGCGACCCGGGACGAGGCGATCGCGGCGGGCTGGTTCGGCCCGGCCGTGGACGAGCGGGTGTACCGGCGGATCGGCGACGTGGTCGCCGCGGCCCGGGACGATGTGGCGATCATCGCCTCCCGGAACGAGCCGGGTGAGTCGGCGATGGTCGGCCTGCACGGTTCGATGACCCCGGTCGAGCAGTTCGTGCCGCTGCTCGAAGTGCGTGCCTGAGCGTGGTGCGCGCCTGCTCGACGTGTGCACGAAGGCCCCGCCGCCGATTCTTCTGTGCTCGAACTCCCCTGATGTGAAAGGCCCTTGCTCCACTCATGGCTGAACTGGTGTTCTTCTCGGGCACGATGGACTGCGGCAAGTCGACGCTGGCGCTGCAGATGGACCACAACCACGCGGCCCGCGGCCGGCAGGGGATCATCCTGACCCGGAACGACCGGGCCGGCGCGGCCACCATCTCCAGCCGGCTGGGCCTGCGTGCGAACGCGGTCGAGGTGACCGACGACTTCGACTTCCACACCCATGTGGTGCACCTGCTCTCGGCGGGCGGCCGGGTGGACTACCTGATCTGCGACGAGGCCCAGTTCTTCGCCGCCGAGCAGGTCGACCAGCTGGCCCGCGTGGTGGACGAACTGGAGATCGACGTCTACACGTTCGGCATCACCACGGATTTCCGCACCCGACTGTTCCCGGGTTCGCAGCGGCTGATCGAGCTGGCCGACCGGGTCGAGGTGCTCCAGGTGGAGGCGCTGTGCTGGTGCGGCGCGCGGGCCACCCACAACGCGCGGACGGTCGGCGGCGTGATGGTGGTCGAGGGCGCGCAGGTCGTGGTGGGTGACATCTCGGTGAACGAGGACGAGGTCGGCTACGAGGTGCTGTGCCGTCGGCATCACCGCCGCCGGTTGACCTCGGCGACCTCCGGCGCCTCGGTGCTCTCTCCGGACGTCCTGCCCTTCGAGGAGCAGCAGGCCTAGGGCGTTTCGAGCACGGAGAAGTGCCCGCCCTGCGGGTCGGCCAGCCGGGCGGCGCGGCCGCGGGCGGTGTCGTGCGGTTCGACCAGGACGCGGCCGCCCAGGTCGGCGGCGCGACGGGCCGTCAGGTCGGCGTCGCGTACGGCGAAGTGGACCTGCCAGCGGGGCGGGTGGCCGCGCAGTTCGGCGCCGTGCCGGATGCCGGCGACCGGGCGCCCGTCCACCAGCAGTGCGGATTCATCGCTGTCCGTGGGCCGGACCGGCCGGTTGAGGACCGCGCCGTAGAAGGCGGAGGCGCCTTCCGCGTCGGGGGTGAGCAGTTCGGCCCAGGCCAGTTCGCCGGGTTCGGGGACGGCCTCGCGGCCGGTGAGCTCCTCGCCCTGCCAGAGGCCGAAGACGGCGCCGGAGACGTCGGCGACGATGGCCATCCGCCCGGCGCGTTCGGCCTGGAGCGGTCCGACGGCGACGGTGCCGCCGCATGCGCGGACCAGCTGGGCGGTGTGGTCGGCGCTGTCCACGGCGAAGTAGGTGGTCCACTGCACCGGGAAGCCGGTGGCGGTGGAGACGCCGAGACCGGCGACCGGTTCCCCGTCGAGTTCGGCCCGGACGTAGTCGCCGAGTTGAGTGGGGCCGGGGGAGTAGGTCCAGCCGACCAGGTCGCCGTAGAACGCGCGGGCGCCGGCCAGGTCGTCGGTCAGCAGGCTGACCCAGCACGGCGTGCCCTGGGCCAGCCGGAGTGTCACCGCGGGCAATGCGCGCCTCCTCGGGGGCGGTTGGGCGCACGGGGTGTGCGCAGGGTGATGCTTCCACTCCGGCGCGTGCCGAACCCTCGGGCCGCGCGGAAAATCCGGCAAAGACCGCACAAAGAGCGGCGGTTCGGGAGCGCTGCGCGAGAATGTCCGCCATGACCACCTACAACGACGCTTCCCCGCTGATCTCCGCGGCCAAGCTGCGGGAGGCGCTCGCCTGCGCGCGTCCGCCGGTGCTGCTGGACGTGCGCTACCGGCTCGTGGGCGCGGCCACGTCCGGCCCGACCGCGGCCGAGGAGTACGCGGCGGGGCATCTGCCCGGCGCCCACTTCGTCGACCTGGACCGGGATCTCGCGGCCCCGCCCGGTGCCCCGGGGCGGGGTGGTCGCCATCCGCTGCCGGATCCGGAGGTGTTCGGTGCGGCGATGCGCCGCTTCGGCGTCGCTGCCGACCGCCCGGTCGTGGTGTACGACGGCGGGCCGTCGCTGTCGGCGGCCCGGGCGTGGTGGCTGCTGCGCTGGGCCGGGCACCGGGAGGTCCGGGTGCTGGACGGCGGGTACGCGGCGTGGCTGGCGGCCGGGCTGCCGGTGACGGCCGAGGTGCCGGCGCCGGAGGCGGGAGACTTCAAGCCGGTCCCGGGTCAGCTGCCGGTGGTTGACGCGGACGGCGCGGCGGCGTGGGCGCGCAGCGGTCTGCTGCTGGACGCCCGGGCGGGGGAGCGGTACCGCGGTGAGACGGAGCCGGTGGACCCGCGGGCCGGGCACATCCCGGGCGCGGTGTCGGCGCCGACCGCCGAGAACGTCGGCCCGGACGGGCGGTTCCGGCCGACCGAGGAGCTGGCCGCGCGGTTCCGTGCGCTGGGCGCGGGTGAGACGGAGACGGCCGTGTACTGCGGGTCGGGTGTGACGGCGGCGCACCAGATCCTGGCGCTTGAGGTGGCGGGCCTCCCGGCCACGCTGTACGCGGGGTCGTGGAGCGAGTGGTCGAGCGACGAGACCCGCCCGGTGGCGGTGACCGACCAGCCGGGCTGAGCCCGGGCACGGCGACGGGGCGGGAGGCCGGGCCTCCCGCCCCTTCGTCACCTCTGACTACTCCTGCTTCTTGCGCCGGCTGCCGAAGACGATCTCGTCCCAGCTGGGCACGGTGGCCCGGCGGCCGGGCCGGACGCCGTCCGCCTCGGCCTGCCGGTCGGTGGTGCCGACCAGGCGCTCGCGGTGCGGGGCGACGGCGCGCGGCATCAGGATGTCCGCGTACGCCGAGCCCGCGCCCACGGCGGGTGCCGCGGCGGCCGGCTCCTCGCCCTCCTCCGCGACCTCGGCGGGCACCGGCTCGATCGCGTTGGGTCCGATGGCGAGGTCGCCGCGGAAGGCGGGGACCACGTCGAGCAGGCTGGTCAGCGAGTCCCGGCCCTCGGCGGTGGCCTCGCGCGACTCGCGGACCTCGCGGGCCGACATGATGCGGTCGGCGGAGGGCCGGTCGATCATCGGGCGGGGCGGCCGGTCCTGGGGGAGCCGGGCGATCCGCGGGATGAACGGGAAGACCGACTCCTCCTCGCGCTCGACGTTCTCGCCGATCAGCGCGCGGGCCTCGTCGTCGTTGGGCTGGACCAGGCGCCGGGGCGGGTCGTACGTCCAGGAGGCGCTGCGGCCCTCGCCGTCGGCCCGGTAGGAGAGGATGACCTCCCAGGTGCCGTCGTCGCGCCGCCAGGAGTCCCAGCGTTCGGTGTCCTTCTCGGCCCCGCGCAGCGCGAGCCGCTCGGCGACGGCCTCGCCGAGCTGCGGGCCGGTGGATTCGCCGTTGCGGCGGATGGCGGTCTTTCGGGCGCGTTCGGCCATGAAGGCGCGCTCGGCGAGGACCGGCCCCTCGAAGCGGCGGACCCGGTCGACGGAGATGCCGGCGGCCTGCGCGACCTCCTCGGCGGAGGCACCGGCTCGTATCCGCGCCTGGATGTCCCGGGGGCGCAGGTGGCTCTCGACCTCGATCTCGATCTGGCCGAGGCGCGGCCGGTCGCCGCGGATGGCGGCGCGCAGCCGCTCGTCGATGGGGAGGGTGTACTCCGTGCTGTCGGCAGCTTTGAGCACCAGCCGTGTGCCGTCGTTGCTGACGGCCACAACCCGCAGTTCGGGCACGGTTACCTCCCGGGTGGTGCCTGCCGACGTCACCTGCGTCGCTGCTCCCGTACTGAGTGTGGCCTGCCCGCTCGCGACTGGCCACAACCTTGCTGAGTTCCCCGGCGTGTCGGGATTACGCCCGGGCACGCCACTGTGGCACGGTTGCCTTTTTGCCACGCCATCCGTCGACGTCGCGCCTCGGTGTCCCGCCGTCCCCGCACGCGGAGTGCTCGCGACGATCCGGGAAGGGCGTCGCCGTGCGTGCCTGTGTCGTGGCTCTTCGTCAGTCTGCCGGTGAAGGCGCAGTCGACAAGTCGACCCAAGGCTCAGGCTTTACGAACAGTACTCCATTCGTGGCATCCGAAGGGGCGGCTCGCCGCTCAAGTCTCCCGCGATTCACGGGAATCTCAAGAGCACGCGCCCCCAATGGCGGATCGCCGCCGGATGAACGGTGATCATCTTCACATAAAACGGGAGCGGAGAGCCGCATTTTCGTCCCTTGTGTCCTTCTTTGGGCAAGGGGGGAGTGTCGTGTTTGAAGAACAGTCGTATGAACCGGGGGATGTTGATGCCGGAGCGGACGGCGGATCAGTCCCCGAGCACCCGGCGCAGATAGGGATTGCCGAAGACGCGCTGCGGATCGACCTCGTCGCGCAGCGCGGTGAAGTCGCCGAAGTGCGGGTAGACACCGGCGAGGTACTCGGCGTCGCGGGTGTGGAGCTTGCCCCAGTGCGGGCGGCCCTGGTGAGCGGTCATCAGCTGTTCGACGCCGGTGAAGTAGCCCTGGTCGCGGGTGCCCCGGTAGAGGTGGACGGCGAGGTAGGCGCTGTCGCGGCCGGAGGCGGTGGAGAGCCAGAGGTCGTCGGCGGGGGCGAAGCGGACCTCCACCGGGAAGCTGATCCGCCAGTCGGATCGTTCGATCAGCGCTTTCAGCTCGCGCAGCACGTCGGCGACGGCCGCGCGCGGCACCGCGTACTCCATCTCGACGAAGCGGACCTTGCGCGCGCTGGTGAACACCCTGTGCGAGGCGTCGGTGTAGCTGCGGTCGGACCAGGCGCGGCTGGCCAGCGAGGCGATGGCGGGAATGCTGCCGGGGAAGCGGCGGCCGACCCGGCAGGCGCCCTCCCAGACGGTGTTGGAGAGGAAATCGTCCTCCAGCCACTCCTTGAAGCGGGGAAGCGGGGCGGCCGGGCCCTGGCTGCGGTTGTTGCGCTTGGTGGAGCAGCGGTCGGTGTGCGGGAACCAGTAGAACTCGAAGTGCTCGTTGACGGCGGTGAGGTCGTCGAGGCGTTCGAGCACCTCGTCGAAGCGCATCGGCTGTTCGTGTGCGGTGAGCAGGAAGGCCGGTTCGACGGCGAAGGTGAGCGCGGTGATCACGCCGAGCGCACCGAGGCCGAGCCGGGCGCCCTCGAAGAGCCGGGGGTGCTCGGTCGGGGAGCAGCGCCGGACGGTGCCGTCGGCGAGGACGATCTCCAGGGCGCGGATCTGGGCGGCGAGCGAGCCGGAGTCGCGGCCGGTGCCGTGGGTGCCGGTGCTGGTGGCGCCGGCCACGGTCTGGACCTCGATGTCGCCCATGTTGGTGAGGGAGAGGCCCTCGGCGGCGAGGAGCCGGTTGAGCCGGTGGAGCGGGAGGCCGGACTCGACGGTGACGGTGCCGGCCGCGCGGTCGATCTCGCGGACGGCGGTGAACGCGTGGGGGCGGATCTGGACGCCGTCGCCGGCGGAGGCGATCGAGGTGAACGAGTGACCGGAGCCGACGGCCTTGACGGTGCGGCCCTGGTCGGCGGCGCGCAGGATTTCCTTGGCCAGTTCCTCCGCGGTGCCGGGCGTGGCCACCCGGGCGGGGTGGGCGCTCTGGTTGCCGGCCCAGTTGGTCCAGCGGGTGCGGGTCGCGGTACTGGCCTGGGGCATCGTGCTGCCTCCTGCTCCGTGGCCGAACGGGGTCGGCGGGGGTCCGGGGCGGTGGGGCCGCCCGTGGGGCCTGTCCTAGGGGGGCGCGCGCCCCTCTACCCGCGGGTAGGCCCGCGAGTAGGGAGGAGAGTAGTCAGTTCACCGTTCGAGGTCTACCGGTTGCGCGGCGGGCTCGTGGGGCTCGGTGGCGGGGACGCCGGCCCGCAGGCGGGGCAGCCCGACCAGGGCGACGAGGACGCCGAAGACCCCGGCGACCAGCGGCACCCAGTAGCCGGCGGCGGCACCGGAGGCGTCGACCACCCAGCCGCCGGCCGAGGAGCCGAAGGCCACGCCGAGGGCGAGCCCGGTCGTGGTCCAGGCCATGCCCTCGGTGAGCTGGGCGGCTGGGACGAGTCGTTCGACCAGGGCCATCGCGGAGATCAGGGTGGGGGAGATGGCGACGCCGGCGAACAGCAGGGCGGCGCCGGCCGCGACCAGCCCGCCGATGCCGTGCATGCCGCCGGCGACGAGCAGGATCGGGACCATGGTGAGCGCCATCATCACCACGCCCGCGAAGAACCGGGTGGCCAGCGGGTTCGTGGGCTTGAGCGTGCCGTAGACGATGCCGGCGAGGCCGGAGCCGAGCGCCCAGACGGCGAGGACGAAGCTGGCGAGCCCCTTGTGGCCCTGGGCGTCGGCGAAGGCGACGGTGACGATCTCGACGGAGCCGAAGATCGCGCCGGTGGCGATGAAGGTGAGCACCAGGACGACCAGGCCGCCGTTGAGGATGGCGCTGCCGCCGCTGCGGGCCGCGGCCGGGTGGACCGGCGGCTCGGTGCGGCGCTGGGCGGTGAACAGGACGATGCCGACGGTGAGCGCGATGACGGCCGCGAGCGCCCCGGACTCGGGGAAGAGGTTGGTGGCCAGGCCGATGACGAGGATGGGGCCGACGATGAAGCAGAACTCGTCGACCACCGCCTCGAACGAGTAGGCCGTGTGCAGCTTGGCCGGGTCCTCCCGGTACAGGTGGGCCCAGCGGGCGCGGACCATGGCGCCGGCGCTGGGCATCACGCCCATCCCGACGGCGAACAGGAACAGCGTCCAGGACGGCGCGCCGAAGTGGGCGCAGAGCAGCAGTCCGGCCGCGGCGGCGACGGTGAGCGCGGCGGCGGGGAGGGCGACGCGGCGCTGCCCGTGCCGGTCGACCAGCCAGGAGACCGCCGGCCCGAGCGCGGCGGCGGCCAGTGCCAGCGTCGCCGAGACCGCACCCGCCACCCCGTACGACCCTCTCAGCTGGGAGAGCATGGTCACGATGCCTATGCCCGCCATGGAGATCGGCAGGCGGGCCATGAAGCCGGCGGAGGAGAAGGCCAGCGTGCCGGGGGCGGCGAAGATCTGGCGGTAGCTGGACAGCACGGGGGAGCTCCGTGGGGCGTAAGGAACATGGCTGGTGAACACAGCTTACGTGCGTTGGCAAACGGTATTTTCCGGACACCCGCGCCGCCCCGCCGACGGCATACCGCCCCTCAATGGCAGGATCGGTGCCATGTCCGACGCGCGCAAACCCTCCCTCACCGGCGCCGCCCCCTACGACGCCCTCCTGCTGCTGTCCTTCGGCGGACCCGAGGCCCCCGAGGACGTCGTGCCGTTCCTGGAGAACGTCACCCGCGGCCGGGGAATCCCGCAGCAACGCCTGAAGGAGGTGGGCAAGCACTACTTCCTGTTCGGCGGCGTGAGCCCGATCAACGAGCAGAACCGTCAGCTGCTGGCCGCGCTGCGCAAGGACTTCGCCGAGCACGGCCTGGACCTGCCGGTCTACTGGGGCAACCGGAACTGGGCGCCCTACCTGGTCGACACCCTGCGCGAGATGGCCGCCGACGGGCACCGCCGGATCGCCGTCCTCGCCACCAGCGCCTACGCCGGCTACTCCGGCTGCCGCCAGTACCGCGAGAACCTGGCCGACGCGCTCGCCACCCTCGCCGAGGAGGGCCACCCCGAGCTGCGGGTCGACAAGCTGCGGCACTTCTACAACCACCCCGGCTTCGTCGAGCCGATGATCGACGCCACCGTCGCCGCCCTGGCGGAGCTGCCCGCCGAGGTGCGGGCCGGTGCGCGGCTGGCGTTCACCACCCACTCCATCCCGGACGCGATGGCCGAGACCTCCGGGGCCCCGGACGACCCGGCCCGCGGCCGGCCGGGCGGCGCCTACGTCGCCCAGCACCTGGACGTCGCCCAGCTGATCGCCGAGGCGGTCGCCGAGCGCACCGGGGTCGCCGACCGGCCGTGGGAGCTGGTCTTCCAGAGCCGCAGCGGCGCCCCGCACATCCCGTGGCTGGAACCGGACATCTGCGACCACCTGGAGGCCCAGCACGCCGACGGTGCACCGGCCGTCGTGATGGTCCCGATCGGCTTCGTCTCCGACCACATGGAGGTCAAGTACGACCTCGACACCGAGGCCGTCGCCAAGGCCGCCGACCTCGGTCTGCCGGTCGCCCGGGCCGCCACCGTCGGCGCCGACCCGCGGTTCACCGCCGCCGTGCGCGAGCTGGTCCTGGAGCGGGCCGCCACCGAGCGCGGCGAGCCCGTCGCCCGCTGCGCCCTCGGGGCGCTCGGCCCCAGCCACGACGTGTGCGCGGTGGCCTGCTGCCCCAACCCGCGCGCCCCCCGCCCGGCCGCCGCCGAGCGCTGACTGACCCGTACCGGAGGAGAACCCCGTGCCCAGCCCCGCCCTGCCCGACGACCGGCTGCTCGACGACCTGCTCGACGTGGCCCTGGACGCGGCCCGCCGGGCCGGCGCCCTGCTGCGCGACGGCCGGCCCGTCGACCTGGGCGTGGCCGGCACCAAGAGCAGCCCGGTCGACGTGGTCACCGAGATGGACATCGCCTCCGAGAAGCTGGTCCTGGAACTGATCACCGAGCGCCGCCCGCAGGACGCCTACCTCGGCGAGGAGGGCGCCGAGCGCCCCGGCACCAGCGGGGTGCGCTGGGTCGTCGACCCGCTCGACGGCACCGTCAACTACCTGTACGGACTGCCGTCCTGGGCGGTGAGCGTGGCCGCCGAGGTGGACGGCCGGGCGGCCGTCGGCGTGGTGTACGCCCCGGCGCGCGGCGAGTTGTTCCACGCCGTCCTCGGCCGGGGCGCCCGCCTGGACGGCCGGCCGATCTCGGCGCGCCCGGCCCCGCCGTGGGGGCAGGCGCTGATCGGCACCGGCTTCAACTACGTCCAGACGGTACGGGTCCGGCAGGCCGAGGTGCTGCTGGCCCTGATGCCCGAGGTGCGGGACGTCCGCCGGGGCGGCGCCGCCGCGGTGGACCTGTGCGACGTCGCCGCCGGGCGGCTGGACGGCTACTACGAGCGCGGCCTGGCAGCCTGGGACCGGGCCGCGGGCTGCCTGATCGCCGCCGAGGCCGGAGCCCTGATCGGCGGCCGGCCCGGGCACGGCCCGGACGGCGAACTGACCGTCGCCGCCGTCCCCGGTGTGTACGAGCCGCTCCAGGAACGCCTGGCCGCGCTGCGCGCCTGGGCGGACTGAGCGGGGTCACCCCCGGATCACGGGCAAACGAAGAGCCCTGGCATGCACGGGATGCCAGGGCTTGGGGTTTCGCACGGCCCCCTCAGGGCCGCTGGTGCCGGAGGACCGGCGTCGGGTCAGGCGGCTCGGCGCGTCACGCGGCGGTGCGGTGGCGCTCCAGCGTGGTGTCCACGCCGTGCTCGGCGGCGAGTCGGCGGAGGTCGTCCAGCTCGGACTGCTCCACCTCGGCGAGGTAGTCGTCCCCGGCCTCGATCGCGCGGTGCAGATCCTGCTCGGCGTTGGCTATGCGCTGCAGGATTCCGGCCTTGAAGGCGTCCATACGGGCCCCCTTACTGTGTCGGACGTGCACGGTCGTGCGCTCTCCGCCCTGTGGTGGTCCGGTCGACGGAAGCGCCCGAGCCGGCGGGTCTGCTGCTCCGGTCGGGCGCGGAGACGGCCTTGGCCGCTCCCGGTGACGTCCCAGCCCCAGGGCCGGCGCGGATGAACGCACGGCGGGTGGGTGCGATCGGCCAACAGCCAGATCGCGGGTGTGCAGCTGTCCTCCCCACCCCGGGCGCCGGGAAACCTGCCCGTGCGAGAAAGTTGCCCGTGTCACAGTCCAACCGGACTGGTCAGGACACGAACGGCGACCCGCGGCCCCCACCCGAGCGTGCCCGGGCGGCAGTTTATCGCTGCTTTACCGAAGGACCAGGCAGGATGGAGGCACCGTCGGAGCCGCGCGTCCGCTTCCGGGGCCGGCCTTGAGAAGGGACAACGACCGTGCGGGTTCTCGTCGTCGAGGACGAGCAGCTGCTCGCCGAGGCCGTCGCCACCGGCCTGCGCCGCGAGGCGATGGCCGTCGACGTGGTGTACGACGGGGAGGCCGCGCTCCAGCGCATCGCGGTCAACGACTACGACGTCGTGGTGCTGGACCGCGACCTGCCGCTGGTCCACGGCGACGACGTCTGCCGCAAGGTGGTCGAGCAGGGCCTGGCGACCCGGGTGATCATGCTGACCGCCTCCGGCGACATCAGCGACCGCGTCGAGGGCCTGGAGATCGGCGCGGACGACTACCTTCCGAAGCCGTTCGCCTTCAGCGAACTCGTCGCCCGGGTAAGGGCGCTGGGCCGCCGCGCGACCATCCCGCTGCCGCCCGTCCTGGAGCGCGCCGGCATCTCGCTCGACCCGGGCCGCCGCGAGGTGATCCGCGACGGACGCACCGTCCAGCTCGCGCCCAAGGAGTTCGCCGTCCTGGAGGTGCTGATGCGGGCCGGCGGCGCCGTCGTCTCCGCCGAGCAACTCCTGGAGAAGGCCTGGGACGAGCACACCGACCCGTTCACCAACGTTGTGCGCGTCACCGTGATGACGCTGCGCCGCAAGCTCGGCGACCCGCCGGTGATCGTTACCGTCCCGGGCTCCGGCTACCGGATCTGACCGGAATCCGCCCCCGGATTCCCGCACCGCGCCCGCTCCGGCGGACGCCCCGAGAGGACCGTCATGACCACCCCGCCCCCGGCCGGCGGGCCCTCCGGTGCGCCCGCCGGCGGCCCGCGCGCCCTACCGCCCAAGCCCGCCCACCCGCCGCGTGCGCCGCGGCTGCACCAGCCCGCGCACCACACCCCCGGCGACGGCATGCTCGCCTGGCTGCCCTTCCGCCCCACCATCCGCATGCGGCTCACCCTGCTCTACGGCGGCATGTTCCTGATGGCCGGCGTCGTCCTGCTGCTGCTGATGTACGTCTTCTTCCAGGACTCCGTACAGACCCTCGCACCGCGCAAGTTCGACTTCTCGGGCTACATCACGGTCGACGGAGTCCAGGTGAACAGCGGGCAGTTCAACCAGGGCCTGACCAGCGACTACCTCGCGCGCTCCCACACCGCGCTCAACACCCTGCTGCGCAAGTCGCTCACCATGCTCGTCTGTCTCGCCGTGATCGCCTTCGCGGCCGGCTACGCGATGGCCGGCCGGGTGCTGCGCCCGCTCGGCCGGATCACCCGCACCGCGCGCGACGTCGCCTCCTCCGACCTGCACCGGAGGATCGAGCTGGACGGGCCGGACGACGAGCTCAAGGAACTCGCCGACACCTTCGACGACATGCTCGACCGGCTGGACCGCTCGTTCGACTCCCAGCGCCGCTTCGTCGCCAACGCCTCGCACGAGCTGCGGACACCCCTGGCGATCAACCGCACGCTGCTGGAGGTCCAGCTCTCCGACCCCGAGGCCTCACCCGACCTCCAGCAGCTCGGCAAGACCCTGCTGGCCACCAACGAGCGCAGCGAGCAGCTGGTCGAGGGCCTGCTGCTGCTCGCGCGGAGCGAGAACGAGCTGACCGAGCGCCGCCCGGTGGAGCTCTCCGAGGTCGCCACCAGGGCGCTGGAACAGACCCGCGCCGAGGCCGGTCGACGCGAGGTCGAGCTGCGCTCCACGCTCTATCCGACCGTGGTCGCGGGCAACGGCGTGCTGCTGGAGCGGCTCGCGCTCAACCTGCTGCAGAACGCCGTCCGCTACAACACCCCGGGCGGCTGGGTCGAGCTGACCACCGCCGAGGTGCCGGGCGGCGGCGAGCTGGTCGTCTCCAACACCGGCCCGGTGGTGCCCCAGTACGAGCTGGAGCACATCTTCGAGCCGTTCCGCCGGATCAAGGGCGCCGACCGCACCCGTAGCGACAAGGGGGTCGGGCTCGGCCTGTCCATCGTCCGCTCGGTGGTCCGCGCCCACGGAGGCGCCATCGAGGCCACTCCGCGTCCCGGTGGCGGCCTCACCATGCGGGTCCGCATCCCCGGCCCCTGACCCCGCCCGCGGGCCGCTCCGGGGCCCACCGCGCGGCCGCGCCGTCGCCCTCCGTGAGCGACCGTTTCCAGCCGCCCCCGCCAGGCCGTCAAGACGACATAAGGCCTGGCGGGGGCGGCTTGTCTTTTCCTGGCCCGGCAACTTACGGTGTCGTAACCTACGCAACCGTAAGTGCGTCCGTCCGTGCGTCCGCCGACTTCCCGCCCAACGCGCCCGTCCCCGAGCGTGCCGTCCCCCTGGAGCAAGACCCGTGACCATCGCCCCCGCGCAGCGCAGCACCTCGCTCGGATCGAGCGCCTGGACCGACACGCGGCTGATCCTGGCCCTCGAAGAGGTCGTGGAGAAGGAGCTCGACCGCCACCTAGGCGTGGCCAAGGAGTGGATGCCGCACGAGTACGTCCCGTGGAGCCGGGGCCGCGACTTCGACGGCGTGCTCGGCGGCGAGGCCTGGGCGGTGGAGCAGTCCCAGGTGACCCCGCTCGGCCGGGTCTCGCTCGTGGTCAACCTGCTCACCGAGGACAACCTGCCCAGCTACCACCACGAGATCGCGAGCATGTTCGGCCGCGAGGGCGCCTGGGGCACCTGGGTGCACCGCTGGACCGCCGAGGAGGGCCGGCACGGCATAGCCATCCGCGACTTCCTGCTCGCCACCCGGGCCGTCGACCCGGTCGAGCTGGAGCGGGCCCGGATGTCGCACATGTCCGAGGGCTTCGAGTCCGACAACGCGCACAGCATGCTGCACTCCGTCGCGTACGTGGCGTTCCAGGAGCTCGCCACCCGCATCGCGCACCGCAACACCGGCAAGTACGCCGGCGACCCGCTCTGCGAGCAGATGCTGGCGAAGATCGCCAACGACGAGAACCTGCACATGGTCTTCTACCGGAACCTGCTCAAGGCCGCCCTGGAGATCGCCCCCGACCAGGCCATGCGGGCCATCGCCGACGTGGTCACCAACTTCCGGATGCCCGGCCACGGCATCCCCGGCTTCGAGCGCGCGGCCGCCCAGATCGCCCTCGGCGGGGTGTATAACCTGCGCATCCACCACGACGACGTGCTCCAGCCGGTGCTGCGGCACCTGCGGGTGATGGAGATCGACGGCCTCGGCGCGGAGGGCCTGATGGCCCAGGACGAGCTCGGCGTCTTCCTGGACGAGCTGGACGGGCAGGCCCGCAAGTTCGAGGAGCGGCAGGCCGCGATGCTGGCCCGCCGGGCCGCGCGCAAGAGCGCCTAGCACGCCTGGCATGCCCTCGGGGCGGCCGTCCGCCGCGGCGTCGCCGCTCCGGGGGCGCGTGGGCGGGGGACCGCCCCGGGGCCCGGCGGCCGCCCGACCGGGCTGGGTAGATTTTCCGCGATTTGTCCCGGAAGATTCCGAACGTGAGCAAGCTCACACCGTGTCGCTCCGTGACGTGGGCCGATCCCGGAGAGTGATGATCTTCGCGATGGGTTCGATTGCCGTCCGTGACCGGAACCCTGCCCTGGGGCCGCCCATGGGATTGACCCGACCCCTTGGCGGGCAAGGGACATGGCAGGTACCGGTACGGCCTACGCTCACTGTGAGTGGCCGTCGAGCAGGACCCGACCGAGGCCGGAGATGGCCCAGCGTGAGGCCTCCCACACCCCGGCGGATCACCCCAACGGACCCCTGGCTGAGTGTCGATTGAGTAACAGGGCTTGAAGTAAGGCAAAATCTCCGCCTCGGGTCGGGCACAAGACCGGCCCCCCATGCGTTACGTGCGCTGGAGATACCGCACACCGCACAACCCGGAGGGGGAGAGCGAAAAATGGCAACGGACTACGACACCCCACGCAAGACCGACGACGAGCTCAACGAGGACAGCATCGAGGAACTCAAGGCTCGACGGAACGACAAGGGCGGAAGCTCTGTCGACGTCGACGAGTTCGATGCGGCCGAGGGCATGGAGCTCCCCGGCGCCGACCTCTCGAACGAGGAGCTCGCCGTCCGGGTGCTGCCGAAGCAGGCCGACGAGTTCACGTGCATGAGCTGCTTCCTGGTGCACCACCGCAGCCAGCTCTACAGCGAGAAGAACGGCAACCCGATCTGCCGGGACTGCGGCGCCTGAGCACCGCGGCGGACATGGCCCGGCGCCCGCGGCTCACGCGGGACCGGCACCCCGCCCCTTCCGGCTCCGGGCAGCGGAGCCGGACGGCAGGTCCGGTGGCCGTCCGGGCGGACGGCACCGGCAGGTCCGGGCAGGACAAAGTCGTAGGGACGGTCCCGCAGCAGCGGAACCGTCCCTCTTCGTATGTCCCTGTCCTGGGGTGCTACGCCCGGGCGCCGCGCCGGGCCTCCTCCAGCGCCTCCGCCAGCTTCATCGGCGAGCGCGTCGACAGATAGAGGTACGGCGTCGGGTCGGTCGGGTCGGTCACCTCGACGCGCAGCGCCGTCGGGACGTAGCTGCGCAGCAGCATGAAGGCCCGCGCGTCGGACTTCGGCCCGCGCCAGGCGACCGCCTCGGCCGGGCTCAGCGCGTGCGCGGCGCCCAGGGCGTCCACCGGGATCCGGGCCGGGCCGGCCACCAGCGAGCCCTGCACCACGCGGATGCGGGCCGAGCCGTAGCTGCTGATCGCGACCGCGCCGACGGCGATCCCGACGACCAGCCCGATCAGCGCGCCCAGCCCGCTGACCCGCAGCAGGATCAACGCGAGCGCGAGCCCGGTCACGACCGGGAACAGCCACCAGGAGCGGGGCACGGTGAGGCGTTCGTCGTACATGCCCTCCATTGTGGGCGTCCTAAGGGCCGGGCCGGGACGGCACCCCCGCCCGCCGCCTCCCTACCGGTCGGTAGGTTCTCGGTAGGCTTCCTCACCGTGACCGGTACGACTACCCCCATCACCCCCACCGACTTGCCCGCGCCCGCGATGCCGCCGTCCCCGACCACGCCGCCGCCGGACGCGGTGCTGCCCCCGCGGGCCCCCGAGGCGCCCGCCCCCGGTACCCGGCTCGGCTCCCACTACGAGCACTGCTTCGGCTGCGGCCCGCAGCACCCCGGCGGCCTGCGGATCGACGCGGTCGCCGGCGAAGGGCTCGACGTCACCGCCGAGTTCACCGTCCGCGACGTCCACCAGGGCGGCCCCGGCCTCGCACACGGCGGCCTGCTGACCACCGCCATGGACGAGACGCTCGGCACGCTCAACTGGCTGCTGCACGCCCCCGCCGTCACCGGCCGGCTGGAGACCGACTTCCTCTGCCCCGTCCCCGTCGACTCCGTGCTGCACCTGCGCGCCTGGGTCACCGGTGTGCACGGCCGCAAGATCTACAGCGCCGGCGAGGCCCGGATCGGCGGCCCGGACGGACCGGTCGCGGTTCGGGCGCAGGCACTCTTCATCCAGGTGAAGCTGGAACACTTCACCACGCACGGTCGTCCCGAGGACATCGGGAAGGTCCTCGACGACCCGGACCTGATGAAGCGCGCACGAGCCTTTGAGGTGAACCCTTGAGCAACGCCCCCCAGCCGCCGCTGGACGTCCTGATCAGGCGCATCGACCCCGAGCTGCCGCTGCCCGCCTACGCGCAGCCCGGTGACGCGGGAGCCGATCTGCGGACCACCGTCGACGCCGAGCTGGCGCCCGGCGAGCGGGCCGTGCTGCCCACCGGCATCGCCATCGCCCTCCCGGACGGCTACGCGGCCTTCGTCCACCCCCGCTCCGGGCTGGCAGCTCGTTGCGGTGTTGCCCTCGTGAACGCCCCGGGGACGGTCGATGCCGGGTACCGTGGAGAGATCAAGGTGATCGTCGTCAATCTGGACCCGCGCGAGGGAGTCAGCTTCCGCCGAGGGGACCGGATCGCCCAGCTGGTCATCCAGCAGGTCGAGAAGGCCCACTTCCACGAGGTGGCCGAGCTGCCCGGGTCGGCACGCGCCGAGGGCGGGTTCGGGTCGACCGGCGGCCATGCCGCGGTCTAGCATTCCCGCGGCCTCGCAGGAAGCCGAGCAGGTATTCGCATCGGTCTAGGACCGGGAAGGACAGTGACCGTGTTCCGTCGTCGCCAGAAGAGCGAGGACGCTGTCGAGCAGCTCGCCGACGACGCCATCAGCGCCGACGAGACGGCCGATGACGTCGAAGGTTCCGCCGAGAGCGAGAACGTGACCGAGCTGGACCCGGCCGACCGGGTCGGCTTGCCGCCGGCCCCGCGGCCGGACGGTCCGTGGGACCACTCCGAGCTGGAGAA